>JBIILR010000086.1:0-6553 GCA_044338365.1 Polynucleobacter sp. | reverse complement strand
GATGTGAAATACCCGTAATCATGGCGCGCACCACCGCCAGCAGAGCCTGACTCACGCCGCCCATTTTGTTCTGCAATCACATGAACGGAGACGCGGACGAGTGGCCGTATGTCAGCCGCAAGTAAGCCATTGGCACGCATTACTAGTACCACATCAAATTCCCCGGCTAGGCTGGCCATCACCTGAATGATTCGGGGATCGCGTGCTTTGGCGCGTCGCTCAATGGCTTCAAGTAAGGCGATCTTGTCCGTTGGGCTTAAGGAGTCGAGTGGATTTAAGCCGGAGTACAGAGTGTTGGCGACCGGAGTCGATACGGTTCTGCCAAGGGCCTGCTTGCCACCCGATGGGCCAATTACTCGGGTCGCTTTAGCTGACTTGAGTAGGGCGGGTAGATTGATTTCATCCGAATAGGCAAACGCGGTTTTGTCACCGTAAATGGCGCGCACACCCACGCCCTGGTCAATGCTGAAGCTGCCGGATTTGACAATGCCTTCTTCTAGGCTCCAGCTTTCATTGCGTGTGTGCTGAAAATACACATCGGCATCATCCAGGCGATGGGTGTACATCACCCCAAAGGTGTCATGCAAATCGGATTCTGTGAGGCCGCTGGGCTCCAGCAGTATTGACTTGGCTATTTGCAGTAAGTCGCCCTGTTGTTTGGGTTTAGTCCAATCAGTCGGCAGGTGAACATCATTCATAAATGCAGTGTCTTTCAAAAAATCACATGGTGCGGTGGTGTAATGCGGGCAATTTAGAGCGTACCGCGTTTAACTGTTCTTTGCTGAGGATGCCGTGTACCAATCCCTCGCCTTGATCCAGGGTAGCAAGAACCTGGCCCCATGGGTCAATCAGCATCGTATTGCCCCAGGTGCGGCGCTGATTCTGATGTAGGCCTCCTTGGGCTGATGCCAAGACGTAGCATTGGTTTTCAATGGCCCTGGCCCGCAATAAGACATCCCAATGGTCTTTACCGGTGGTATAGGTAAAGGCGGCTGGAATAAGGTGGCAATCCACCAATCCAATTGCACGATAGAGTTCGGGAAAGCGCAAGTCATAACAGATACTCAAACCAAAGCGCCACTCCACCCCCGCAACTGAAACCGACACACTCCCAGGTTGATCGCCAGGTGCAATCGTTTCTGATTCTTGATAGCGCTCTTCGCTTGTCTGAAATCCGAACAAATGGATTTTGTCATAACGTGCAATTTGCGCGCCATTTGGATCAAAGACCAGAGTTGTATTGAGCACTTTATTTGGATCGTTACACTCCAGTGGAATGGTGCCGGCAACTAAAAAAATAGCATGTTGTTTCGCAAGGCTAGATAAGCGCTCTTGGATTGGGCCATGGCCCAATTTTTCTCTGGCCCTCACCTTATCGGTATCGGCCAAACCCATCAAGCAAAAGTATTCTGGTAGCAGAACAAGCTTAGCACCTTTGGTAGCAGCCTGAGCAACCCAATGCGCTGCCCGATCGAGATTTTCTTGAAGCAGGGGTGTAGACACCATCTGAATCGAGCAAACACGCAATTCTGACATAAGCGGAATCAGTTAAAAGTAGGAATGCTTCAATCGTACTGCTTTACTTTAATTGGGGGTGGCGATTACGCCAGAACCAGTGAGGGACTCAATTACAGTTTGCTTGCTGGCGGGCGCAGGGGTATTTGGACTGGGCGCGCTTGGCTTAGTCTGTTCTTTGAGTAGGCCCTTTGCCCTAATGCCATCGAGCACCTTGGGATCCAAGGGCTGGCCCTGCTGGTTGAGTGGAATAATTTCCGGATCTGTCCAGGAGCCTTGAACTAAGTAATCGGATTGCATCGCCTTATTGATTCGATTGGTTACCAGATATTGACCAATTAAAGCGCCAAGTCCAGCAATTGGATTAATCGCAAATACGGCCAAAGCGCCCGAGGTTGCGTCAATGCTTGGGAAAATCGTAATGCGTAAATCCTGCGTTTCTTTTGGGGCATCAATTAGGCCGGTCATGGCAACGCGGGCCTGATCGAGTTGCATTAAAAAATTATCTGTTTTGGCAATTCCATTGTTGACTGCAAAATCACCCGTAATGGTTTTAAAGGCAGTCCCTTGCGATACCACCGTTCCAAGGCTACCTTGTAAGTCTAAGGTCGCAAAGCGCAAGAGACTTTGTAGACTAAGCACGCTAAATAATTTAGCGGCAGTACTATCGACCTTTAAGAGACGCCCTTTTTCAAGCGCAACATTGACCTTGCCGCTCAGCGTGCCAAGTTGGGGCTCAAATACGGAGCCATTCCATGCCAATTTTCCACTAATGTTGCCTTCGCCGCCCTCAATTGACTTGGGGTTGCCCCAACGGGCTGCAATCGGGCCAAGATCAACAATCGCCATCGTGATATCAATCTCAGTGCGCTCTTTTTTGGCGCCATCGCTTGCGCGCCATACTCCGCTTATGGTGGCGGTATCTTGCGGATTGGTCACTTGCAGATTATTAATAATCAAGGCGGTGGGCGAGCGGCTTGCTTTAAGGCTTACCTTACCAAGGGACTTGTCGCCATATTGAAAGTCATCGATAGCCAGATTGATATTTGGTAATTCGCTTACCGATACCTGGAGTGGTTCTTGTCGTTTGGTCGCTGGATTGACGGTGGCGACAGACTCCATTTTTTCTGGAATGCGCAGGGCGCTTAGCTTGCCGCTCAGTTGCCCCGCAATACCCATTTTTTGCTTAGCCTGCCACTGAATTTGCCCTGCTACCTGTGGTGATGTGATTTGCAACTGCAGTTGCGCGTCTTTTTGATTTGCGCTTAATTGCAGGTCAGGCCAAAGGCGATTGAGTAGTGTTAGTTTTTTTACTTGGGCAGTGATTTCCACCGGCGTATTACCGTCGGCGTATTTTGATGGGGTGGGCTCGCCCCCTTTTTTCGTTGCCGTATCCATTGCGGGGCTTGGTTTTAAAAACGCATACCAGGCATCGAGATCAAGCTCATTGGTATTGATCCCCAAAGCGATGCCATTCTGAGGCAGGGTGGCTGGCAGACCTATGCTGTAGGCTTGCCGTACTGGGGTTCCAGTAGCAGTGCTGCCTTGCATAAAAATACGCTCACCAATTTGACCGGACCAACTAATGGCGCTACCCCCACTTTTTGGATCTGCATTGCTTTTTAGACTCAGGCGACCATTAAGTGGTGTGTTGATCTCCTTTTTCAATGGTTCTGGAGCATTCAAACCAAATGCATTGAGATTGAAACGAAAATTGCTGTCGATATTGGATTTGTCTATACGGACTTGACCGTCATAGCTAATCCTGCCTGTCATTGCGTTCAACAAAGGAAAAAAGGCAGAATCGCTTCTATCAGTAAGGTGTTTTTTGAGTTCATTCGTATTGATGCCGCCAGCGATCGTCAGTAGCTTTTCTGTTCCTTTTCCTGACTGACTGGTCATTTGGAGATCACCGCCCATGAGTTCAGCACGGAGGGTTTCTGGCATCGGAAAGTCATCCTGTATTCGCAGGCTGCCTTTGGCATTAACCAGCGGCGGAAAGTCGGACCACTGTATTTGATTCCCCAATAAAGTTAAACGAATATCGATATCGGGATCTTTTGTCCCTGATAGGGGAATTGCTAAATCGACGGTTAAATTGGTAGGGCCACCGACGCTTAGTAATTGCGCAACAGAGGGTCGCTTCTGCAGAATGGGGGTAGGTTTGATGTAGTCCAGCAACTCCTTCAGGTCGCCGCTAGCGGAGCCCATTACTTTTACCTCTGAATTTGTAGCGTTTATGTCATTGATCGTGGCTTGAATCGATTGCAAAATAACATGTTGGTAGTTTGCCTTATCGACTTGTACTTTCAGCGCCGACTCCTTCATCATTACCGTGCCGCTGATATTGGTAAATGCTGGCCAGTTACCTTGACTCACGGGAAGGGTTGGAACAGGATTAAAGGTCGTATTTTTAATCGGCAGATTAAGCGTGAACTCGCCAGGGAATTTAGCAGAGTAGGGAATTTGATTTGGATCCCCTTTAATCGAGAGGCTGCCTTGTTGAATCTCGCCAGCAGCAAATGCCTTGCTCAGGTAGGTGCGCGCATCGCGATCCATTTCTACTGGAAGATACCGATGCATCTGGGTAAGTGTGGCGCGCTCAAATTGCATATTCAGAGTCAGTGAGTCCGTTTGCTTGGGGTCGCCAAAGAGGTAGTTGGCAGTCAGGGATGCGCTGACATCCGGGTTGCTAAATGCAACATCTTTTCCGCTAATTTGCCATTGCCCCTTTATCTTTTGCCAATTAATTCGGCCTTTTGCAGCATCTAGCTTGAGTTTCGGGTCTACTAAAAAGCCGCTGATATCGAGCTCGAGATTGGGGGAGTTCAATATCAGGCTGCCTTGTTTTTCATTGCTCACCAGTCGGCCCGTTAAGTTCGTCACGCTGGGTAAAACAGTGCGGGGTCCTAGAAAGCGAAAGTTGCTTAAATCTGCCTTGATCGACAGGGCCAAATTGGCATTTGGTAGCCAGGTTTTGAGTAGCGGTAGGGCAGATGTTTTTTCAGACCACTGGATGTCGACATTCTCCAGTAGTCCACTTGCCTTTGAGCCCGCAATGATGCGATGCAGTTTGTTGGGGATGGGTAGATTGAGTGCAAATAAGGTAGCGTCATCAACACTGATTCGGGGGGATGAAAATCCAAAATCCCTAATTTCTTCACCGGCTTTGGGCGGAGTCCAATAAAACGACATAGGGCTTAATTGCTTCAGGGGGGAATCTTTAGGGCTAGCAAAATCCCGCCACGCTAATTTCTTGCTGGTTATGGAAATTACTTTCCCTTTAGAGGTTTCCTGAATTTCTGCCTCGAGTCGACCAAACTCCAAAAGATCACGTTCCTGTTTAAATTGAACGCGTAAGTCATCCGCAAATAGCAAGGCATCGCCACCATTTAGCATGCCCTTCTTGAGGCTTACAAAACCACGCGACTCAAGAATGCCCTCCAGTATGGGCGGAGGCAGCTTAAAGTCGAGCGCCAAGCGATTGAGATTGAGTCCCTTAAAGTCCCATGTAAATTGCCCGCTCCAGTTGCGCCAATTGCCGGGCTCGCCACCAAACCCGTGTTTAAAGTCTGCGCTCAAGCGCACTGGGCTTGGATCGCTAGGCAGATAAGCCACCAAGTCAATCAGGTGATCTCGCAGACCACTGGAGATTGCTAGGGATTCAATGCGAACATCGGTATCTAATTTTTTCTTTTCGTGATCCCGCCAGTGAATCACTGCATTGTTTAGCTGAATAGCATTTTGTGCCAACAACCAATCACTACCCGCATGACCACTTTCGTTTGGATCGATTGCAATACCAGCAATCGAAATAATCCCGCCCTGACTGCGCTCCGCAGTGAGCTCGACATCGCTGATATTTAATTTCTGAAAATACGGCGTGAGGTGATAAAAGGACAGCAGGCTCAGTTCGCCCGACAGAGATTGAATGGCAAGGACAGGCATATTCTTATTGCTACCGCTGACATTGCCTACCCCCTTCGTATAAAACCGCAGCCCATCGATCTCAAATTCAGGCCGCAGACCATCCCAAGTGACGCGCACATCATCCATCGTGACTGTAATACCCAGTCGGGATCCAATGAGCTTTTCTAGGGCTGGTTTGGATTTTTCAATCTGCGGCCATACGAGATAGCGCACCCCAAAGTGAAGACTAAGGGCAAGTACGGCCACTGCAAGCAGCACCTTTATTAGGCGCTTAAACCAGCGTGACCATTTTGGAGTGACAAAGCTGCCTTTAATGCCACTAACTAGGGAGCTCAAGGTAAATTTACGCAACATATACCCTATTATCCGTCAGCCCAGCCCGGAATGGCTATGATTCGGTATGGCCTCGCCTCATCAACCAATCGACTTTTTACAGCGGCATTCTGTATTTGCTGGCCGCTGGTTGCAGGCACGCCCCGATTGGACCTCTTGGCTTTTAGAGCATCAAGCTCAGCCGGTCAATTTAGCTGCGATTAAGGCCTTGCTTGAGCCGGCGCAAGGCATCGCCGCTGAGCCGGAATTGGACGAAGGTAAGCTCATGACGGAGTTACGCCTGGCACGTCAAAAGTTAATGCTGTGTTTGGGTTTGCGTGATCTGAGTGGGCAAGCGCCTTTGGCCGAGGTTACGCAAGCGCTGAGTTTATTTGCTGAGCAATCCGTTGCAATCGCCTTGGAGGCGATCCGCGCTGACCTAAAGATCCGCTTTGGTATCCCGTGGTCTTCAGAAGGCAATTGTGAAGTGCCGCTGATGGTGGTGGGAATGGGTAAGCTCGGTGGGTATGAGCTCAACCTGTCTTCAGACATCGATTTAATTTTTCTCTATGAGTATGAGGGCGACACCCAGGGCGGTGAAAAAAGCCTTTCGAATCACGAGTGGTTTACCCGGATGGGCAAACGCTTAATTAAGATCATCTCTGAGCACGATGCCAATGGTTTTGTCTTTCGGGTAGACATGCGGTTGCGGCCGAATGGCGACTCTGGCCCGCTGGTATGTAGCCTCGATATGCTTGAGGTGTATCTGACAGTACAAGGCCGCGAGTGGGAGCGT
>JBIILR010000085.1:0-6640 GCA_044338365.1 Polynucleobacter sp. | reverse complement strand
GCCCCTTACTTAAAACAAGATAATCTCTGGCTTGACCGAGTGGATTATTTTCTGGGTAACGTAAATACTGGCGATACAACACTGCCAATATTTCAATAATAGAAAAAGCACAACCAATGTGTACAGTCGAACCTGCATAGGCCATCTCCAGTACGGTCCTACGCAATACTTTTGGGTCAAATAGCTTTGATTGGTTCATACTCTTCTATTGATCAGAAATTAACGCCCAAATACGTTTCGATTTTTTGAACAACAAACTCAAGCATTTCTATCGTTAGAGCGGGTTGCACTCCAATCCAAAAAGTATTGTTCATGACATTATCGGTATTGGTCAGCTCGCCGCTAATGCGGTACTTGGCGTTCATCATATAAGGTTGGCGGGTTAGGTTACCAGCGAATAATAAGCGTGTGCCAATCTTATTCTGATCTAAATAGGTAGTTAGATCCAATCTGGAAACTGGGCAACCTTCCTTTAAAGTAATCGGAAAGCCAAACCATGAGGGATCAGAATCAGCTATAGCTTCCGGGAGTTGCAAGAATTCCTCACAGGATTTAAGACGCTCTTTTAAGAATTTAAAATTATCCTTGCGTGCCTGGATAAAGGCAGGCGCCTTTTCTAGTTGTGCTAATGCGCAAGCAGCCTGCATATCGGTTATTTTGAGGTTATAGCCTAGGTGACTATAGGTGTACTTGTGGTCGTAACCTTCAGGCAAATTACCTAATTTCCAACAAAAACGCTTGCCACAGGTGTTATCTTTTCCTGGCGGGCAATAGCAATCACGCCCCCAGTCCCGAAAGCTTTCAGCAATTTGTTTGAGCTCAATGTTGTTGGTAAATACTGCGCCACCTTCACCCATGGTGATGTGGTGCGCAGGGTAAAAACTTAAGGTGGCAATGTCACCAAAGGTACCCACCATTTGACCTTTATAGGTAGTGCCGAGCGCATCGCAGCAATCCTCAACCAGCCATAAGTTATATTTCTTGCAAAGAGCCGTCACAACATCGAGATTAAATGGGTTGCCAAGGGAATGGGCCAACATAATGGCTTTGGTTTTTGGGCTAATGGCTGCTTCAATAAGGGAGGCGTCAATATTGTGGGTTATTGGATCGACATCCACAAATACCGGTATGGCACCAAATTGGATAATAGGGTTCACCGTGGTCGGAAATCCCGCGGCAACACCTATAACTTCATCTCCTTGTTGAATAGCACGATCGCCGAGCTTGGGTGAAGTCAATGTGGAAAATGCGACTAAATTAGCAGAGGATCCGGAATTTACTGTAATGGCATGCTTCACACCAATAAACTCAGCCAGCTTCTTTTCAAACTGTTCATTAAAACGTCCGGTAGTGAGCCAGCCATCTAGGGAAGCATCAACCATGTTTTTGAGCTCTTGCGCGCCAATCAGCTTTCCGGAAGGAGGAATGACGGTTTGTTCGGGAGCAAACGCTTTTGGAGTAAATTCAATAGCAGCATATTGATCAACTAAATCAGCAATTTGTTTGCGGATTTTTTCTTGCTCTAATTTTTTTAGATCAATCGTTTGTGTATTCATTACTAAGCATCCATGTATTGGTTAATTTGCGCAAGGCTCACCTCTCGCATGTTTTGTTTTTGTTGATACGCTTTTTGCCACTCAACAATTTTTTGTACTGCAATCTCCAGGTTCCATTTTGGAGCCCAATCCAATTGTGAGCGCGCTTTAGAACAGTCTAGCTTCAGAAGATTGGCCTCATGAGGCTGCTCTGAACCTTCTTTTTCCCATCTTGCAGAACTGCCCCAATTGGAAATAAGAAGATCAATTACCTCTTTCACCGATCTATTATCCTCGTCTCGTGGACCAAAGTTCCAAGCGGATGCAAATGCAGCCCCTCGCTCATAAAGTGCCTGTGCCAAAACAAGATAGCCTGAAAGAGGTTCTAAGACATGTTGCCAAGGACGAGTGGCAAAGGGGTTGCGGATCATCAATACCTGATTGGCTTCGAAGGCTTTAATCGCATCGGGAATTAAGCGATCATGAGACCAGTCCCCACCACCAATCACATTTCCCGATCTAGCAGATGCAAGGCGATTGGCCGATTTAGAAAAATAGGATTGACGGTAAGCCGAGCTTACTAATTCAGCGCATCCTTTGCTACTGCTGTAAGGATCAAATCCGCCCATCGCCTCATCTTCTCGATAGCCCGCCTCTCGCTCACGATTCTCATAACATTTATCTGTCGTTACAACCACAGTGGCGCGCACTGACTCAATGGCGCGAGTGCTTTCTAATGTATGCACAGTGCCCATTACATTGGTAGCGTAAGTCTCTACTGGATTAGCGTAGGAGTAGCGTACTAAGGGCTGAGCAGCCATATGAATCACAATATCGGGCTTTGCCTCCGACATCGCTTTTTGTAGAGTTGCTAAATCACGGATATCCGCGATATGGGATTTCTCTATAAGAGAGTCAATCGCTAATACATCAAATAAATTAGGTATTGTATTTGGCGCCAATGCATAACCAGTAACTTTGGCCCCCATAGAGCTAAGCCATAAAGCAAGCCAGCCACCTTTAAATCCAGTATGGCCAGTCAGAAATACCGATTTATTTTTCCAAAATTCAGGATTAACACTTGCCAACTTCATGACCATGTTTTCCATGGAGCTTTACCAGCATTCCATAGTTCTTCGAGGTAATTTTTATCGCGCAAGGTATCCATTGGCTGCCAAAAACCTGTGTGCTCATATGCTGCGATTTGGCGATCACGAGCTAGAGATTCAAGAGGCCCTTGCTCCCAAACCGTTGAATCATCTTTGATTAAGTCTAAAACACTGGGGGAAAGTACAAAAAAACCGCCATTAATCATGCCGCCATCACCCTTGGGCTTCTCTTTAAAGGTAGTGACTTTGTGATCTGCAATGTCAAGTGCGCCAAAGCGGCCAGGAGGGTAGACAGCAGTTAAGGTTGCCTTAACCGCTTGGTGCTTATGAAAATCAATTAAAGACTGAATATTAATATCTGAGAGGCCGTCTCCATAGGTAAAGCAAAATGCTTCTTCATCATTGACATATTGGGCAACACGCTTTAAGCGGCCGCCGGTCATTGTGTCTTGGCCAGTGTCTACTAAAGTGACTTTCCATGGCTCAGCAAATCGTTGATGTACTTCCATAGAATTTTTTTGCATATCAAAAGTGACGTCAGAGGTATGCAGGAAATAGTTAGCGAAATACTCCTTAATCACATAACCTTTATAACCACAGCAGACAATAAAATCATTAATTCCATAATGGGAGTAGATTTTCATGATGTGCCATAAGATTGGCATATCACCAATTTCAATCATGGGCTTTGGGCGCGAGCCGCTCTCTTCAGAAATTCTAGTTCCTAAACCGCCGGCCAAAAGAACGGCTTTCATAATAAATGACCTATTAGTGATTTTTTTATCATTTTATTCATTACCTTTTAGGAAAACTTTCAGGGAATCCGTTTACTTCAATAATGCATTTACCGCAACTAAATCCTGATCCGTTAAAGCAGCTGCTTGCGCCTTGAGTTTTAAGGCATTGAGAATGGTGTCGTACCTGGCTTTGTAGAGTGTTGCCCTGGTGGTAAAGAGGGCATCGAGCGCAATGAGTACATCCAAATTAATTAAGGTGCCGACATCAAAACCCAGCTGACTCGACGCCAAGGCAGAAGCCGAAGATTTTTCTGCGGCCTCAAATGCTTTAACAGTTGCTAACCCGCCATAAAACCCCGTAAAGGCTTGGCGCGTGGCCTGAGCAGCGGTTCTGCGTAGATTGTCATAATCTGATTTGGCCTTATCCAGCAGCGCTGCCCGTTGCCGAATCACGGAGTTATTAAAGCCACCCGAAAAAATCGGGATATTCATTTGCAGGGCAATCGTGTTATTAAAGATGTTTTGCGTGGTCGATGGATTAAAGTTAGTGGGCGAGCCATTGGCAGCATTAAAGCCAGTGGTGCCCACAAAGTTCACTGTGGGGTAGTTGGCAGCCAAAGAACCGCGATACGTACTTTGGGCAATATCGACCGTGAGCTGACTGGCAAGTACCCCGTAATTAGCCGCTTCGGCCTGTTTAATCCAGTCGCCCAATTCTTGACCAGGCGGCAGTTTCGGATTGACGCTGTCTGCAATCGGAATGCCTTTGGCATCCTTTACTTTGGCTCTTGGATCAGCAACGACCCCTTCAATTTTGGCATCTTTCGCAAGCGGCTTCAGTGGCGGTACTGGGTGCCCAACGATCTGCTCGAGCACACCGCGACGCACGATTAACTCTGCCTGGGCAGCGGTCCCTTGCGCGTTGGCTATATCAAAGCGGGCCTGCGCATCATTGGTGTCGACAATGGTTGCAGAACCCACTTCAAACTTCGATTGGGCAGCTTGGAGCTGCTGCTTAATCAAGGCTTTTTTATTCTGGAAGAGCTCGACGTTATCTTGTGCCGTGAGCACATCAAAATAGGCTTGCGACACCCGAATGACTAAATCCTGCTGGGCTTGTAAAAACTGCAAGTCCGATACTTTGGTGACGAGGTCACCTTGCTTAAATACCTCCAGCGCCGCGGCATTAAAAACAGGCTGCGTCAGGCTGACGGTATAACTGCGCTGATCATAGACCCGACTATTACCTTCGCCGTGCTGAAAAAACCGGGTTGCCGCCGGATTGGCTGAAACTTGTGGCAATAGGGTGGAGAGGCCTTGCCAATAAATCTCTTTATTCGCGGCGTAATTAAAGCGTGCGCTATTGAGTACGGGATCATTAAATGCCGCTTCTTGATAAAGGCGCATTAAATCCATATTGGGGCCAAAGTTGGCACCAGCGGGCGGGCTACTGAAATTACTAAATGCGGGAATACCGCTGGAGGCAGGCGCTGTTAATGCTGGCGGCAAGGATAAATTTTGATTACCCTGAACCATGCTGGGTGTTTTGGCGGACGCATCGGGCAGCACAATGACTTGGCCGGCTGCAGCTGCATTACGGCCTTGCAATGGATTGACAGCTTGTGCCCAAACGCTTGCAGGAAGGGCCAAGGCGATAGCGCTCCAAATGCCGGTGCCCAACACGCGCTGGAGCAATTGGCGCTTAAAGCGGGCAGGGACTGATAAAAACGGCAAGGTCATTCAAATTGGCATTAGCAAAAAAAGATCAAAAAAAGAGTACTCGAGCCTTCAGTTTAAGGCTAAACCGCCTGCCCGTGCCTAAGACCGGCGGCCTTAAGCAGGAGCCCTATTTACCAGGACTGCAATATGGTCTTGGAATTGCCCACAGGCCGTAAAATTAGGCGATGGATCTATTACTACTGGGCAAAGCCCTCATTCTCGGAATTGTGGAAGGCCTCACGGAATTTCTGCCGATTTCCAGTACGGGGCACCTCATCTTGGTGGGTGACTTGCTAGGCTTTAATGATGAGCGCGGCAAGGCCTTTGAGGTGATTATTCAGTTTGGCGCCATTTTGGCAGTCTGCTGGGAATTTCGGAGCAAGCTGTGGTCAGTCGCCTCTACCATTAAGATCAGCAGTGCCTCTCAGCGCTTTGTGATCAATGTACTGATTGCCTCCGTTCCGGCCATGATCTTAGCGCTGCTCTTTGGCAAATACATTAAGCAATTTTTATTCTCACCCGTACCGGTTGCCATGGCATTTATTGGCGGCGCCCTGATTATTTTCTGGGCAGAGAGTCGCCAAAAGCAAATGGCAGAGGCTGGTAATAAAACCGCTTCGGTAGGAAAGAGGGTGATTGCATCGGTGGACGACCTTAAGCCTTCCGATGCCTTTAAGGTCGGCTTAGCGCAGTGCGCTGCCCTCATACCAGGAACGTCCCGTTCGGGCGCCACCATCATTGGTGGCATGCTCTTTGGTTTGCCAAGAGCAGTTGCAACCGAGTTCTCATTTTTCTTAGCGATACCTGTGATTGGCGGGGCAACGGCATATGAGCTTTTAAAGCTTTGGATTAATCCCATTCAAACCAGTGGTGCCGAGACCATGCATTTTGGCTGGGCAATTGCAGTCGGTTTTGTAGCCGCCTTTATCTCTGCCTTTATTTGTGTGCGCTGGTTAATTCAGTATGTGGCTTCCCACACCTTTGTGCCGTTTGCCTGGTACCGCATCATCTTTGGGGTGGTGGTACTGATTACCGCCTATACGGGTGTGGTGGCGTGGTCTTAGTGCGGTATTGATTTACTGATAAGCCTTTAATGCTAGGGTCTCAGACTTAGAGTACCCCCGTCGAAGAGTCATTGCTGAAGTAGCTTAAGCGTGCTTCAGGTTGGCATGTAATCGAATGCCAAGTGCATTCGCTACTTTGAGAATAGTTGCAAAGCTGGGATTTCCTTCTCCAGATAGCGCTTTATAAAGACTCTCCCTGCCAAGCCCCGTATCTTTAGCCAGCTGACTCATTCCTTTTGCTTTAGCAATTGTCCCTAAAGCTTTGGATATAAAGGCAGGATCATCACCCGCTTCTGCAAAGCAAGCTTCAAGGTATGCGGCCATATCCTCATCCGTTTTGAGGTGCTCAGCACTATTCCATTTGCGTAGTTTTGTTTTGCTCATTTTTTCACTTTAATCTCATTTGCAATTTCTAGCGCTAATTTAATATCCCTTTTCTGGGTTGATTTATTTCCGCCTGCCAGGAGTACATAGAT
>JBIILR010000007.1:0-23028 GCA_044338365.1 Polynucleobacter sp. | reverse complement strand
ACAACGTGCGCAACCGTATGGACAGCGAATGGCGCAAGGATCCTGCCAACCGCGCACTCTTTATGGAAATCCTCAAACAGCCAGATGGCGTGACGCGTGCCTTCCAGCTGATGAACCGAACCAGTGTATTAGGTCGTTACTTACCTGCCTTCCGAAAAATTGTGGGGCAAATGCAGCACGATTTATTTCACGTCTATACCGTTGATCAACACATCTTGATGGTGATGCGCAATGTGCGTCGCTTCATGATCATGGAACACACCCATGAGTTTCCCTACTGCAGCAACTTAATTGCCAACTTTGATAAACCATGGCTCATTGTCTTGGCAGCTCTCTTTCATGACATCGCCAAAGGCCGTGGCGGCGATCATTCTGAGTTGGGCATGCGCGATATGCGGCAGTTTGCTAAAGACCATGGCCTTAGCAAAGCAGATACCGAGCTCCTTGTTTGGTTAGTGGCAAAGCACCTGAAGATGAGTCAAGTAGCACAAAAACAAGACATCTCGGATCACGATGTCGTTGCGCATTTTGCCAAAGAGATGGGCGATGAGCGTCATCTGACAGCACTCTATTTACTAACCGTAGCGGATGTCAGGGGCACCAGCCCCAAGGTATGGAATGCCTGGAAAGCCAAGCTACTAGAAGACCTCTACCGGGCTACCTTACGCGTACTGGGTGGCGCCAAAACCGATGCCACATCGGAACTAGCCCAACATCAAGAAGAATCCCGGCGTAATTTACGACTTAATGGCATTGAGGATGCGGCCTATGCTGACTTATGGCAAAAATTGGATGTCGCCTTTTTCTTGCGCCAAGATGCAGGCGATATTGCTTGGCTAACTCGGCACCTATTTAATCGCGTCAACAGTACAGAGCCAGTGGTGCGTGCCAGGTTATCGACGGTAGGGGAAGGCCTGCAAGTTGCTGTCTATATGCCAGATCAAGCCGATCTATTTGCCCGTATCTGCGCCTACTTTGAGCGCCATGGCTTCTCGATCTGGGATGCGCGTATTCATACAACGCGCCATGGGTATGCGCTGGACACCTTTCAGGTCACTGGCATGAATCGCCTAACCGAAACTGGCAGTTACCGCGACCTCATTCAGCTGGTGGAATACGAGCTCAAGACGGCGCTTGAAAAAAGCGACTTGCTTCCTGCGCCAAGTATGGGTCGCCTATCTAGGCAGTCTCGCAGCTTTCCAGTACAAGCCAGGGTCAATATGCAGCCCGATGATCGTGGCCAATACGTCGTGCTATCCCTATCGGCAAGCGATCGTACCGGACTTATCTATGCAGTAGCAAAGGTGCTCGCACAGCACCGTGTATCCATCCACACCGCTCGCATTAATACCTTGGGAGAGCGTGTGGAAGACGTATTGCTGCTCAATGCCGAAGAGCTTAGTAAAAATCCAAAGCTGCAAATCCAGATTGAAACGGAACTCCTGGATGTATTAGCAAGCTAGCGCTTATTCGCATTAGATTGCAGTAATGAATGGTAATTTTTTACTGCTCTCATAATGCGCACATCCGTCAAGGTGATTTGCTCGCACCATTTCCACTCCATCGACTCCACCGCATCAACTTGTCTAAGGGGCCTAAGAGCAAAACACAGATCAACATGAAAATGCTCGGGCTCTTTTTTCGCGGGATTATTCGGGATCGTATGAACATCAATATCCACAAGGGAATTCTCCTGCCACGCTAATTCACATAGAACGCCAGTCTCTTCTTGCGTCTCGCGTATAGCAGCAGACTCTGGAGTCTCACCGTCATCAATATGCCCACCTGGCTGAATCCAAAGCCCCAAATAAGGATGACGAATTAAAAGGACCTTACCAGAGTCAACAACTAAACCGCTTGCTGTTATGTGGCCAATTAGGTTGGATCGTGAAAAAGGCTCTAGTGAGTTTAGGATTTGATAAACCGCGTCATCGTGCGGAGTACATGGAAAATTTAAATTGAGATACCTATTTCGCATCACAGAATCGTACTGAAATCATCCTGACAGAGCTAGCTGATTCTTCTGTAAGAAATGGATGACGACTAGATTACATATAGATCTAATACGGATGCTGCCATCCCAATCCTATGCTAGCAAACCCAGCATCGTCGCCTCATCAATCACAGGCACGCCAAGTTCTTCCGCTTTGGTGAGTTTACTGCCCGCGTCATCGCCTGCCACAACGTAATCGGTCTTTTTAGAAACGGAGCCCGCTACTTTGGCGCCAGCGCGCTCAAGCCGCTCTTTTGCCTCATCCCGCGATAAGGTAGGCAGAGTGCCCGTCAGCACAAATGTTTTGCCTGCAACGGCTGCGCTGACCTTTTTTTCTTCCACGCTGAGCGCCATGCCCGATGCCAGCAACTGCTCGATCACCTCACGGTTGTGAGGCTCCTGCATAAAGCCGGTGATCGAGTCGGCAACAACAGGGCCAACATCGTGAACCGTCAGCAGGTCTTCGCCTGTGGCATCCATCAGGGCATGCATATTACGATAGTGATTGGCCAAATCTTTTGCCGTGGTTTCCCCCACATGGCGAATGCCTAAGGCAAATATGAAACGAGCCAAGGTGGTTGTTCGCGATTCATTAATCGCCTGAATTAAATTATCAGCCGACTTCTCGCCCATTCGCTCCAAATTGGCCACTGCCGTAAATCCCAGTCGGTATAAATCGGCTGGGGTACGAACCAGATTGTTGTCTACCAGTTGGTCAACAATCTTTTCTCCAAGGCCCTCAATATCCATGGCGCGCCGATGCGCGAAATGGACCAAGGCCTGCTTACGCTGCGCGCCGCAAAATAAGCCGCCACTGCAGCGCGCAATGGCCTCATCTGCTACGCGCTCAATGTGCGAGTCACATACGGGGCAGCGGGTTGGCATCTCAAATGCGCAGGTTTTTGTGGGGCGACGCTCTAGCACCACCGACACCACTTCAGGAATCACATCACCCGCACGCCGCACCACTACGGTATCGCCAATGCGGACGTCTTTACGCTTCACTTCATCTTCATTGTGTAGCGTGGCATTGGTAACGGTAACGCCTCCCACCTCTACCGGAGCAAGTCTTGCTACTGGGGTAATCGCGCCAGTGCGACCCACCTGAACATCAATTCCCAAAACGGTCGTGAGGGCTTCTTGGGCTGGATACTTGTGGGCCAAAGCAAAGCGCGGCGCCCGCGACACAAAGCCAAGCTGGGCTTGCTCAGCAAATGAATTCACTTTATAGACAACGCCATCGATGTCATAAAGCAATTCATCGCGCTTGCTACCTATGTCCTGATAGAAATTGAGAATATCGTCAACCGATGACAGGATTTTGCGTTCTGCACAGACTGGTAAGCCCAGGCTTAAGTATTGATCAAGTAATGCGCTATGGGACTCTGGCAGCCAGCTTTGTGGCTCACACACACCGATGCCATAGGCAAAAAAGGATAAAGGCCGTTTTGCAGTAATTTTCGAATCCAGCTGACGCAGGCTGCCTGCTGCGGCATTGCGTGGATTAGCAAATTCTTTTTCGCCAAGACGGGCTGCCTCTTCGTTCATCTTGGCAAAATCAGCGAGGTACATAAATACCTCACCGCGGACTTCGAGTACTGCTGGAATGGCATCGCCTTTGAGGCGAAGTGGTATCGCTCGAATGGTTTTAATGTTGGCCGTAACGTCTTCACCACTACTACCATCGCCACGGGTAGCTGCTTGGACTAATAAGCCATTTTCATAACGCAGGGAGATCGCTAGGCCATCAAACTTCAATTCGCCCGCATAAACTACGTTGGCCTGTTGTAAGCCCTCACGGCAGCGGCGATCAAAACCCATTACCTCTGCATCATCAAACGCATTGTTCAGGGACAGCATGGGTACGGCGTGCTTGACGCTCGTAAACTCTTTTAAAGCAGCCCCGCCAACGCGTTGCGAGAGCGAATCTGGCGTAACCCAATCAGGATGAGCCTGCTCCAGCGCAATTAACTCGCGATACAGGCGGTCGTATTCGCTATCGGGCAATAAGGGGGTATCAAGCACATAGTAGGCATGATCTAAACGTGCCAGCTCGGACTGGAGCCAAGCATATCGCTCCGCTGACTGCATCGGATTCGAATGCAGCATACCCTATCCTTAACTGAATAAACGCGCAGCAGTCGCCGAACCGGCTGCGATGCCGCTTTGTTCAAGGCCACTGTATAGGCCATCCAAGTGTTGGCGAATCGCAATCACAGCACTCTCGGTCAGGTTGACGCCATTGTCGTCAACAATACGGCCCTGCATCGACTCGGCGAGGGCCACACCCTCTGCCAGCATGCGCTCAAATCCCATTTGCTCTTGTGCCACCAAGGGAACCTCTAGCAATAAGGACATTCCGGTAATGGGCTGATCTGGATCCAATCCATTACTAACAAACAAGACTTGGTTATTTGAATAAAAAACATAGGATCGATTATTTTTTGACAGGGCGAAGTTGCGTTCCCGCATCAGTCCATCGAGTTCAGCGCGCGTTTTTGCTTTGCCGTCAAAGGCTACATTAATACTGAGCTGAATATCGCTCTCTGCTGCAATCACATCGAGCTCCTTGGCGTTTTCAATCATGGTGCTGACACTGGGCATATCAATTTGTGCGCCCAATACTTCGGCTAAAGCCTGGCTACGTGAACAGAAATCTGAAAGCTCTAACACCCCAATCGGGCCCTTGCGGCTAGCCAGCTGAATGGCGAGTTGCAGTTCCGCGTAATTGGCATCCATGGAAATGGGTTCCCAGTCACCATCGTGGTCATCCGCTCGCAAGCCTTCGTATATCCAATGCGCGCCAAAGCGAGGCCAATCGGCCACCTCACCGATGATTTCACTGCCTTTAATGGGGTTCTCAAACCGCAAGGTAATCACACAATCAATGCGCGGATCAATTGCAAAACGAACTACTTCCGCAGGAGCCGCACTAATGGACTCAGAAAAGCCAGGCTCCAGACGATCGCCACCTTGATTATGACCAGAAGCATCGCCAAATGAGGGTTCAACTTGGATGCGGGATTGGCGCTTTGCGCGTGCGCTGCGCAGATTAAAAATTGCTACCAAGACTAAAAGCAAAATGCCAATCAGGCCCAAGGCAAATTGCAATTCTGACAAACCCAGCGTGGCTGCGATTTGCTCTAATCCCATTTAGGCGGCCTCAACCATGGATACCGCAGAAGCAATATCCACCGCCACAATGCGCGATACACCCTGCTCCTGCATAGTGACGCCAATCAATTGATGGGCAATTTCCATGGTGATTTTATTGTGCGAGATGAAGACAAACTGCGTCTTAGCAGACATCCTAGCAACCATCTCTGAGTAACGCAATGTATTAGCATCATCGAGCGGTGCATCGACCTCATCAAGCAAGCAAAATGGCGCTGGGTTCAGTAAGAACAAGGAGAACACGAGGGCAATTGCGGTTAATGCCTTTTCCCCGCCAGACAGTAGGTAAATCGAACTATTTTTCTTACCGGGTGGCTGCGCCATCACTTGAACGCCTGAATCCAAGATTTCTTCGCCGGTCATTACGAGCTCAGCGTGGCCGCCGCCAAACAATTCAGGGAAGAGACGCCCGAAATGGCCATTGACTTGATCAAATGTACCTTGCAATAGATCACGCGTCTCTGCATCAATCTTCGCAATCGCATCGGTTAAGGTTTGCATTGCCTCGTTTAAGTCGGCCGATTGCGCATCGAGGAATGATTTGCGCTCGCGCGAACTGGCTAACTCATCCAGAGCAGCCATGTTGACCGGGCCAAGCGACTGAATTTCGCTATTCAAGCGATTAACCTCGCTTTGCAGGTGCCCTACTTTGAGATCACCACTGAAACGGGTTTCGAGGCTAATGAGATCGGCCTCTGCCTCCGCAAGCAAGGTTGCAAATTGCTCAAAGTTGAGGCGGGCAGCTTGCTCACGCAGTTGCAGGTCCATGACTTTGTCGCGCATTGGTTGCAGGCTGCGCTCAATTAAGAGCCGTCCTTCATCTGCCTCGCGCAATTGGTGCAGCATCGCGTCCTGTTCGGTACGGGCATTTGCTAATGCCGCTTCACGCTCGGTACGAACCACCAGCAGTTCCTGTAGCTTTTCTTGGGCTGCTTCATCACTAAGGCCTGCAAGCTCTAGCTCGCATGCAGCGTACTTATCCTGAATCTCGATAATTTGATCGCGCGCCGTACTTTGATCGCGCTGCAAATCGGCAATGCGCTGCTGCAATGAGCGGGTCGCAAATGCGGCCTCTTGGGCCGCCATCTCTGCGGTGCGTAAGTTTGTACGCAAAGTCTCGCGCTCTTCACTGCTCTGCGCTAGATTCGATTGCGCATTCTCTAGCTCGCGATGCAGTCGCTCTTTATCGGTCTGTGCTTGATCCAATGCTGCCTGCGATTGCGCGCCATTGCTGTTGTGCTGGTCCTGCTGCCCGCTGATTTCAGCGAGCTCGGACTGAATCTGTGCAGCGCGCTGACTATATTGCTCTTCAGCTTGCGTAAGCTGCATCTGCTCTACTTCAAATCCGTGCGCTTCCTGAACGGCATGCTCGGCATTGATACGCGACTGTTCTGCAGCTTGATGAGCAGCCTGGTAGTTAGCAGCGCATTGATCAAGCTCACCTTGCAACTCACTCTGAATTAAACGCTGCGCCTTTAACTGCTTCTCCAGGCTCTCCATTTCTTGGGCACGCGCCAACATGCCGGATTGCTCTGAGTCGGCAGCATAAAGCTGCACACCAACTCGACTAACCAAATGGCCCTCTTGGGTCACTAAGGTTGCGCCTGCAGGCAGCTTGTCACGGCGATGCAGTGCGTCTTCTAAATTATTGGCAATAAAGACCGCGCCCAACCACTCTTGCAATACCTGCATCACGCGCGGCGCGCCTGCACTCTGAATACGAGATAGTAATAAGGTGAACTCCGCTGGTGCATTGATCTGCGATGCAGGCAATTCGTCGGCCAATAAAATGGCGAGGCGACTCGGGGGGGCATCTTTCGCTAAAGCAACCGCCTCTGCTGCATTTTTACCGGTGACCGCAGCAAGCCGCTCACGCAACACCGATTCAAGGGCTGTTTCCCAGCCACTCTCGACCTTCAGCTCTTGCCATAAACGTTTGCTTTCCTTTAAGCCTTTACTTTCAAGCCATGGTCCGATCTTGCCTTGTGCCTGCACACTGGCTTGCAGCGCGGTTAGAGCTGTAAGCTTGGCTTCGGTTTGAGCTAAATCCTGATTGGCTGACTGAATTTGCTGCTGTGCCCGGTTGCGCGCTTCATCAGCCGCTGGGACACGCTGCTGCATCTCTACAGCGCGGGATTTAGTTTCTTCTACCTTACGCTGCGCCATCACTTGGCGATCTAGAGCCATTTGCAATGCTTCTGCATCGGGCTTTCGCATGCCAGACAGTTCAGACTCAAGGCGCGCTTGACGAGCGCCAGATTCCTCTAGCTGTAAGGCAATCGCTTTTGCTCGCTCGCCTAGGCTTGCTAAACGTTGATCAATAGCAGCAACATTGTCGCGCGCTGTATTTAACTGCACGGTAGCTGCTTGGTAAGCCTCTTCGCGCCCAGGCAACTGTTCTTGCAACGATGCCAGTTGGGTTTGTAAATTGCGTTCTTGCTCTGTCGCTAGACTTAACTCGTGCTCTGCAGAGCGCTGTGCTTGGGCTGCATCGGTTTCTTGAACAGTCCACCGTTGCAATTGCGACTGCAGATCTTGCGTTTGCTGTTGCAGACGCTGACGCGCCTCCTGCACATACCGAATGTCTGCTTCAACCTGAGTGACATCAGCATTGGTTTGATAGAGCTCACCTTGCGCTTCCGACACTTTATCTTGCAGGGCATACTGCTCAGTCCGCATTGCTTCAAGCTCAGCCTCAGCATGGCGCAATTTCGCGGTCTGCTCTTCGAGCTGAACTTGTGTATCGCGTATGCCGTTGGCATGGCGCTCTTGTTCTTTGCCAGCCTCCGTTTGGCGCACAAACCACAGCAATTGCTGCTGTGACTTCATTTCCACTTGCAAAAGGTTATGGCGCTCCGCCACCGTAGCCTGACTCTCCAGGCGCTCGAGTTGCTTTTCCAGCTCGCGCAAGATGTCTTGTACGCGCACTAAATTCTCTTGTGTATCTTCTAGGCGTGAGGCTGTTTCTTTGCGGCGCTCTTTGTATTTTGAAACGCCTGCAGCCTCTTCTAAGAACACCCGTAGCTCTTCTGGCTTGGATTCCAAAATGCGATTAATCGTGCCTTGACCAATAATCGCGTAACCGCGTGGGCCCATACCCGTGCCCAAGAAAATATCCTGAATGTCTTTGCGACGAACGACTTGGTTATTGACGTAATAGCTGGAGTTGCCATCGCGGGTGAGTACTCGTTTTACGGCGAGTTCAGTAAACGCACTCCATTGTCCGTGTGCGCGGCCATCGGCATTGTCAAACAGCAACTCAACACTGGCGCGACCAGATGGCTTACGCAATCCAGATCCATTAAAAATCACATCCTGCATCGACTCGCCACGCAACTCACTGGCCCGCGATTCGCCCAAAACCCAGCGAACGGCATCAATAATGTTGGATTTTCCGCATCCATTCGGCCCCACCACACCAATCAGTTGGCCTGGCAACTCAAAATGGGTTGGATCGACGAATGACTTAAAGCCAGAAAGTTTGATTGATTTGAGTTGCACTGGGCGCTTTGCGGGGAAAAAAGTCTGACTGGTTCAAGAAAAAAGGGGTAAATTCCGTGATTAAGATGATAGCAAGTTAACAAAGCCTGACACCGGAATTTGCTCCACCGATATAATGAAGTTTCGCCATTTAGGGCTAAAACCCCTTAACAATCTGATAGTTATCTAAAAAGCATGAGCCAATCACCACAAAGCGTTATCGAACAAGCCTGGGACAACCGAGCCAACCTGTCTGCTGGGGATATTTCCACCGAAATCCGCAATGCAGTTAGCGCCGTCATTGACGGCCTCAATCGGGGGCGTATTCGCGTTGCCGAGCGGCGTTCCGTTGGGCAATGGGAAGTCAACCAGTGGGTTAAAAAGGCAGTCTTATTGTCCTTCCGCCTCGAAGACAATAAAGTCATGCCAGCCGGCGGCTTTACCCAGTTTTACGACAAAGTACCCAGCAAGTTTGAGAACTGGACTGAGGCAGATTTCATTGAGGGCGGCTTTCGGGTCGTACCCCCTGCAATCGCGCGCCGTGGCTCCTTTATTGGCAAGAATGCCGTTTTGATGCCCTCTTATGTCAATATTGGCGCTTATGTCGGCGAAGGCACTATGGTTGATACCTGGGCTACAGTCGGCTCCTGTGCACAAATTGGTAAGAACGTGCACTTATCCGGCGGCGTTGGTATTGGCGGTGTTTTAGAGCCAATTCAAGCTGGTCCCGTCATCATTGAAGACAACTGCTTTATTGGCGCGCGCTCCGAGGTAGTAGAGGGCGTTGTGATTGAAGAGAACAGTGTTTTGTCGATGGGCGTCTTTATTGGCCAAAGCACCAAGATTTACGATCGGGAAACCGGTCAAATTCATTATGGTCGCGTGCCTGCCGGTTCAGTAGTGGTACCTGGGTCACTGCCCTCAGCAGATGGAAAATACAGCTTATACGCTGCCATCATTGTGAAGAAAGTAGATGCGCAAACGCGAGCAAAAACCGCCATTAACGAGCTCTTGCGCGATTGATCATGAGCGCAGCGATTGAGTTAACCAAAACCCTGATTGCCTGCCGTTCGGTTACGCCAGCCGATGGTGGCTGTCAGGATTTAATCGCTGATCGCTTAAAGGAATTAGGCTTTCATACTGAAAGCGTGGTGGGTGGCCCTAGTGACTTTCAGGTAACCAATCTGTGGGCCATTAAAAAAGGCACGCAGGGTGATACAGGTAAAGTATTGATGTTTGCAGGCCATACCGATGTGGTTCCCACTGGCCCTTTGGAAAAGTGGGAGAGCGATCCATTTACCCCCACCATCCGCGGTGATTATTTATATGGCCGCGGCGCAGCCGACATGAAAACCTCCCTCGCGGGTTTTGTGGTGGCAACCGAAGAGTTCATCATCGCCAATCCGGAGCATGCCGGCACGATTGCTTTTTTAATCACCAGCGATGAAGAAGGCCCAGCCAACGACGGCACGGTAGTGATGTGCGAGCGCCTCAAGCAGCGGGGTCAGCGCCTAGATTACTGCGTGATTGGTGAGCCTACCTCGGTGAATCAATTGGGTGACATGATTAAGAATGGCAGACGTGGTTCCCTGTCTGGCAAATTGCATGTCAAAGGGATACAGGCGCACATTGCCTACCCTCACCTCGGTGAAAACCCCATTCATTTGGCAGCACCCGCCATTCAGGCGCTGGTGGGCACGGAATGGGATCAGGGCAATCGCTACTTTCAGCCCACGAGTTTTCAGATCTCGAATATTCATGCGGGCACTGGCGCCAATAACGTCATTCCAGGTGAGCTCTCCATTGACTTTAACTTCCGCTTTTCAACGGAGAGTACGCCTGAACAATTGCGTCAGCGGGTCGACGCCATTCTGACCGAAGCTGGCCTGAGGTTTTCGATTGATTGGGTTTTGGGGGGCAGTCCCTTCATCACCGGAGACGAAGCCTTGGCGAGCGCGCTGCGCAAAGCCATTCACGATGAAACCGGTGTTGTCACTGAACTCTCTACCACTGGCGGCACGAGCGACGGCCGCTTTATCGCCAAGATCTGTTCTCAGGTCGTGGAATTTGGGCCAATCAATGCAACCAGCCATAAGGTAAATGAGTCCGTTAACGCCGAAGACATTGTGCCGCTGAAGAACATTTACAAGCGCGTGCTTGAGCAGTTGATCGCCTAGACTCATGGATCCAGAGCCTCAGTCGCATGACAATACCATCGCTACTGTAGAACAATCGATTGATCGGCTTGCTGATCACCTGAATCAAGCCAAACTGAGCTACGGGCACGGTGCGATCGATGCCCAGAGTGAGGCCTTGTGGATTATTAGCAAACAACTCCAGATCAGTCCAAGCGACGCCTTAGATCAACTGCAGGCGCCACTGGATCACGATCTTTATGACGCTGCGCTTGCGATTGCCAATGAACGCATCCGTACGCGCAAACCACTGGCATATATCTTAGAAGAAGCATGGCTGATGGGCGTGCCCTTCTATTGCAATGAACAGAGTATTGTTCCCCGCTCGTGGATTGCTGAGCTGATTACCGAAGGAGCCCTTGAGCCATGGCTGCCTGCCGATGGCCGTGCCCTTGATTTATGTACCGGTAATGGCTCACTTGCAGTCTTGCTGGCCCTGTCTTGCCCGGATATTCATGTGAGTGCGTGCGATATTAGTGCGCCTGCCTTGGCGGTGGCTGCTCGTAACTTGGATCGCCATGGTTTAAGTAATCAAATTGAATTGTTCCATGGAGATCTTTGGAGTCCCTTGCCCGACCCCATTGACGAAAACCGCTTTGACTTAATTATCTGCAATCCGCCCTATGTCAATGCAGCCAGCATGCGCGCCCTCCCCGCTGAATACCACGCTGAACCAGCCCTCGCTTTGGCTGGCGGCGAAGATGGCATGGACCTGATTCGCAAGATCATTGCGAATGCACCGGACTACCTTAGCGAGCGCGGCGCGCTGGTATTGGAAATTGGCAATGAAGTGGAGCACTTTCACAAAGCCTTCCCGCAGATTCCGGTGATTTGGATGGACGTCTCTGCAGGGAATGAACAAGTCCTTTTAATACAAGCGGAAGACTTGCGTTAGAACCAGCTAACTGAGTTCGTTCGCAGCAGAAATAGCCTCATCGATACGCTCTACCGGAATGACGCGTAAACCTGGGATCTTGCTCTTGGGTAGATTGGCTTTTGGAATGATGGCAATGGTAAAGCCGAGTTTGGCGGCTTCTTTGAGGCGCTCTTGACCCCGTGGACAGGGGCGAATTTCTCCTGCTAAACCTACCTCACCAAATACGATCAACTCCTTGGGCAAGGCGCGATTCCGAATCGACGATTGAATTGCTAGTAACACAGCTAAGTCAGCCGCTGGCTCAGAGATCTTCACGCCACCAACGGCATTGAGAAAGACGTCTTGATCAAAGCAGGCAATTCCTGCGTGGCGATGCAATACCGCCAGCAACATGGCGAGTCGATGCTGCTCGAGGCCTACTGCCAAGCGCCTAGGATTCGGAATGTGCGCCGTATCCACTAAGGCCTGAATTTCAACCAATAGTGGGCGGCTGCCTTCTTGTGTAACGAGTACGCAAGCGCCTGGCACCATCTCCGCATGCTGGGATAGAAAGATGGCCGATGGGTTGGAGACGCCCTTGAGGCCTTTTTCGGTCATAGCAAATACACCAAGTTCGTTGACTGCGCCAAAGCGATTTTTAATCGAGCGTACCAAACGAAATGAAGAGTGGGTATCGCCCTCAAAATACAGGACGGTATCAACAATGTGCTCCAGCACCCGCGGACCAGCAAGATGACCGTCTTTAGTGACATGCCCAACCATCAACATGCAAATGCCAGTGGATTTAGCGTAGCGGGTGAGCTGCGCAGCGCACTCACGGACCTGCGCAACCGAGCCCGGCGCCGATGTTAAGACATCGGAGTAGACCGTCTGAATCGAATCCACCACCACTACTTGGGGACGCGCAGCATCAATCGTAGTCAATAACTTTTCCAGCTGGATCTCAGCAAGAACCTCCAGCTGCGGCGCATTCAAAGCAATGCGTTTTGCTCGCAGCGCGATCTGTGCGGCTGATTCTTCGCCGCTGCTATATAAGACGGAGACGCCAGCAGCGCTCATTTCTGCCAAGGCTTGTAGTAATAAAGTGGATTTACCAATACCTGGGTCGCCGCCGATAAGAACAACGCCGCCAGGCACTAAACCTCCCCCAAGCACACGATCAAACTCATCTACGCCGGTTGGTAATCTCGGCATGTCCTCAGCCTTGATGGCAGATAACTTTTGACGAGGCACGGCCTGCGCTAAGCCCTGAAAGCGAGCATTGCTCGAGGTCGATTCAGAAAGACTTTCTTCGAGAGTGTTCCAAGCTTGGCATGCAGGACACTGCCCCTGCCAACGGGGGGTACTGCCCCCGCAGGCTTGGCATACATAGATGGTTTTTGCTTTGGCCAAAATTAGTCTCTTTACTGTAACTGCGTACCGGCTTTGTTTTCTTGTGCGCGACGCGGTGCATCTTTACGTCGCTCATCTAAGTCTGCAGCCCGCTTTGCAGCATCCTGTTGTTTTTCTTCAAAGGCACGCTTATTTTGAGTACGCTCTGCCGCTTTAGCAGGATCAGCCTTATCCGCAATGCGCTTAGCGTCACGCTCATCTTTTAGAAGCTCGCGCAGCTCCCGCTGTGCCGTATTGAGTTCAACCTCTTGCGCCCGAATCGGATCGATCTCTTTGCGATATTGAGCACGCGTTTGACTAAGACAGCGATTCACTAAATATTTTTGGTAGCACTCGGAAGATGCTTTTTTCCAGCGGTAATCTGCCCACTCACGCTGCAGGGTCAGCTCGGCCTCGATTAAGTCCAGCTTCGCGAGTTCCGCTTCTTGCACAGGTGTTGCTTGGGCTGTACCCATTCCAAGCACCAAGCCAAAGGCAATTGCAGTGGAAAGCAAGGTCGAGAAAGAAAGGGGGCGAATCAAATTTCTACCTTTGCGCCCAACTCAACTAAACGATTGGTTGGGATCTTGAAAAAGTCCGATGGCTTTGCGGCGTTTTGCATCATCCAAGAAAAGAGGCTTTCCTGCCACAGCGCCATTCCGGGGGATGCCGATGGAATGATGGTGTCTTTTGAGATGAAGAAAGAGGTATCCATCAAATCAAAGGTCAGGTTTTCTTGTTTCTCCAGCAGGGTTAAGATCGAATTGATATCTGGCGTTTCTTTAAAGCCATAGACAGCACGCACCAAGTACACCTGACCGCCCAGATCGCGCATCGTGATGCGCTCGCTGTCATTGACATAGGGCACATCCCAGGTACTCAGCTTCAAGAAGAAGATCCGCTCATGCATCACGCGGTTGTGTTTCAGGTTGTGCAGCATAGCCACAGGAACATAATCAATGTGTGCCGTTAAGAAGATAGCCGTACCTTCCACACGGTGAGGCGGATGCGCGAGCAGACTACTGACAAAAGCCTCCATTGGAATCGAATTGCTCACCAATTTATCGCGGAGTAATTTGCGGCCTTTGTACCAGGTAATCAGGCAGGTAAAGCAGATTAGGGCGAGTAGCAATGGATACCAACCACCATCCTTAATTTTGATCAAGGTGGCAGTCCAGAAAGCCAAGTCGACGGCAAAGAAAAAGACAATGAGTAAGGCAATCAAAATAGGATTGATGTGCCATTCGCGCCGCATCACAACCGACAGCAAGATGGTCGTAATCAGCATTGTTGAGGTAACCGAGAGGCCATAGGCTGCAGCTAAGTTAACCGATTCACCGAATTCAATAATGGTCACAACCACCATAAAGAGCAAAGCCCAGTTCACTACCGGGATGTAAATCTGCCCGCGCTCCGAATCGGAGGTGTGAAGAATGTTCATACGGGGCAAAAAACCCAAAGAGATAGCCTGACTCACCAAGGAAAAGGTGCCAGAGATCACGGCTTGTGATGCAATCACAGTTGCTGCGGTGGCAAGCCCTACCATCGGCCAAAGGGCCCACTCCGGCACCATCATGTAAAAGGGATTACGAATGGCCTCAGGGTTGGATAGCACCAAGGCACCCTGCCCCAAATAATTGAGTAGCAGGCTAGGCAACACAATTAAGAGCCATGCAAAACGAACGGGGTTACGGCCAAAGTGGCCCATATCTAAATACAGAGCCTCAACTCCAGTAACCACGAGCACCACTGCACCCATCACGATATAAGCCGTTAAGGGGTGGTTCGTAATGAACCGAATGGCGTACATTGGATTAAACGCCAAGGCAATTTCAGGGGCATTACTGATATTCCAAATGCCCAGCGCGGCAATCACCAAAAACCAAATTAATGTAACGGGTCCGAATAAATTGCCAACCATGGCCGTGCCGTATTTTTGGATGACAAAGAGGCAAAAGAGAATGGCAACCGCAATCGGAATAATGAATTGCTTTAACGCTGGCGTTGCAATCTCAATGCCCTCTACCGCGGACAATACGGAGATCGCTGGCGTGATAACAGATTCACCAATCAGCATGCAAGCGCCCAGCATGCCCAGAATCATCAATACAAAATATTCTTTACTGCCGCTTTTAACCGAACGCAGTGCCAAGGCCATTAAGGATAAAACGCCGCCCTCGCCCTTGTTATCGGCCCGCATCACGAACAAAACGTATTTGAAGGTCACTACCAAAATCAAGGCCCAGATCATCATGGAGATGACCCCGTAAAGGGCTTCAGGGCTGAACGCAATGCCATGCTCGGCATCAAAACACTCTTTGAGGGCATACAAGGGACTGGTACCAATATCACCGAAAACCACACCAATTGCAGCCAGCATGAGAACGCCTAAACCCTTCTTGTGTTCGCCACCATCACCACTGCTATGCAGGTCAACGGGCTTGAGTAGGGTTGAGCTTGAGTATTCGGGATTACTAATGGACATGGAACTGCCTTAATTGGTGTTGCACGGCAATATATTACTCCTTAGGGGGGTCAAAATGACCGAGAAATAGAAGATAAATTCAGCGTGAAACAGCTCGATTCAGCAATATAGCTCGACAGTGAAGGCTTAAAAATGCTAGAATCTCAGTCTCAGACGCGGGGTGGAGCAGTCTGGCAGCTCGTCGGGCTCATAACCCGAAGGTCACAGGTTCAAATCCTGTCCCCGCAACCAAATAAGTTACATGAATCAAGAGGATACGAAAGTATCCTCTTTTCATTTGTAGTCCTGAGTTGACTATGCTATCTAAAAGTCTTCTTTTTTCGGACTGAATTCCCATGCAAACTTAAATTTAGCGGGAATTTTTTAAGGGATTTTGATAAAGTTAAGTCGTCAATCCATCTAACCAAACATACATTTGACTTTTATTATGAAATTAAGAATTTCTGTATTCCTTATGGGGCTTATCTTAACTAACGCTGCTCTTGCTGATACTTACTATGGAATACTAAATGCGGTATCTCGGACAGGAAAGACCTTTCCTGTCACGTTTACATACAAAATTGACCTCTCCAATAAAGATAAAATCACTGGTACGCTGGATATTGCAGGCCCAAGAACTGCATGCTCAGGAACACATGAAATTACGTCAGGATCAATCAAAAATAATGCAATCACCCTTAGAACGAAAGATCTAGATGGCGCCAAATGTGGCGCCATGGTCTTCAGGGGCGAAATAGAAGGCAATAAATTTGTAGGAAAAGTTCCTTGGAATGGAACACAAGTTGATATGGAATTAGAAAGGCAAAACTAATCGCTCAATCCGCCATCACAATCGAAAACCTAAATAGTTAGACTCCTATTCTGTCCCCGCAACCTTAATAGTATAAGGCTTCTAAGTCAATTGGCTCGGAAGCCTTTTTCTCTTCAATACGCTTTTTTAGTAGAGCCCTTCGCGATGCTGAACTATTTAATGGTCATTAAGTAGGTAAGGTGGTTTTCTTGGCAAGCGAAAGCTAACCAGAAAAGCGAGTACCAATATTCCAGTGACATACCAGTAAAACAAGGATTCATAACCCCCTGCTTTAAAGCTTAGGGCAACAAATTCAGCAGTACCCCCAAAAATTGCATTCGCAATGGCATACGATAAGCCTACGCCTAAAGCCCTGATCTCCGTAGGGAACATCTCTGCTTTAATTATTCCGGAGATTGATGAATACAAGCTAACAATCGCTAATGCGAAGGTAATAAGCAAGAAAGCGATCCAGCTCTCAGAAACGCCTTGAAGAAGAAGCATAATTGGAATCGTAAAAAGTGTTCCTAAACCACCAAAGAGCAGCATATTATTTCTACGACCGATACGATCGGATAGGGCCCCGAATAGCGGCTGCATCAACATAAAAACCAATAAACATCCAGTCATTACTGCGCTGGCAGTGTTTATAGACATATTCGCTGAATTCACTAAATACTTTTGCATGTAGGTTGTGAATGTGTAAAAACTTAAGGAGCCTCCTGCCGTAAAGCCCAAGACAGTAAAAAAAGCCTTTTTATGATCTCTAAATAAAACCCTGATGCTGCCGGCATCCTTGTTTACTTCAGATAGATTTGATGCTGTTTCGGTAAGCGTTTTGCGCAATAGGAGCACAATCACCGCCGCAAATGCGCCAATAATAAATGGGATTCTCCAGCCCCACTCCCTCATTTGGCTTTCATCTAAAAGTTGCTGCAAAATTAAAATGACTAAAACCGCTAATAGTTGGCCGCCAATCAATGTGACATATTGAAAAGACGAATAAAATCCCCTTTGTCCCTTCATTGCAATCTCACTCATATACGTTGCAGCAGTGCCATACTCTCCGCCTACCGAGAGGCCTTGGAGTAGCCTTGCTACCACTAGCAAGACTGGGGCCCAAATACCAATGACGTCATAACCAGGTAGACATCCGATCATCAAGGAGCCGGCACACATCATCATTACAGAAATTACTAAAGACTTTTTTCTGCCATGACGGTCGGCAATGCGCCCAAAAATCCAACCCCCGATAGGTCGCATCAAAAATCCTACCGCAAAAATGCCAGCCGTATTAAGTAGCTGCACAGTGGGATTAGCCTCAGGAAAAAATATGTGGGCAAAGTAAACTGCACAAAAAGCATAGATATAAAAATCAAACCACTCGACCAGATTGCCAGAGGATGCTGCAAATATCGCAAATATTCTTTTGCGCTTATCATCCGTCGTAAATGTCATAAGGTCGTTTAATTTATTTTTAAAATGAGTACAAATTGTAGATTTACATACGAAGTACAACACAACTTAAGGACTTCATCAAGCGTTCATTCGGTGTTTTAAATGCCAATCGCTTTCTCGGTCAATTGTTTAACAATCCGGATCATCACTTTTCCTCCATGACCCAAATGCCATTCCACTGCCCATCAACCAATGGTGGCGGAGATGCACGAAGCAACTCACAGCGATCAATATACATCTGAGAAATAGCATCTTTAGCATTCAGCTCTAAACATTTTTTAAACTGGGCTTGTGCGCTATCCCAATTCATTTCACGGTATTTTGATACACCATCTTTAAATAGACTTAACACCTCCATTAGGTGGGGGAAAGATTCATCGGTATGGTAGTCAAGCACCTCATAAACCGCAATCGGAACTGTCTTTCCTTTAACCACTACCAAATCAATCTCACGCATTCGATAAGTGCCCTTTAATCTCGCTTTTGTAAATTCACTAATTAAAATTTTGGCACTGTACTGTTTACAGGCAGACTCGAGGCGAGCAGCTAAATTAACGCCATCCCCAATCATCGTAAAATCCATACGCTTCTTAGAGCCAATGTTACCCGATACAATATTGTCAGAATTCAAACCAATGCCAATATGCACTGGTAACTTACCATCAGATTCACGTGTTGTGTTCCAGCTTTCCAGGGATTGAATCATTGCCAAAGCCGCTCTTAGGCCACGGTCTTCATTATCACCAAGCGATTGCGGTATGCCAAAGCCTGCCATGATGGCATCACCAATGAATTTATCCAGAATCCCGCCCTCTTTTGAAATGCAGTCAACCATAATTTCAAAGTATTCATTTAAAAGATGGACCGTACCCTGAGGACCCAATTGTTCTGTCAGGGTGGTAAAACCTCTGATATCACTAAACAAAACGGTGGCATGAACATTTTGTCCTTCAAAAATATCGGATTTATTTGCGAGCAATTGATCGGCAATCGATGGATCTATGTAGCGGGACATAGTTGATTTCATGCGCTTTTCCGAAGAAATATCTTCAATCATGATCATAAATCCCATTGATTTACCATCAACACTTATAAGTGGCATGATTGTGATGTTGGCAGATAAACTTTCCTCGCCTACTAATAAATTACCGTCGATGGTGACATCACTTTGTTTGCTCTCCAAGACACGATGAATTTTTTCAACCATCCAAGCATTGGTGTCGGCAAATATAATGTCAGCTGTTTTACCCAGCAAACCTGATTCTTTCTGATTAAAAAACTTCTCGCCTGTTTTATTACAGGTTTTTAGCTTCCCCTCTTCGTCAAAAGTCAATACCGCATTCGTCATCGAAAGTAAAATACCTTCGTTGTAATTTTTCATATTTTGTACATCTGAAAATAAACTCGCGTTTTCAAGCGAAATCGCTATTTGAGCCGTAAAGGTCTTTAGGCGCGATTCGTCTTCTGCCGTAAAGCTACCGTTTTTCTTATTCAGAACTTGGGTAACCCCAATCACTTCACCTGCTTTATTGTTAATTGGTACACAAAGAATGGAGCGCGTAAAAAATCCGGACTTGCGATCAAAGGCTGGATTAAAGCGAAGATCTGCATAAGCATGAGGAATATTGACCGTCATGCCACTGGTAAAAACGGTGCCAGCAATACCGAGATGATTTGGCAACCGAATTTGCATAGCGCCTAAGCCTTGTCCTACCTGAGACCACAGCTGATTTGTTTTTTTATCATTCAAAAACAAGGTTGATCTCTCGGCGCCTAACATGCGGGTTGCTTCCGCCATTACTTTTTGTAATAAAGATTCAATATTGATATCCGAAGTCATTTCTGAAATCACTTCTAGAAATTCAATTTCATGTTTCCGTAATTTTTCTACCCTTTTAAGCTCAATCATTCCTCCCAGAAATTGCGATGCCTGAGTAGTAATTAACTCCAGTAGGGTTAAATCTTTTTTGGTAAATCGACCCCTTTTCTTATTTAGGGCTTGTAAAACGCCAATAATCTCACCGCGTACAGTCTTTACTGGAACAGCAATAATATTTTTAGTCTGATATCCAGTTTGTTCATCGACCCGTTGATTAAAGCGAGAGTCAGCATAGGGGTCGTCCACAATAATCGCTTGGCCACTCTGAAATGCAGCCCCAGAAATCCCTGAATCATTCATGATGCGGATTTCTTGAGCGAGATTACCTTGGGCAAATTTAGTATAAAGTTCTTTGGTTATGGGATCATTTAAAAATAATGATGCTCGATCTGCCTGAACAGCCCTAGAGGATTCTTCAACTAAGTATCTCAAGGCCTCATCAAGATCATCAAAAGCAGCTAGATCTTCAGAAATAGAAATTAAAAGACGTAATGTACCTTCATCACGAATGCTTGATAAGCGGGGCCTTTTTTCTGGAGATGGCATATTGGCTTTATTCATTTTTTTTAGCCTCTAGCTGATCTCTCAAAGCAATAATAGCTTGGCGAGATTGCTCGAGTTGATCTTTCAAAAATTGAGTTTCCTGTTGGACTTGAGAATCCCGCGCTTGGCTCTCTTCTTCAAGACGAGTCCTCATCCGATCAACAGTACTTTCCAGTTGTTTAGTATGGTCATGGGATGCTTGGCGCAATTCTTGCAATAGTCTTGCCCCTTCCAGCTCCTTGAACTCCAGTGCGTCTCTAAGCGCATTAATAGTTTCTTTTAAAGAATGGATTTCTCGTTCTGCATCATGGGTATCAAACTGGGACATAGGCGATTATTAATTGCAAAAAGATGGTCTCTCTATAGTAAATCATTACGATGAATTAGTTATTTGATAATTTTTGTATTCTGCGCAAGGAAAGGCCATAACTACGCACCCGTTTGCAGTATTTGATAAAACGAAGTCCCTAGATCCTCGTAATGCTCATGTGGTATTTCTATCTACACATGGATAATGAGCACACGTACCTCAAATGAATGGGAATACAGATCCAAAAAACCATTGCGGCTAGGTGGAATGCTTTAAAAATCGCTGGAGTCACACAGTGGCTTACAGGATAGTTCTATAGACCACTACGAGTCCATTACAGCTTTATTTTTAAACGGTATGCAATTTCACCAACGATGCCGCGCCTAAATGCCATGACGCAAACCACAAATATGGCGCCGGTTGCAATGGTGCTCCAGCCGCCCAAGTTGGCTAAATAATTTTGCAGATTAATGATGATGGCAGCACCGGCAACTGGCCCCCATAAGGTTCCAATGCCACCCAGAATCGTCATCAGAACGGCCTCCCCCGAGGTGTGCCAGAACACGTCGGATAACGAAGCCAGTTGCAAAACCAAGCTTTTTAGTGCGCCGCCAAGTCCAGCCAGGCCTGCTGACAGGGTGAAGGCGATGAGCTTGTATCGATTAACGTCATAACCCAATGAAATTGCCCTGGGCTCATTCTCCCGAATGGACTTCATGACCTGACCAAAAGGGGAGCTGACGATGCGTTTAATCATCAGAAAAGCCAATGCAAAAACAACCAGCGCAAAGTAATACATATGGGTCGAGGTAGATAAATCAATGAAGCCCAAAAACTGACCGCGGGGAACGCCCTGTATGCCGTCCTCACCATTCGTGAAGGGAACCTGCGTTGCTAAAAAATAGATTACTTGGGCCAGTGCGAGCGTAATCATTGCAAAGTAGATACCCTGGCGCCGTATTGCCAAAGCCCCAAACACATAACCTAAGGCGGTTGCGCACAAGACGCCGCAGAGTAATCCCAACTCAGGGGTAAGGCCCCACTCTTTCATAACATAAGCGCTGATGTAAGCGCCCGTTCCAAAGAACGCCGCATGCCCAAAAGACAGTAAGCCAGCAAAACCCAATAACAGATTCAGGGACGCGGCAAAAATAGCAAAACAAAATACCTTCATCATGAACAGGTCGTACACAAAGCCCTGGAATGGCACGAGTGCAAGTAGCGCTATGATGACGATGGATATCTTGTCGAGGGGAGACAAATTGCGTTTCATCATTAATTTGATCTACCAAATAAGCCAGCGGGTTTAATTAACAAGACGATGATCATGATGACGAAAATGGAAACCGACGAGGCTTGGGGATAAAACACTTTGGTTAAACCCTCCACTACACCCAAACCCAAGCCTGTCACAATGGCGCCAGCAATGGATCCCATACCGCCAATCACAACCACTGCAAAGACCACAATGATTAAGTTTGAGCCCATGACCGCTGTAACCTGATAGATGGGCGCAGCCATTACCCCAGCAAATGCAGCAAGGGCGCAACCCGCACCGTAGGTTAGGGTCACGATCAGCGGGACGTTTACCCCCAAGGCTTGGAGTAATCGGGGATTTTCAGTACCGGCTCGCAACAAGCTACCCAGACTAGTTCGCTCAATGAAGAACCATGTAGCAAAGCACACTAATAAAGCTAAAAATACTACCCACAGACGGTAGTAGGGCAAAAATAGCTCCCCCACCCGGAAGCCGCCTTGCAATAGCTCCGGAACCGGATAACTATTGCCAAGGGCACCAAACCAGTGGCGGAACATGCCCTCAATCACCAACGCAAGACCAAAGGTCAGCAATAATCCATAAAGGTGGTCGAGGTGATAAAGACGCTTTAGCATCGTTTTTTCAATCACGATGCTAAAAAGCCCTACGATTAAAGGCGCTAAAAATAAGGCAAGGAAATAGTTAAGCTCGAACTCAGGCATTCCAATCCAATGGCCTACCTGCGTCAGTCCAATCCAGGCAACCATGGCGCCCAACATGTATTGAGCGCCATGGGTGAAGTTAATCACATTCAACAAACCAAAAATTACGGCTAAGCCCAAACTGAGCAGCGCATAGAAAGAACCATTAATCAGTCCAATCAAGAGCTGCGAAACCAGGGCTTGCGGTGTAATTCCGAGTAACTCAAACATGACTAGTTCACTTTTGCTTATTTAGTAACCAATTTGCACTTGGATTGGGCCAATGGCAAGGTTGCATCCTTCGCAGCAATGACTTTAATCACTTTAGCGACATCGTTTGGATTTTTGGATTCATTTGGCTTTTTGACTTCTAGCAAATACATGTCATGCTCAAACTTTCCATCTGCACGAATTTTGCCCCTAAAGAGACCATCGTTAATTTCAACTGCTTTCATTTGCTTCATCACCGCATCGGAGTTATCGGTTTTAGCTGCATCAATCGCCTTTAGATACT
>JBIILR010000084.1:0-6831 GCA_044338365.1 Polynucleobacter sp. | reverse complement strand
GCACAGGGCGGTATTGGCGCCGCGCTCGGCAATATGAGCGAGGACAACTGGCATTACCATTTTTACGACACCATTAAAGGCTCTGATTGGCTGGGTGATCAGGATGTGATTGAGTTTATGTGCCGCGAAGCGCCTAAAGTGGTTTATGAGCTTGAGCACTACGGCATGCCATTTGACCGTAACCCGGACGGCACGATTTATCAGCGCCCATTTGGTGGACACACCGCGAATTACGGCGAGAAGCCGGTACAGCGTGCATGCGCTGCTGCAGACCGAACTGGCCACGCCATGTTGCACACGCTGTATCAGCGCAACGTGCAGGCCAAGACAAACTTTTTTGTAGAGTGGTTGGCCTTGGATTTAATTCGTGACGATGAAGGCGATGTTGTCGGCGTTACCGCACTGGAAATGGAAACAGGTGAGCTCTACATCTTGGAAGCCAAGATTGTGTTGATGGCAACCGGCGGCGCTGGCCGCATTTGGTCCGCCTCGACCAATGCCTATATCAACACCGGCGACGGTATGGGTATGGCTGCCCGCGCCAACATTCCACTCGAAGATATGGAGTTTTGGCAGTTTCATCCCACTGGCGTTGCCGGAGCCGGCGTATTGCTGACCGAGGGGTGTCGCGGCGAAGGTGCCATCTTGCGCAACAAAGATGGCGAGCGTTTTATGGAACGTTATGCGCCTACGCTAAAAGATTTGGCTCCGCGGGACTTCATTTCGCGCTGCATGGATCAAGAGATTAAAGAAGGGCGCGGCTGTGGCCCTAATGGCGATTATGTGGTGCTGGATTTAACTCACATCGGCGCCGAGACCATCATGAAGCGCTTGCCATCGGTGTACGAGATTGGCATAAACTTTGCCAATATCGATGTAACCAAAGAGCCGATTCCGGTTGTGCCAACGATTCACTACCAAATGGGCGGTATTCCGACCAACATTAACGGCCAGGTCGTGGTGCCTAAAGACGGCAATCCGAATCACATCGTCAATGGTCTGTACGCCATCGGTGAGTGCTCTTGCGTATCGGTTCACGGCGCGAATCGCCTTGGCACGAACTCCCTGTTGGATTTGTTGGTGTTTGGCCGCGCTGCCGGTAATCACATCGTCAATATGGATCTAAAAAAGCGCGAGCACAAGCCCCTGCCTGCGAATGCCGGCGAGCAAACACTGGCGCGCATTGCGGCACTCGATGATTCCACTTCAGGCGAGTACGCCCAAGATGTGGCCAATGATATTCGTAAAACAATGCAGACCTATGCCGGCGTATTCCGTAACCAGAAGTTAATGGATGAGGGCGTTCGTCAGATGGCCGCTCTAACCGAGCGCGCAAAACACCTCTGGGTCAAAGATAAGTCAAAGATTTTTAATACGGCGCGCATTGAAGCCCTGGAAATTTCTAACCTGGTTGAGACTGCCAATGCCACCATCATTTCGGCCGCAGCCCGCAAAGAAAGTCGCGGCGCGCACTCGCACGATGATTTTCCAACGCGCGATGACAAGGCCTGGATGAAACATACGCTTTGGTTTAGTGAAGGCAATCGCCTCGATTACAAGCCCGTGCAACTCAAGCCATTAACTGCCGAATCGGTTCCACCCAAAGAGCGCACCTTCTAATTAATAAAAAACGAGATAAATCATGAGTGATACCCGCGTATTTGAAATTTATCGCTACGATCCGGAGGTGGATGCCGCACCACGTATGCAGCGTTACGAGCTTGAATTGACTGGTGAGCGCATGCTACTGGATGCATTGATTTCATTAAAGAAGCAGGATGAGACCATTACCTATCGCCGCTCCTGTCGCGAGGGTGTTTGTGGCTCCGATGCGATGAACATCAATGGCAAAAATGGCTTAGCCTGCTTAACTAATATGAAGACCTTGCCTCAAATCATCACATTACGTCCGCTACCAGGCTTGCCCGTTGTGCGCGATTTGATTGTCGACATGACACTATTTTTCAAGCAGTACTTGTCCATTAAGCCCTATTTAGTGAACACCACCCGTCCGCCGGAAAAAGAGCGTTTACAGAGTCCGGAAGAGCGTGAAGAGTTGGATGGTTTGTACGAGTGCATCTTGTGCGCCTCCTGCTCTACCTCCTGCCCTTCGTTTTGGTGGAATCCGGATAAGTTTGTCGGGCCAGCCGGTTTGTTGCAAGCGTATCGCTTTATTGCGGATAGTCGTGATGAGGATACGGCGGCTCGCCTGGATAATTTAGAGGACCCCTACCGTTTATTCCGCTGCCATACCATTATGAATTGCGTCGATGTTTGTCCTAAGCACTTGAACCCAACCAAAGCCATTGGCAAAATCAAAGAGTTGATGGTCCGTAGGGCGGTATGACCATTAGTGCGGCAGCTCTATATCGCTTAAAAAGCGATGCGCGCCGTGGTTTACTGGAAAATGATTTGATTTTGGAGCGGTTTTTCAGGCGCTATGCGGATACATTAACGGAGGAGCAGGGCGCAGTCTTGACCCAGCTGCTGGCTTTGAGTGACAACGATTTAATGGACCTCCTGATTGGGCGAGTCGAATCGGTAGCTGCTTTGGGTGATATATGCAGTACTCCCACCTTTTTGGCTGTATTGGCTTGTTTGCGGGAGAAGCAGTAGCAGGAATGCAATAATTTGCATTGCACTTATTTAACGAACAGTGGAATCAGACATGATTGAATCAAACATCAAGGCAAAGTTATCGTTCTCTGACGGTACCCCCGATATCGATTTGCCCATTTACCAAGGCTCAGTTGGTCCTGATGTCATTGATATTCGTAAGCTCTACGGTCAGACCGGCAAATTTACCTATGATCCTGGCTTCTTATCTACGGCATCCTGTAATTCCAAGATCACCTTTATTGATGGCGATAAAGGCGAACTGCTCTATCGCGGTTACCCCATTCAAGATTTGGCAGGCAATTGTGATTTTTTAGAAGTGTGCTACCTCTTGATCAATGGCCATTTGCCAAACGAACAAGAGAATGCGAAATTTCAAGACACCATCATGCACCACACTATGGTACATGAGCAGATGCAGTTTTTCCTGCGCGGCTTTCGGCGTGATGCGCACCCCATGGCCGTCTTGACTGGTCTAGTGGGTGCCATGGCGGCGTTCTATCACGATGAGATTGATTACAGCGAGCCCAAGGCCCGTGAAATCGCGCAAATGCGTTTGGTTGCAAAAATGCCAACCTTAGTGGCTATGTCCTATAAGTATTCCGTTGGTCAGCCGTTTATCTATCCCGATAACTCGCTCTCCTATACCGCCAATTTCATGCGCATGATGTTTGCTACGCCATGCGAGCCGTACAAAGTGAATCCGGTATTGGTTCGCGCACTGGATCGCATTTTTATTCTCCATGCCGACCATGAACAAAATGCATCGACCTCTACGGTCCGTTTATGCGGTTCTTCTGGCACCAATCCATTTGCTGCGATCTCGGCTGGTATTGCCTGCTTGTGGGGCCCAGCGCATGGTGGTGCGAATGAAGCCTGCCTGCAGATGCTGTCTGAGATTCAGGCCAATGGTGGAGTCGAAAAAGTGGGTGAATTTATCGCCCAAGTGAAAGACAAAAACTCCAATGTCCGTTTAATGGGCTTTGGCCATCGCGTCTATAAAAACTTTGATCCACGCGCCAAGCTGATGCGTGAAACCTGCTATGAAGTCCTCAATGAATTAGGACTCGAAAATGATCCGCTCTTTAAGTTGGCAATGACTTTAGAGAAGATTGCGCTAGAAGACGAGTACTTTGTGAGTCGCAAGCTGTATCCGAACGTGGACTTTTATTCCGGCATTGTGCAGCGCGCCCTTGGTATTCCAACGGATATGTTCACCTGTGTTTTTGCTTTAGCGAGAACGGTGGGCTGGATAGCGCAGTGGGAAGAAATGATTACTGACACGGAGTACAAGATCGGTCGTCCACGGCAGTTATATGTTGGGGAAGCAGAGCGCAATGTTCCCCCAATATCAGGGCGTAAATAAGATTTATAGGGATGGGTATGTCACGCACGCTATACGATAAGTTATGGGATGAGCACGTTGTTTGTGCAGAAGAGGATGGTACGGCCACCCTCTATATTGACCGGCACTTGTTGCACGAAGTAACCAGTCCACAGGCGTTTGAAGGTTTAAGTTTGGCAAAGCGTCCCGTATGGCGAATTTCTGCCAACCTTGCGGTGTCTGACCACAACGTGCCTACAACGGATCGGTCTGAAGGGATTGCTGATCCTATTTCCAAGCTTCAAGTCGACACCCTAGATCAGAATTGCGCCTCCTTCGGTATTACGCAGTTCAAGATGAATGATTTGCGGCAGGGCATCGTGCACGTCATTGGGCCAGAGCAGGGCGCCACATTGCCTGGTATGACGGTCGTGTGTGGTGATTCGCATACCAGCACCCATGGCGCCTTTGGTGCATTGGCGTTTGGTATCGGCACTTCTGAAGTAGAGCACGTGCTTGCGACCCAAACCTTGCTGATGAAAAAGAGCAAGAATATGCTGGTTCGCGTCGAAGGGCGTTTACAGCCCGGCTCGACGGCAAAGGACATTGTTTTAGCAGTCATCGGAAAAATAGGTACAGCCGGCGGTACTGGCTACACCATCGAGTTTGCGGGTGAGGCCATTCGAAACTTATCGATGGAAGGCCGCATGACCATCTGCAATATGGCCATTGAAGCGGGCGCACGTGCTGGCCTGGTTGCAGTGGATGAGACCACCATCGACTACATTCAGGGTCGTCCTTACGCCCCAAGCGGAGAGATCTTGCGCCACGCGGTCCAATATTGGCGCACCTTGCATTCCGATGCGGACGCGAAGTTTGATCAGGTAGTGGAATTGCGTGCCGATGAAATCCAGCCCCAAGTGACGTGGGGTACTTCCCCAGAAATGGTTCTGCCAATCAGCGAGCGCGTTCCTGATCCTGAAAAAGAGCGGGATCCCAATAAGCGCAGTGCAATGGAGCGTGCTTTGCAGTACATGAATCTAACGCCCAATACCTTGCTGACCAGCATTCCGATTGATAAGGTATTTATCGGTTCCTGCACCAATAGTCGCATCGAGGATTTACGTGCCGCTGCAAAGGTGGTTGATCGCCTAGGTAAAAAAGTCTCGCCCACCATTAAGCTGGCCTTGGTCGTACCAGGATCTGGACTAGTGAAGGCGCAGGCAGAACGTGAAGGCCTCGATCGGGTTTTCAAGGCTGCTGGCTTCGAATGGCGTGAACCCGGTTGCTCAATGTGCCTCGCCATGAATTCAGATCGCCTCGAACCTGGGGAGCGCTGCGCGTCAACATCGAACCGTAATTTTGAAGGCCGTCAAGGCGCTGGGGGTAGAACCCATTTAGTGAGTCCCGCTATGGCGGCCGCTGCTGCCATCGAAGGTCATTTTGTTGATGTACGCAAGATTGCGTAATTAGCCAAAGGAAAGGTCCGTGCCATGCTAACTCCCCGTTATTCGATGATTGCCAAGTTATCTGTTGTTCTAGTAAGCGGTATTTTTATTAGTGCCTGCGCTAACACCATGGAGGGGGTTGGTAAGGATTTACAAAAGATAGGCACTTCAATGGATTCGAAATCACCGTCTTCCACACCAAGCAATCCTCCCGCATCGCAAACGCAAGGAAAAGACGTTGTGGTGACGCCAGTTAAATAAGTAGCGATAATTAAAAAGCAGAGTCAGGCGTAATGGATAAATTTACTCAGTACCAAGGTTTGGTTGCCCCCCTCGACCGAGAGAATGTCGATACCGACGCCATCATTCCAAAACAGTTTTTAAAGTCGATTAAAAAAACGGGCTTCGGCCAAAATCTGTTTGATGAATGGCGCTACTTGGATCATGGTGAGCCAGGACAAGATTGCAGTGGGCGCCCCCTTAATCCAGACTTTATTCTGAACCAGCCCCGCTACAATAATGCCGGCATCTTGCTTGCCCGTAAGAATTTTGGTTGCGGAAGTTCGCGCGAGCATGCGCCCTGGGCTTTGGGCCAATACGGCTTTCGTGCGGTGATTGCCCCCAGTTTTGCCGATATATTCTTCAATAATTGCTACAAAAACGGACTATTACCAATCGTGCTCACGGAGCAGCAGGTCGATCACCTGTTTAATGAGACCTTGGCTTTTAACGGCTATCAGCTAACGATTGATCTGGAAACGCAAGAGGTGATTGCGCCAGATAATCGCCGCTATTCCTTTGAAATCGATGGATTTCGTAAATACTGCCTACTCAATGGCTTAGACGATATTGGCCTCACCCTCAAAAATGCCGATAAAATAAAGGCATACGAAGCAGAGCGCGTGCTGCGGATGCCTTGGCTTGCTACCCAGCTACCGTAAAAACAGCCTCGCACTGGCTAGTTAACCCTTTTTAAAGGCTTGTCATGAAAATTGCAGTATTGCCGGGCGATGGTATTGGCCCGGAAATTGTCGCTGAGGCGGTCAAAGTCCTCAAGGCATTGGGGCCCATATTTGAGCTGGAAGAGGCGCCCGTTGGTGGTGCAGCATATGACCTTTCAGGCCACCCTTTGCCTCCTGCTACCCTTGACTTAGCTAAAAGCGCCGATGCCATTTTGTTTGGTGCGGTGGGTGACTGGAAGTACGACACCTTGGCACGTGAATTGCGTCCTGAGCAAGCCATTCTCGGTTTGCGTAAACACTTGGCTTTGTTTGCTAATTTCCGTCCTGCCATTTGTTATCCCGAGTTAACTGCTGCATCCAGTTTGAAGCCAGAAATTGTGGGCGGCTTGGACATCTTGATTGTGCGTGAACTCAATGGCGATATTTACTTTGGTCAGCCGCGCGGCATTCGAACTTCGGAGCATGCGCTGTTTAAAGGTGC
>JBIILR010000006.1:0-24526 GCA_044338365.1 Polynucleobacter sp. | reverse complement strand
GTAATTTCTTGAATGCCAAACTGATCGCGCATGCGGGAAAGCAATAAGGTTAATTCTGCTGGGCTGGCTTGATTTGGAATACGCTGCACTTGATCAGCAACAATGCGGCCCTCATCTTGTAGCTCTTGCAAGGAAGTGCTTAATGTCGCGCGCCCAAGCTCGAGTCCAGCCTCTAGGGCTGACTCCACCTTTACATCAAACCAAGTATCAATGCTGCGCGACACGAACTGCAAGGAGACGCCATATAGAATTAGGCCAGGAACTACGCCCACCAGACCAAAAATCATCGCAAGCTTGGCAATTAAGCGTGTGCCGAAACGGCCTTTTTTCCAGCGAATGGTAATCACGACGACCAAAGTCACGATAACCAGTAGCAAACAAATGCCAACCACCACATTGGCGGCGTAAAGCCAAATAAAGTAATTATCGAAAAAGGTGGTGTTTGAAGTGGCGGTGGAGAGCAGTACCAACAAGGCAAGCGCAAAAACGCCAGTGACGGCAGTTGCTATTGGCAGTGCGCGGCGCTTCCAAGCGGGCCTATCAAAATAAAGAAAGCTCATTTTAAGATGCTCACTCTTGGCGCTTCAATACAGATTGCGCATCTGGCGTAAACGTAAAGCGGGTCCAATCGCTAGAGACATTCCATGTTTTATTATTGAGTGCGTTGACCTGAAATGGCTTGGGCAGCTTACTCAAATCCAGGCTCATGCGCAGCGCCGCCGAATAAGGCTTGCTGGGGTCAACACCTGGACCTTCAATCACGCGCCAGCCGCCAATGCTCCCAACGACCTGCAATGCCTCTGCAATGGTTTGCGCGGTGAAAGTGAGGCCGCCAGAAGCAATGCGGAACTGCCTCGTTAGGGGCTGATAGGAGAGGCGGGTTTGCCGCAACGCCAAAACGGGTCGCTCATCAAACCAATACCACCGCGATCGGGTTAGCTCAAATTCGGTCTGAAAGTGCAGCACCACTCCTTTTTGAATGGCATCCTCCAGCCCAGGAGATAACTCAATCTGAAAAGCGGCATTTAAAAACCATTCGGACTCTACGCGCTCAAGCTCAAAAAACTTGACCTTAATGCCCTCTGCATTTGCCACGGGCGCCAGCACAAGACCCACCAGCACAATTGCCGATAAAAGGAGTTGCTTAAGGCGCTGGGTCATGGCCCATTCTTTTTAAAGAGAGCATAGTAAAAACCGTCGTGCAGGTGGCCAGGCAACATTTGTCCGGGCGCATCTAATCGTAACGCATTCTGGTGCCCCGCCATAAACCATTCTGCCTGGTCTTTGCCCTCTTCTGGAAAAATAGAGCAGGTGATATAGAGCAGCAATCCGCCTTCCTTCAATACGCGCCAACCAGCTTCCAAAAGAGCGCGCTGGCGTCCTTGTAAATCAGCAATGTCATCTGCACGGCGCAAAAAAGGAATATCGGGATGCCGACTCACAATCCCGGAGGCGGAGCACGGCGCATCAATCAGTATTTTGTCAAAGGGCTTTTTATCCCACCAGGCGAGCAGCGCAGCATCGGCGGCAATGCATTCGACGGTTTGTCCGGGCGCAGCGCTCAGCTTCAAGCGACTGAAGGTCTCGCTCACGCGCTTTAATCGCTCTCGATCAAGGTCGATCGCCACTAGATCGATATCTGCACACTCGAGCAAATGGGCGGCTTTGCCGCCAGGTGCGGCACACATATCAAGAACGCGCTCGCCTGTCATCGGACAAAGGAGCGTAGCCGCAAGCTGCGCTCCTGCATCCTGAACTGAAACCAGTCCATCAAAAAATCCTGGGATGCTCGCAACTGGTAGCGGCTCTTTGATTACCAAGGCGGCATCCAGTAGGGTATTGGCAACCTGCTCTATTGCTTCGGCCTCGATCTGTGCAGCCTGCAATACGGCGGCGTAATCGATCAGGGAAATTGCGCGCCGATTGACGCGCAGGGTTAGCGGTGGGCGCTGCGATTGTTGCAAGCAAATTGACTGCCAGCTCTTTGGGTAATTTTTTTTCAGATTAGCAATCCACCAGGGCGGAAAATACGACTCACCGACGCTGTTATGGTCTGGTCGTTTTACGCCCCGAACATCCAAGGCAGCGCTGACTTTTCGCAGCACGGCATTCATCAAGCCTTTGGCATAGATCGTTTCATCGTATTGGCCGCATGCGCTTACGGACTCGTTGACGATGGTGTGGGTTGCATAGCCTTTTTTGGCCACCTCCGTGCGATCAAGCAAAAGTGTAATTGCCACTGCCAAGACGTGCTCCACTGGCTTACTTGGCGGCTTTGGCACAAACTCTTTTATCAGCGCATGTGAACGCGTCCAGCGACGAAAGGTGTCAAACGTAATGCTTTGAACGATGGGTCGCTCCTGCGGCTCTAGCTCTTCTAGAACATGGGTCAAGGATCTGCCCAATATCACCTCGCCAATAGCTTGTGCCGCAATCGTGATCGCCTGCGATAAGGGCAGATTTTGGGGCGGCGCTGTTGATGGCATCACCACTTCCTCATTTTTTTATTCACAGCTTAGATAATCGCTTTAGTAAATTGCAATGCGCCCGCTGGCTTTTCTGCTTGAATCCATTGCGCTGCCGACATGCGCCTACCGCCTGGCTTTTGTATCTCTAACACCTCCAATGCGCCGTCCGCGCACCACACCACAAATCCATCTTTGCTGTTGCCCACAATCGATCCGGGGCGATGGCTTCCTTGGTATTGGTCTGCTAGCGCCTTCGCCAAAGGACGGGCGCGCCAAAACTTGAGGCTTTGACCGCTTAACGTAGAGCTGGCGCCAGGAAATGGGTTAAATGCGCGAATCAGGCGAGCAATGGTGGCTGCGCCTTGAGACCAATCAATTTCAGATTCAGTTTTTTGTATTTTCTCGGCGTAACACATCCCCTCTTCACTCTGGGGGATGCGCGGCGTTTCTTCTTGTGCATCCAGCATCGCCAGACAGCGCACCAGTAGCCTGGCTCCTAACTCGGCAAGACGGTCGTGCAAACTGCTGCTGGTCTCATCCGGCGCGATATCAATTGCTTCGCTCATCACCATATCGCCCGTATCTAGTCCCGCATCCATTTGCATGATGGTGATGCCAGTACGCTCATCCCCTGCAGCAATTGCCCGCTGAATCGGTGCGGCGCCGCGCCAACGTGGCAATAGTGAGCCATGGATGTTGAATGCGCCATGTCTTCCAGGCTGCTCGGCCAGGTCCAGTATTGCCTGCGGAACGATCAGCCCATAGGCAACCACCACCATGGCATCAAACTGCGTTTGGCTGATGAGGTGCAAGGCAGCGATTGCGTCGGCTCTTTTTGCCTCGTCAAGGCTATTGGTGTTGAGGGATGCGGGTTGTAGCAGCGGAATGCCCTTGCCCAGCGCAAATGCCTTGACGGGGCTGGCTTGCAAATGCATTCCGCGCCCGGCACGCCGATCGGGTTGGGTCAACACCAATGCAATCGTGTGGCCTGCTGCCTCAATGGCCTCTACGGCATGCGCCGCAAAATCTGGGGTGCCAGCAAAAATGACCCTCATAATGGGCGCTCTCTCAGCGTTGGCCTACCAACTCTTTGGCACGCTTTTTCATTTTGAGGGAGATGCGATTGCGCTTTAGAATGGAGAGGTATTCAACGAAGACCTTTCCAAGCAAGTGATCCATTTCGTGTTGCAAGCAAACGGAAAGCAGGCCGTCCGCCTTGATTTCAAATGACTTGCCATTAACGCCCAGGGCTTTCGCCCGAATTTCATCGGGTCGCTCTACTTCATCGTAGTACTCCGGCACCGACAAGCAGCCTTCACGCCATACTTTTTTCTCCGCGCTTGCCCAGACGATTTCTGGGTTGATAAAGACCATCAGTTGGTTTTGTTCCTCTGATACGTCAATCACGATGATGCGCTCATGAATATCCACTTGCGTCGCGGCTAGGCCAACGCCGGGGGCATCGTACATCGTCTCTGCCATGTCAGCAACGATCTTGCGCACACGTTCATCCACAACAGCAACGGGCTTTGCTACCTTGTGCAATCGGGGATCAGGGTAATGGAGAACGGTTAACACAGTCATATAGGAATTATCTTACAGACTAATCAGGCTGGGCTGATTGGCAAATAAAAGCCTGTGTTCAAAAATTGGTTTATGCGAAACCACCCACCCATGCAATTGCTTTACCCCGGCTCACCGGACTACCCAAAACGCCTGCTTGATTTAAGTGATCCGCCTAGCCCTCTATATATATGCGGTGATGCTGCTTTATTTGGGCGGCCGGCCATAGCCGTTGTGGGATCACGTAACGCCAGCCTTCAAGGCCTGTATATTGCATCCGAGTTATCAAAGGGGCTAGCAGAAGCTGGCTTTTTGATCGTTTCTGGCTTGGCGCGGGGCATTGATGGGGCAGCACACCGCGCGGCCCTGAAATCCCCCTTTGGCAAAACCAGCGCCATTTGTGGGACCGGGCTCGATCGCGTCTACCCCTACGAACACCTTGCGCTCGCACAGGCCGTGGCCCATTCCGGCCTGCTCATATCGGAATTTCCCCCTGGAGTGGGGCCACGGCCGTTTCATTTCCCGAGGCGCAACCGCCTGATTGCCGCCCTTGCCCTAGGCGTAGTGGTCGTGGAGGCGAGCAAGCGGTCGGGGTCGCTCATCACCGCACGCCTTGCTGCAGAGCTGGGCCGAGAGGTGTTTGCGGTGCCTGGCTCGATCCTTGGGGGCCACTCGGAAGGGTGCCACAGCCTGATTCAAAACGGCGCCAAGCTTGTCCATACCTTGGGGGACATTTTGGCTGAACTGCCCCTGGGCCCTAATTTATAGGGGATCCCGCCATATAAAAACGATGTAAATCAGCTGCCAATGCAGGGGAAAGTCGGCATTTTGGACAGTTCTTGATTTATCGGTTAATAATAAAAAAGGAAGTGCGCCGCAAATCAGCGCCGCACAGATGGCTTTAATTTGACTAATCTGTACTTAATTTAGGTTCACGCGTGGCTAAAGCAACTACCAAAACCGCATCCAAATCGACTGCAGGCAGTACGCCTAAAACACTGATCATTGCAGAAAAGCCATCGGTTGCAAGCGATATTGCCAAAGCCCTAGGCGGCTTTACTAAATTCGACGATTACTTTGAAAACGACCAGTATGTGGTTTCTTCGGCGGTGGGTCACCTTTTGGAAATTGCTGCCCCCGAAGAATATGACGTCAAGCGTGGAAAATGGTCGTTTGCCAACTTGCCCGTTGTGCCGCCCCATTTTGACTTGCGGCCAATTGTAAAAACCGAATCGCGACTCAAGGTGTTACAAAAACTCATCAAGCGAAAAGACATCGCTGAACTAGTCAATGCATGTGATGCGGGTCGCGAGGGTGAGCTGATTTTTCGGCTAATCGCTCAACACGCCAAGGCAAGTCAGCCGGTAAAACGCCTATGGCTGCAATCAATGACGCCCAACGCGATCCGCGAGGGATTTAATGCGCTGCGCTCCGATACGGACATGCAGCCTTTAGCGGATGCTGCCCGCTGCCGCTCTGAGGCCGACTGGTTGGTTGGCATTAACGGCACCCGCGCCATGACGGCCTTCAATAGCAAAAGCGGCGGCTTCTTTCTGACGACGGTGGGGCGCGTACAAACGCCAACCCTATCGATTGTGGTCGAGCGCGAAGAGCTCATTCGTAAATTTATTTCTAAAGATTACTGGGAAGTGAAGGCTGATTTTCTGGCTTCAGCTGGTATTTATGAGGGTCGCTGGTTTGATCCTAAGTTTAAGAAAGATGCCGCAGGGCCAGATTTGCGTGAGAGCCGACTGTGGAGCGAGGCCGCGGCCAACAGCATTGTGGCGGCATGCCGCAACAAAAAAGCTACCGTTCGTGAAGAAGCAAAACCCGCGACGCAGTTAGCGCCCCAGCTATTTGATTTAACCAGCCTCCAACGCGAGGCAAATGCCCGTTTTGGCTTTTCCGCAAAAAATACCTTGGGGCTTGCCCAAGCGTTATACGAACGCCATAAGGTGCTGACCTACCCAAGAACCGATTCAAGGGCGCTGCCAGAAGACTATTTGGAAACCGTAAAACAGACAGTGGAAAACCTAGCTGCGCATTCCAATGAATACCGCCCCCATGCCAACGCGATACTGAAGGGCGATGGAAACGATGGTGCAGCAAAAACAAAAGGGTATGGCTGGATCAAACCCAACAAGCGGATTTTTGATAACTCCAAAATATCAGACCACTTCGCCATTATTCCAACGCTGGAGTCGCCTAAGACCCTGAGCGAGCCGGAACAAAAACTCTACGATTTGGTAGTGCGGCGATTCTTAGCTGTGTTTTTTCCTGCTGCAGAGTTCCGCGTCACCACGCGCATAACGGAATGTTCGGGGCACCACTTTAAAACTGAAGGGCGCGTCTTGGTCCACCCAGGTTGGTTGGCCGTCTATGGCCGCAGTAATCAAGCAGATGACGAACTGGTTGCCGTACAAGAAAATGAAACGGTACAGAGTGACACGATTGAGGCGCTGGCTTTAAAAACAAAACCGCCAGCCCGTTATAGTGAAGCTACCCTGCTCTCGGCCATGGAAAGTGCCGGCAAGTGGGTTGATGACGACGATATGCGCGAGGCGATGGCCGAGAAAGGTCTTGGCACCCCCGCAACCCGCGCCGCGATTATCGAGGGGCTGCTGGCAGAAAAATACATGGTACGCGAGGCGAGGGAGCTCATACCAACTGCCAAAGCATTCCAATTGATGACTCTATTACGCGGCCTCGATGTCGAAGAGCTGACGCGCCCAGACCTTACCGGTAATTGGGAAAATAAGCTCTCGCTGATTGAGCAAGGGAAAATGAAGCGCGCTGCATTTATGCAAGAAATTGCACAAATGACGCAGCGCATCGTCAAGCGCGCTAAAGAATACGACAGCGATACGATTCCGGGTGACTACGCTACCCTCACCACGCCCTGTCCACATTGCAAAGGGTCCGTCAAAGAAAATTACCGGCGCTTTGCCTGCGAAAAATGTGGCTTTACGATTAGTAAAACGCCCGGTGGACGGGCATTTGAATACGATGAAGTCGAAACCCTGTTGCGCGATAAGACCATCGGGCCATTGCAGGGATTTCGAAGCAAGATCGGCCGTCCGTTTGCGGCCATCATTCAGTTGACTGAAATTCCGGAAGACGACAAGGACTATCCCAACGCTGGCTTTAAATTGGCGTTCGATTTTGGTAACGCCGAAGATGATGAAGCGGAAGCCATCGACTTTACTGGTCGCACCGCCTTAGGTGTTTGCCCAAAATGTTCTGGCGCAGTCTATGAAGATGGCATGCGCTATGTTTGTGAACGCAACACGGGGCCTAGCAAAACCTGTGATTTCAAAACAGGCAAGGTCGTGTTGCAGCAAGAGATATCAACGGAGCAAGTCCAGAGGCTGCTAACTACCGGCAAAACGGACTTATTAACTAACTTTAAATCCAATCGTACCGGACGCGGCTTTAAGGCCTATCTTGCTCTTGGCGAGGGCGGCAAAATTGGCTTTGAGTTTGAAGCCAAAGCCCCCAAAGCGGGCGGCGTTGCGCCTGCCAAAAAACGGGCGGGCGCAAGTGCCGCAGCCAAGGCAGAGGTAAAGCCCAAGCGCGTTAGTAAAGCAAAGTCGCCTGCCAAAACCTGATCTGCGATTAATTTTGCTGCCAATGCAGACCACAAAATGCCGCGCGATCCAAGCGCAGTCGCCACGAAGATGCCGGGTCGCTGGGGCAGTGCGCCGATGATGGGCAGTCGATCCCCCGCAACACAGCGAATGCCAACAAACTGTCCGTCTGGTATTAGCTCGCTTTGGTCGCCTTCGGCATAGTTAAGTAAGCCAGCCGCCTGTTCTTGATTAAAGCGATCACTTTCGTGGTGAGCTTGGCTGTCGGTTTCGTTTTCATCAAAACTCGAGCCCACAATCCAGCGCATATCGCCATTTTCCAATCGACTTGCTGGTATGCAGTAACCATCACCACAAATAATGGCACGGGGTAGGCGAGCCGCCCAGTCGCTATTGGGTCTAATTTTAAAAAAACTCAGCTGACCGCGTACCGGCTTGAGCGGTAGCTTTACTTGGATGCTGCTCAGTATTTTTTTGGAGGCCAAACCAGCAGCAACAATAACCTTGTCTGCGCGTATGGTGATTTTTTTAGATGCATCGGTCAACAGCCAATGATCGCCTTCGCGCACCAAGGCGTCTATCTTTGCCTGATTGACCTGCGTTAGTTGCGCGCAAGGATGCAATAGTTGTTTTGTTGTTTTTTCTAGGCTCAGCATTCCAGCGCTTGCAAACCAAACGCCTGCTCGAGCCACCCCTGCCAACTGACCTGCTTGTTCTGCGGAAACGGGGAACGCTATTTCAGATCTTAGGCCAAGCTCATTTAGTTGCAGGGCTATGGCGTCACGATCAAAATCAAGGCCATTTTTTATGGGGTGCAGTGCGCCGCGGTGTATCCATTGATCACCCCAGCGCGCCAATGCTAGCTCAAATGCTATGCGGGTTAATTGCAGTAATTTTGCCGAACCCCTGGTGATATGAGGATGCGCAATGGCATAGGTATGGCTTGAGCATGCGGTAGCGGGGCCATTTTCGGCCTCGACAACGCAGACTGCGTGACCACGAGAAATGATTTCTTGCGCAATGCTTGCGCCTGCGATGCCAGCCCCAATCACCACGATGCCATGGTGCTGGGGGGCGATCATATTGTGAGCGGGAATTAGCTTCCTATGCGTTGCTCAATTTTGCTGCGCGTTACCAAGAGCTCGGCTGGCAAGCGGTGCTTTAACTGCTCAAATAGCTCAGAATGCAACCGCACTTCGGCTTGCCAGTCTGACTTGCTTACCGACATCACGTCATCAAATTGCTCGGCTGAAAAATCAAGGCCATCCCAATGAAGGTCTTTGTACTCAGGGCAGATACCAAAAATGGTTTCTTTGCCTTTTGCTTTGCCGTCCACGCGCTCAAGGATCCAAGCCAATACGCGCATGTTTTCACCAAAGCCAGGCCACACAAACTGGCCAGCTTCGTCTTTGCGGAACCAGTTGACGCAATAAATTTTCGGCAACTCTGCGCCCGATGCCATTAATTTTTTGCCAAGACTGAGCCAATGCTGAAAATAATCGCTCATGTTGTAGCCCGCAAATGCGAGCATCGCAAACGGATCGCGGCGCACAACGCCGACTTGGCCCGTGATAGCGGCGGTGGTTTCCGAGCCCATCGTGGCGGCCATGTAAACGCCCTCTTCCCAGTCTCGGGCTTCGCTCACCAAAGGTACCGTAGTAGAGCGGCGACCACCAAACAAGAATGCGTCAATGGGTACGCCGTCAGGATCATTCCAGTTAGGATCAACGGCTGGATTATTAGTTGCTGCCATGGTGAAACGCGAATTGGGGTGGGCGGCTTTTCTGCCGGCCGCTCCGTCCGCTGGTGTCCAGTCTTTTCCTTGCCAGTCAATCAAATGCGCTGGCGGTGTTTGGGTCAAGCCCTCCCACCACACATCACCATCATCGGTCAGTGCCACGTTAGTAAAGATAACGTCTTGGTTAAGTGAGTCTATGCAATTGGGGTTTGTTTTGCGGTTGGTGCCTGGCGCAACACCAAAGTAGCCCGACTCTGGGTTGATCGCGTAAAAACGTGTCTTACCGGTCGCAGCGTCTTTGCGCGGCTTAATCCAGGCGATGTCGTCACCGATGGTGGTCACTTTCCAGCCCTCAAAGCCTTTGGGTGGAATCATCATGGAAAAGTTGGTTTTGCCACACGCCGAGGGGAATGCGGCTGCGATGTGGTATTTCTTTCCTTGCGGCGAGGTAACGCCGAGAATGAGCATGTGCTCTGCAAACCAACCCTGGTCTCGTCCCATGGTAGAGGCAATGCGCAAGGCAAAGCATTTTTTACCTAGCAAGGCATTGCCGCCGTAACCCGAACCAAAAGACCAAATCTCCCGAGTCTCGGGGTAATGAACAATGTATTTGGTTGGGTTATTGGGCCAGACAACATCCTTTTCGCCAGCCTCTAAGGGCTTGCCTACCGTGTGGATGCAAGGCACAAATTCCCCGCTGCTGCCGAGCTGATCAATGACGGCGCGCCCCATGCGGGTCATGATGCGCATATTGATTGCCACATAGGGACTGTCCGATAGCTCTACACCAATGTGTGCGATTGGCGAGCCAATGGGGCCCATTGAAAAGGGAACCACATACATGGTTCTGCCGCGCATGCAGCCCGCAAACAAGGGCTTTAATGTTGCGCGCATTTCATCGGGGGCCAACCAATTATTTGTGGGGCCAGCGTCATCCTTGTGCTCTGAGCAAATAAAGGTGCGGTCTTCTACGCGGGCAACGTCTTGAGGGTCAGATATTGCCAGAAATGAATTTTTACGTTTGGCTGGATTTAAGCGTTTGAATGAACCGGCCGTCACCAAGAGGTCGCACAGTCGGTCATATTCGGCTTGCGATCCATCGCACCAATGAATGTTGTCCGGCTTGGTTAGCGCAGCAACTTCGGCAACCCATTGAATGAGTTTATGGTTTTTCACATACTCTGGTGCGGTAACTGAAATAACGGCGTGCGTTAATGGTTGGTTCATGTAAAGCCCTCGCATTTTTAATATCTTTGTTGTGAGGATTTTAGCATTTTCCTGCGGGTGCTTTTCATCGTTTAAAGGACTGCAAACCCTTGTTTTTGCTAGCAGAAGAAGAAATGCCCCGAAATAATAATGGGCAATCCTGCTGTTATTTTCCGATGCAAAATTGGCTAAATATTTTTCCCAGCAAATCGTCTGGCAATAGGCGGCCCGTTATTTGGCCAAGATGCTCTTGTGCCAAACGCAGCTCTTCCGCAAACAGCTCCAATGTGCGATTTCCTTGAATTGCATAGAGACCGGCCTTGTTTAATGCTGCTTCGGCATGCATCAGACAATCGATGTGGCGTTGGCGTGAAATGAGCACATCTTCTTGCCCGGCCTGCCAGCCGATGCGGGACAAGATGGCATTTTTTAACTCTGGAATACCCGCGCCCGTTTTGGCAGAAACGTAAAGCGACTCAAGCCCTGCGGCTTTATCCGCAGTGCCAAGTAAGTCTGCTTTATTGACCAATCGCAAGAACGTGCAGCCGGCAGGCAATGCCGCCAGGACTTCGGCAGAAAGGGTCTCATCGGCTGCATGCGCATCCGGGGCCTCTATAAACAGAAGCAAATCGGCTGCGCGTATCGACGCCCAAGTGCGCTCTATACCAATCGCCTCGACTTCATCCTTCGTCTGCCGTAAGCCGGCGGTATCAATAATGTGTATTGGCACGCCATCGAGGGTGATGCTTTGTTTTAACCTGTCCCGCGTTGTTCCAGCTACAGCAGTAACAATGGCAATCTCTTCGCCAGCCAGGCAATTTAACAACGAGCTTTTGCCCACATTGGGCGCGCCGACCAATACCAACTGAACACCATCTCGCAATATCTGCCCTTGTTTAGCGGCAGCAAGTAAACGCTGGATGTGTTCTTGAATTTCCGTCAACTGTTGGCGCGCTTGGGCATTTTCTAAAAATTCAATTTCTTCTTCCGGAAAATCAAGGGTGGACTCCACCAAAATACGCAGTTGCGTTAGTGCCCGCACTAAATGGTGAATGTCGTCTGAGAATGTGCCCTGCAGGGAGCGTGCCGCGCCCATAACAGCAGCGTGCGATTGCGCATCGATTAAATCGGCTATGGCTTCCGCTTGGGCTAAATCGATTTTTCCATTTAAAAAAGCGCGCAATGAGAACTCGCCGGGCTCAGCTATCGCCAGTCCCATTTGATCGCCCAGTTGCAAGCAGCGCCGCAAGACCAAATCTAGCAACTGCGGCCCGCCGTGGCACTGCAACTCTAGAACGTCTTCGCCTGTAAATGAGTGGGGCGCCACAAAGTAAATGGCGAGGCATGAATCAATGATTCGGCCGTCTTCGTTGCGCAGCTCAACAAAAGTAGCTTTGCGGGGCTGCAGTCGTGTATTAGTAATAACAAAGGCAAGCTCTTGCAAGCCTTCGCCACTGATGCGGATAATGCCCACCCCGGCTTTGCCGGGTGCGGTAGCAATAGCAATAATGGGGATTTTTCTGGACGCAGGCCCCATTGCTAACATAGTGATACTGAATGCAGTATTACATTGCTCGTTTAATAATCATCTTGTTGATCTGCCACTGCTGCGCAATCGACAATATGTTATTCACCACCCAGTACAAAACGAGTCCGGCTGGGAAGAAAAAGAACATGATGGAAAAAATGATGGGCATATAGAGCATCACTTTTGCCTGAATTGGGTCTGGCGGAGTTGGATTCAGTTTGGTTTGTACCCACATTGATACCGCCATAATGACCGGCAAAATGTAATAGGGGTCTGGCACGGCCAAATCATGAATCCACAGAATCCAAGGTGCATTGCGAATTTCAACCGACGACAACAAAACCCAATACAAGGAAATGAATACAGGTATCTGAATCAACATTGGCAAACAGCCACCAAGGGGATTAATCTTTTCCTTCTTGTATAAGGCCATCATTTCTTGATTCATTTTTTGCGGATTGCCTTTGTTGGCCTCTCGCATTGCCATTACGCGTGGCTGCACTTCCTTCATGCGCGCCATTGATTTGTAACTTGCGGCAGATAGAGGGTAGAACAAGAGCTTAATCAAGAAAGTCAGCATGACAATTGACCAGCCCCAATTGTTCACGTATTCATGAATGCGCTCGAGGGTCCAAAAGATGGGCTTTGCAAGGATGGTTAAATACCCGTAGTCCTTAAGTAGCTCCAGCCCCGGTGCAATTGCCTCTAGCGTGCTTTCTTGTTGCGGTCCCACAAATAATCGCGCGGTCTCAATGGTTGTTTTACCAACTGCAATATCTTCGAGCGGGGTTTGTATGCCAACGCGATACACATTGGTATCGATTTTTCCAGCATAAATATCGCGGTTTAATTTATCGCTGGGTATCCATGCACTCGCGTAGTAGTGCTGAACCATCGCCACCCACGCAGGATCTCCAGCTGCAACCTGTTTTGGTGCGGTGATTTTATTTTTTTCAATGTCGGTAAATTCAAGCTTATTAAATTTCTCTTTGTCGGTATAAACCGCTGGGCCTGTAAATGTGCTGTAGAACTCGCTCTCGTCCAGCTTACTGCCATCGCGTACTAATTCGGTATATAAAACTAGTGGGCCTACTGCCGCATTATTTTTGGTTACGCGGTGCATCACATCAATCACGTAACTACCGGAATTTAAGATAAAGGTTTTTTCAAGGATTACACCATTGCGCTCACTAGCAACAACCAAGAAAGGGCGTCCTGACCCATCTTTGCCGCTGGTTTGCAACTTAAATTCACTGGTGTGATTGGGCAGCTCTGCGTTGCCTGCGGCAATCAATCCGGAGCGCGCAAAATATTGGTGGCCAGGCGTTACCTGCATCAGTCGCATGGGCTTCTTATCGGCCTCCAGCTCTTTTAACAGGGTTGCACTTACTACGTTTGCGCCGTCTGCGCTGACCTCAATTACCAGCACGTCGTTTTGTAAAGTGAAGCGCTCTTTGTTTGCCAGTTGTGCCATGCTCGCTGGAATTGCTTTGGGGGCAAGCACTGGTGCGGTGTTGGTGCTGGTGGCCGTCGATACTGGGACGTCGCTCTTCTTTTCATCGCCAATGGTCGCGCTTTCTTGCTTGCTCATGCTTTGAGGTCCAAACAGCGGTGTTTTGCCCTCGGACGCCAACCAGTTGTTGTAAAGGAGCAGTCCTGCGATTGAGAAAACAGCCCAGAGGATGGTTCTTTTCGTATCCATGTATTTATTCTTTTATCTTGCGTGGGTTAATTGCTGGGTCATAGCCACCATGACTCCATGGGTTGCATCGCAATAGCCGCCAGACGATCAGTCCGGCACTCTTGGCGCTGCCGTGGGCTTTGAAACAATCGCATGCGTATTGTGAACAGCTGGGCTCGAATTTGCATTGCGAGCCAAAAAATGGGCTCAATGCGATTTGGTAAATTCGGATGGCTGCTATTGCTGCGCGGTTAATGATCTGCACTTAAATGAGCTCCGTCAATTGCTGCTTAAGTACGCCAAATTCCATGGAGCGCAGTCGACCTCGCGTTGTTTGGCCAATCGGTTTTTTAAGTCGAATGACAATATCGTGGGCCTCTAATATTGCACTGTGCGGTTGGCGGGTGCTTTCGCGTATGAAGCGCTTCAGCTTATTTCGATCAACGGCTCTTTTGACTAATTTTTTGGCGACAGCAATTCCAAGGGCGCCACTGATGCCTTGACTGCGAGACCCTAAATACAAACCCCAGTGTTTTGATGTTTTGGGATTTGTTTTAAGTAATTCGGATATGCGTGCGCTATTCAAGCAAGTGCGCTTACACTGCCAGGCGTTTACGGCCCTTGGCACGACGTGCGTTTAAAACGGTACGGCCTCCACGTGTTTTCATGCGGACACGGAATCCGTGGGTGCGTTTGCGGCGGGTTACGGATGGTTGATATGTTCTTTTCATGATTGACCTCGGGAAAGCCAAGTATTTTCCTTTGTGGCGCCCAAAAGGTCAACCTAAGTTGTGCTCTTATTGGGTTTTTCCCTTATTTTATTTTTCGTTTTTTCCTCTTTTGTATGATTTATAAGGTTTTTTATTATTTGGCCACAACTTATCCACAGGTTTTCCACCCACTTATGGCTTGTGGATAACTTTAGAAAATCGCTACAATCAACCCTCTTAAAATGAGTAATCTAGAAAATAACACCACCCTCTCATCCTTAAGCCCGCTGGGCTTTTGGGATCACGCCACCGCCACCTTGCTGCGCGAGCTTTCCCCACAACAATTTAAGACTTGGATACAACCCCTTAAATTAAATGGTCTGGATGAGAGTGATTGTTTACTTACAATATCCGCCCCAAACCGATTTAAGTTGGATTGGACGAAAAAAACGTTTTCTGATCGATTTCAGGAATTGGCACAGGGCTATTTTGGCAAACCCTTTACTTTGGTGTTTGTGTTGGATGATGGCGGCTCGGCGGCTTCTTCCATAGCAGCGGCTGCGCAATCCACAGCCCGGCCCCAGGGGGCAAACATGGCGCCCTCTGATTATTTGCAAGCCACGCCAGAGGTTGAGCTGGGTGAGTTGTCTGCCTTTGAATTAGAGGACCACTCCAAGCTGAACCCCATGTTGACCTTTGAAACCTTTGTTACAGGCAAAGCAAATCAATTGGCGCGCGCCGCCTCAATTCAGGTGGCGCACAACCCAGGCACGTCCTATAACCCCATGTTCTTGTATGGGGGGGTTGGCCTCGGCAAAACCCACCTGATTCATGCAATTGGCAACCATCTTTTAAAAGAAAATCCAAGCGCCCGAATTCGCTACATCCATGCGGAGCAATATGTGTCCGACGTTGTAAGGGCATACCAACAGAAGGCGTTTGATCGTTTTAAGCGGTATTACCACTCCCTTGACCTTTTGCTGATTGATGACATTCAATTTTTTAGCGGTAAGTCGCGCACGCAAGAAGAGTTCTTTTATGCGTTTGAGGCCCTTTTAGGCAACCGTGCACAGGTCATTATTACCAGCGACACCTATCCAAAAGAGATGGCGGGAATCGACGATCGCCTTATTTCGCGTTTTGATTCTGGTCTCACGGTGGCAATCGAGCCGCCCGAACTGGAGATGCGCGTAGCCATTTTGATGAAAAAGGCGGCGGCCGAGGGCATACCAATGTCAGAAGACGTTGCTTTTTTTGTGGCCAAACACCTTCGCTCTAATGTGCGCGAACTTGAGGGCGCGCTGCGGAAGATTTTGGCCTTCGTTCGCTTTCATGGGCGGGATGTAACGATTGATGTTGCCCGTGCCGCCCTGAAAGACCTGCTGTCCATTCAAAACCGCCAAATTTCTGTTGAAAATATCCAAAAATCCGTAGCTGATTTTTATAACATGAAGGTGGCGGATATGTACTCTAAACGCAGGCCAGCCAACATTGCTAGGCCCCGCCAAATCGCCATGTTTATGGCGAAAGAGTTGACCCAAAAAAGCCTCCCTGAGATTGGTGAGCTGTTTGGGGGGCGGGACCACACCACCGTTTTACATGCGGTCCGTAAAATTACAGAAGAGCGCGCTTACGACAGCCAACTGAACCATGAAATTCATGTGATTGAGCAGACCCTAAAGGCCTAAGTGGGCTGTGGATAAGTGTGTGGATGAGTCTGTGTGTAACTGGGTAAATTTCATGTGGATAAATTGGGGAAAACAGTGTTGATATGCAAAAATAGAGGTGGCTGAAAAAGTTACCCCAAATCTATCCTTCATTTATACCGAAGTTGTTCACAGGTTTTTTTAGTTATAAGTGGTTGTTGTGTAAGCCTTTAGTGGGTTATCCACCGTTTTTTTGAGGCTTATTACTATTACTAGTTAGATATATACAAGGATTTAAAAGCAATGCAACTTATAAATACATCGCGCGATAGTTTATTAAAACCACTTCAAATCGTAAGCGGTATTGTTGAGCGTCGACACACACTCCCCATATTGGCCAATCTATTATTTAAAAAAACAGGTGAGCGGGTTTCGTTTGTTTCCACCGACATCGAAATTCAGATAGCGACCAGCGCCAACTTTGGTGTGGGTGATACCGACATGACAACCACGGTTGCGGCCCGTAAATTACTGGATATTCTGCGGGCGCTACCCGAGGGCCCGGTATCGTTAAACTTAAAAGACTCAAAACTGGTGGTGCAAAGCGGAAAAAGTCGCTTCACCCTTCAAACTTTATCTGCCACTGAGTTTCCAGTAATGCAGGCCGTGGGAGAGATGACCGCAAGTTGGAAAATGCCACAAAAAGCATTTAAGCAGTTGATTAGCCAAGTGCATTTCGCAATGGCACAACAGGACATTCGCTACTATCTCAACGGCATGCTATTGGTTATTGACGGCAAAGAGGTTGTTGCAGTTGCAACAGACGGCCATCGACTGGCATATAGCCGTGTTGAGTTGGCACAGCCAGTTGTTGGCAGTGGCGGTCATCAAGAAATTATTATTCCCCGCAAGACCATTTTAGAGTGCCAGCATTTATTGGACGACACAGATGCCGAGCTAGAGGTGAGCCTGGCCGCCAATCAAATTAAATTTAATTTTGGTGATGTCGAACTCATCTCCAAATTGGTCGAAGGCAAGTTTCCCGACTTCCAGCGCGTGATTCCAAAGGGCCATAAAAATACGCTGGTTGTTGCGCGTGAAACGCTCCAGGCGGCCTTGCAAAGGGCCGCTATCTTGACAACCGACAAATTTAAGGGCGTCCGCTTTTCATTGTCGCCCAATCGCATTACGATTCAATCCACCAACGCCGAACAGGAAGAGGCGCAGGAGGACATTGAAACGGAGTACGCCGGTGATTCGGTTGAAATTGGCTTCAATGTGAGTTATCTGCTTGATGTCCTCGCAAACGTCAAGGTGGAGCGCATTCAGATTAGTCTGGGCGACGCAAACAGCAGCGCCGTGATTACCTTACCTGCCTCCGAGGACTTTAAGTACGTTGTAATGCCAATGCGCATTTAAATTAGAAAAATATGACTGAAGATATAAAGGTAGTAGAGCAGTACGGCGCATCCTCCATTCAAATTTTGGAGGGCTTAGAGGCGGTTCGTAAGCGCCCGGGAATGTACATTGGCGACACATCCGACGGAACCGGCCTCCATCACCTGGTGTTCGAGGTTCTTGATAACTCAATTGATGAAGCGCTTGCTGGGTATTGCACCGAAATTACAGTAGTCATACAAACCGACAACTCTATTTCTATTGTCGATAACGGCCGCGGCGTTCCCACCGGCGTTAAGTTTGACGACAAACATGATCCAAAGCGCAGCGCGGCTGAAATTGTAATGACGGAGTTGCATGCGGGCGGCAAGTTTGATCAAAATAGCTATAAGGTGTCTGGTGGACTACACGGCGTTGGTGTAAGTTGCGTTAACGCACTGTCGAAGTGGTTAAAGTTAACCATACGGCGCGATGGAAAAGTCCATTACATGGAGTTCGCGCGCGGCGTTATTCAAAATCGCAACCTAGAACAGGCGCAAGGTGTAGCCATTTCTCCTATATCCATTACCGGCGATACCGAAAAAACCGGTACGGAAGTTCACTTCTTAGCCGACGAAGGTATTTTTGGAAAAGTGGAGTTCCATTATGAAATTCTGGTTAAGCGTATTCGAGAACTTTCTTTTTTAAACAATGGCGTTCACATTCGCTTAATTGACCAACGCTCTGGTCAAGAGGAGGATTTTGCGTACTCTGGCGGCGTCAAGGGGTTTGTTGAATATATCAATCAAACTAAGAATGTTTTACATCCTAATATTTTCTATGCGGAAGGTAATCGTCCATCGGACCTCGGCGGACAAATTACCGCCGAGGTGTCCATGCAATGGAACGACAGCTTTAGTGAACAGGTGTTGTGTTTTACGAACAACATTCCACAGCGCGATGGCGGCACCCACTTAACGGGCTTGCGCGCCGCCATGACGCGCGTGATCAACAAATACATTGATGAGCATGAGGTTGCAAAAAAGGCCAAAGTCGAAATATCGGGCGACGATATGCGAGAAGGCCTAACCTGTGTTTTGTCGGTTAAGGTTCCAGAGCCTAAATTTTCCAGTCAAACCAAGGACAAGTTGGTTTCTAGCGAGGTTCGCGGCCCGGTTGAAGAAATAGTGGCTGAGGCGTTAGGCGCGTACCTTCAAGAGCGCCCACAAGACGCTAAAATTTTATGCGGCAAGATAGTCGATGCGGCGCGCGCGCGCGAAGCTGCTCGTAAGGCGCGCGACATGACGCGCCGCAAAGGGGTTCTTGACGGGTTGGGCTTGCCGGGCAAGTTGGCCGACTGCCAAGAAAAAAATCCAGAAAAATCGGAACTATTTATTGTGGAGGGTGATTCTGCGGGCGGCTCTGCAAAACAGGGGCGTGATCGTCGCTTCCAAGCAATTCTTCCTTTAAAAGGGAAGATTCTGAACGTCGAAAAAGCGCGCTTTGACAAAATGCTCGCCAGTCAAGAGGTTGTGACCTTGATCACCGTGCTCGGCACTGGAATTGGCGTTGAAGAGTACAAGGCGGATAAATTACGCTATCACCGCATCATCATCATGACTGATGCGGACGTTGATGGTAGCCACATACGCACCCTATTGTTGACCTTCTTTTATCGTCAAATGCCCGAGTTGATTGAGCGCGGCCATATCTATATTGCTCAACCCCCACTCTATAAAGTGAAGTTCGGTAAAAATGAGCAGTACATCAAAGATGACTCTGAATTAAACCAGCTGCTGCTTAAGATTGCTTTGGAGTCCGCGTCTATTCAAACCCCCGATGGCGAGGTAATACAGGGATCGGCCCTGGACGAGCTGGCCAGAAACTACCAGGTTATACAGGCCGTTGTAGACCGCCTGTCACGAACCATGGATGAAGATGCCTTGCGTGCGATTGCCGCGGGCATTCCACTTAACCTCGACACCGAGGCTGCTGCCCAAGAGTCTGCAGAACGGCTGCGTGTGGCCCTCAAAGAAAGCTTAAACTCCCTCGCGCTTGCGCCCGAAGTGATTGTGCAAAAAGAAGACCGGACCGAGCGCTTTCGTCTCCTCTTGTCGCGCCGGATCCATGGAAATTTAAAACTATCGGCCATTAGCTCAGACTTTATTCATGGCGATGATTATCAAAGCCTGACTGCGGCTGCCCGTGCCCTTAGTGGAAAAGTGTCGCCTGGCTCCCGCGTTCGCCGCGGAGACCCTGAAAAATCGCAGAAGGAACAGGTGGTTGCTGATTTCCGCGCGGCGTTTGCGTGGTTACTATCCGAGGCTGAGCGTGTGGTGAGTCGTCAGCGTTATAAGGGTTTGGGCGAAATGAACCCTCAGCAGCTGTGGGAGACCACCATGGACACCACAACCCGCACCTTATTGCGTGTACAAATTGAAGATGCGATTGTGGCAGATCAGGTGTTCACTACCCTTATGGGTGATGAGGTTGATCCGCGCCGCGCCTTCATTGAAAAGAATGCATTGATTGCTCGCAATCTTGATGTGTGATGTATGAAAAAAAGTAAGTCAAAGCCGCCCAAGTTAAATCGCGCCGCTATTGTGGTTCGCTCCTCCCCCATTCATGGCAAGGGCGTGTTTGCAAAAGTTGCCATTAAAAAAGGCACCGCCCTGATTGAGTATGAGGGTGAGCGCATTCGTTGGAAGGAGGCCGAACGCCGCCATCCACACAATCCAGATGAGCCAAATCACACCTTCTATTTTTCTTTGGAGAGTGGCCGCGTGATCGATGCCAACTGCGGCGGTAATGCGGCCCGCTGGATCAATCATTCATGTAAGCCCAATTGTGAAGCGCAAGAGGGTTCGTATGAAGACATGCCACGGGTATTTATTTTTTCCAAGCGTGATCTAGAACCAGGAGAAGAATTGTTTTACGACTATGCACTTGATGTTGAAGGCCGCGTTACAAAACAAATGAAAAAAGATTACGAATGCCGGTGCGGTGCCAAGCGCTGTAGGGGCACCATGCTTGCTAAGCGCGATAAGTAAGACGGCGGCATATGTTTGTGTCCATTCAAGAATTAGAGGCGGCAATTAATTATTGGCGTAATCAATCCCCCGCATCGGGCGACGCCTTGCAGTTGTGTGCCCAGGCCTCTGCCTTGGCAAAGCCTTACGCCATGATGATTGTTCAGGGCTCAGCACGCATCCCTCTAGATGTACTTGATGAAACTGCGCGCAGCGCATTGAAAGTTTTTCTTGCGAGGTAGTGTGGTTCAGCCACGATTGCGTAAGCGCCTAGGCTGTTGTCTTGCTTGAATCAGCTATTGAATTTTCCTTGTACTTGTGGCTCCTACTGCTGGCGGCTTCTTTTTTTGCAGGCATGGTGGATGCGGTGGCGGGCGGCGGCGGCCTAATTCAAGTACCCGCCCTTTTTGCTGCCTACCCCGAAGTTCAGCCAGCCACCCTCTTGGGCACTGGCAAAGTGTCTGCCATTGGGGGTACCATCAACGCGGCTCGCAAATACCTGCGCTACGTTCGTTTGCCTTGGGCGCTGATTGTTCCGGCGATTGTTGCGGGTTTTGTTGGCGCGCTTCTCGGCGCCAATCTGGTCAGTACATTTCCTGCAGAGCCGCTGCGCAAGGCCCTTCCTTTTCTATTGTTTTTTCTCCTGATCTACACGATTTTCCAACCATCTCTTGGTCAAGATCATCGGCCGCGCGCTCACAGCCGCTTGTTGCAGCTGAAGGCCGCTGGTTTGGGCTTGGTGTTGGGTTTCTATGATGGGGTCTTTGGGCCCGGCACAGGAAGCTTTTTATTGTTTGGTTTTGTCCGTTTTTTTCGGTTTGATTTTCTGCATGCGTCTGCAGCCACAAAGCTGGTTAATGTGGCAACAAACTTGGCAGCGATTGTTGTGTTGGGCGGTCTGGGCAAAATTAGTTGGACCTTGGGTTTTGCAATGATGATTGCAAACATCGCTGGTAGTCATTTTGGCAGCCGCCTTGCAATCAAGCACGGCAGCAGCTTTGTCCGGAAGGCCTTCCTGATTTTCGTTTCCGTCTTAATCCTAAAGACCGCCTGGGATGCCTATTTTTCCTAATAAAATCAATGTATTAGGAGTTTATTCACACAAACTAGCGTACTCATGTTTCACGTGAAACAAGGCAAAATGATATGATCATTGCCCTTGTTGAGGCAAACCATGCGGTACTCTAAAAAATTCGATGTAATTGTGATTGGCGGCGGGCATGCTGGCACCGAGGCGGCGCTGGCTTCTGCACGCATGGGCTGCGACACCTTGCTTTTGACCCACAGCATAGAGACGCTTGGCGCAATGAGCTGCAATCCCTCGATTGGCGGTATTGGTAAAGGCCATTTAGTAAAAGAAATCGACGCGCTGGGCGGTGCAATGGCTGCAGCCACCGATGAGGCGGGCATTCAGTTTCGTATATTGAATGCCAGCAAGGGCCCTGCAGTTAGGGCAACGCGCGCCCAAGGCGATCGCATTCTTTATAAAGCAGCAATCCGCCGCAGGCTTGAAAACCAAGCCAACTTGAGCTTATTTCAGGCTGCGGTAGATGACCTCCTGGTTGTCGGCAATGCTGTAGTTGGGGTTCGGACCCAATCGGGCCTTGAGTTTGGGGCTAGCCGCGTTGTTTTGACGGCGGGTACATTTTTGGACGGCAAGATTCACGTCGGATTGAATAGCCATTCAGGTGGCCGCGCTGGTGATCCCGCGGCCTTGACCTTGTCGGCGCGGCTAAAAGACCTTGCCTTGCCACAGGGGCGCTTAAAAACGGGCACCCCCCCTCGAATTGACGGCAGAAGCATTGATTTTTCAGTGATGCTAGAGCAGCCGGGTGATCTTGACCCTATTCCCTGTTTTTCCTATCTGGGGAGGCCCGAGCAACACCCAAGGCAGGTTCCCTGTTGGATTACGCACACGAACGCGGCAACCCACGATATTATTCGAGGCGGCCTAGATCGCTCGCCGATGTATACCGGCGTTATTGAGGGTGTTGGGCCGCGCTATTGCCCTTCCATTGAAGACAAAATCCATCGCTTTGCCTCTAAAAATAGCCACCAGATATTTCTAGAGCCTGAGGGCCTGACAACAAACGAGTATTACCCCAACGGAATCTCAACCAGCTTGCCGTTTGATGTGCAGTGGGATTTGGTGCGCAGTATTCGGGGCCTTGAGAATGCCACCATCGTGCGCCCTGGCTACGCCATTGAATATGATTTTTTTGACCCGCGCCAACTGCGGCACAGTTTAGAAACCAAGGCCATTGAGGGCCTTTATTTTGCGGGCCAAATCAATGGCACAACCGGGTATGAAGAGGCTGCGGCCCAAGGCCTGCTTGCCGGAATGAATGCCGGGCTTGCCGCCAGGGGCCTCTCGCCTTGGGTTCCCAAGCGCAGCGAGTCCTATATCGGGGTTTTGGTAGATGACCTCATTACTCGGGGCGTGCAAGAGCCTTATCGTATGTTTACGAGCCGAGCCGAGTATCGGCTTAGTCTGAGAGAAGACAATGCAGACTCGCGCCTAACCGAGATTGGAAGGACCCTTGGCTTGGTGGATGACGGGCGCTGGACCTTCTTTTGTAAGAAAAGGGATGCTGTTTCACGTGAAACAATGCGACTCAAGGAGGCCTGGGTGAGCCCAAAGCATGCCTCTGCTCAATCCTTGGCTATGCTTTTGGGACAAGAGTTGTCCCACGAGGCCAGCTTGGCCGATTTATTGAAGCGGCCTACCGTTACCTACACATCGCTATCTGAGGCCTATGACGGCTCTACCCCGCTGCTCGATGCAGACCCAAACCTAAATCAACAAATCCAGGATCAGGTTGAGATCTCAATTAAATATGCGGGCTATATTGATCGGCAGGCCCTGGAAATCGCCCGTCAAGAGTTTAATGAGGGCTATCCATTGCCGGATTTCTTGGATTACAGTCTGGTTCGGGGACTATCAAAAGAAGTTCAGCAGAAATTGGATGCGCAAAAACCAGAAACCTTGGGGCAGGCAGCGCGCATATCGGGGGTCACCCCAGCGGCGATTTCTTTATTGTTGGTGCATTTAAAGCGGGGGATTGGCAAATCCCAGGAGTCGGTGTGAGCGGGGCAGGTCTTGAGCTTGGTGTTGCCGAACTTGGTTTGGCCTTATCGCAGAAACAAGTGGCCGATTTAAATGCGTTCCTGCAAGAGCTCGAGCGCTGGAATCGCGTGCATAACCTAACTTCGGTTGAGGGCGAGCAGGCCAGTATTGATCTACATCTCATTGATTCTATTGCAATTTTACCAATAATGCGTGAATTTTTACCGCCAACACAAGTCCGCATTGCAGACCTTGGGTCTGGCGGAGGCTTGCCAGCAATACCGATTGCAATTGCTGAGCCCAATTGGAACATTAGCCTAATTGAGGCAGTACGCAAGAAAACGGCCTTTTTGCAAAATGTAAAAGGCAAGCTTGGTCTTGCTAATGCATCGATTTACAGCGATCGCGTGGAGCGCGTCGCGGCCCAAGAGCCAGGCAAGTACGATGCAGTCATTTCTAGGGCATTTACAAGCCTTGATCGTTTTTTGGACTTGGCAGAGCCTTTTTTGAAACCGGGCGGCCTGGTGTTTGCTATGAAGGCAAAGCGTGCCGATGAAGAGATTGCGACCGTATCGACCGAGCGCTGGCGGCTTTTGGCAGACCGCTTTGTATTGATACCCAACAGCAAGGCGGAGCGGCGACTTTTGGTCTTTACGCCCCATGCGAAAATCACACCGTAAAGGCAAACAAAAACCCATGGCCAAAATATTCTGCATTGCAAATCAAAAGGGCGGCGTTGGAAAAACCACGACAGCGGTGAATCTGGCCGCTGGTTTGGCGGGGCATAAGCAGCGCGTGCTACTGGTTGATTTGGATCCACAAGGCAATGCAACCATGGGCTCTGGCATCGAAAAAGCAGAGCTTGATATGAGCGTGTATCAGGTGCTGATTGGTCAGGCAACGGTGGCGGCTTCTGTGCGGCGTTG
>JBIILR010000083.1:0-7137 GCA_044338365.1 Polynucleobacter sp. | reverse complement strand
GAATCCTTTCGCAGTAAACAGACTGCGCTAGCGCAGTCTATGGAATTAGCAGCCAAGTAATTAATGAGCATGGACGTAGCCCCTTCCTCAAGTATCTGTAAATCGCCGGCGTGGCTCGGTATTTTGGGCGGCGGCCAGCTTGGGCGCATGTTTATCCATGAAGCCCAGTCTTTGGGATTTAAAGTCTGCGTACTGGATCCCGATCCACTCAGTCCAGGCGGCTCGGTTGCTGAAAAGCATTTATGTGCGGACTACCTTGATACAGCCGCCCTCTCTGAAATGGCTAGCTTGTGTTCTGCGATTAGTACCGAGTTTGAAAACGTCCCGGCGCAAGCACTCGATTTTTTTAAAGCACGCGGGATATTCGTTGCTCCGGATAGCAGCTGTGTCTCGATTGCACAAGACCGCATTAAAGAAAAAGCATTTTTGGCACAGTGCGCGCCTATTTCTGGTGTCGGTCCGGTGCCGTATGGTGTGATTAATAGCGAGGCTGATTTAGCCTTGCTTGCAGATGATCTCTTCCCCGGCATTTTGAAAACGGTGCGCCTCGGCTATGACGGCAAAGGCCAAATTACAGTGCAGTCCCGCGATCAACTGGCAGCGGCTTGGAATGATTTAGGTCAGGTTCCGTGTGTATTAGAGAGGCGCATGCCATTGGCTTTTGAGGTGTCGGCAATTGTGGCTCGTGGGCATGACGGTGATGTGCGCTCATTCGCGCCCGCTGAAAACATCCATCGCGATGGCATTTTGCATACCAGTACAGTGCCTTCACCATCATTGCAGCAGCATCCTGCTTTGCTCGAGCGGATTCAGAAAGCGACCAGTGCGATTGCACAGGAGATGGGGTATGTTGGTGTGCTCTGCGTCGAGTATTTTGTGCTTATCGATGGCAGCATCGTCGCCAATGAAGTAGCTCCGCGTCCGCATAATTCAGGGCACTACACCATGGATGCCTGCGTTACCAGTCAGTTTCAGCAGCAGGTCAGGGCAATGGCCCGCTTACCGCTGGGAGATACACGCCTGCTCAGTCCCGTTGCCATGCTCAATATTTTGGGCGATGCGTGGTTTATTAAAGAAGGCAAGCAGCAAACGACTGCAAGCGAACCGGCGTGGGAGCGCGTACTTAGCCACCCCGATGCAAAACTGCATTTGTATGGGAAGGCCTCGCCCTTGCCTGGTCGCAAAATGGGCCATGTCAATTGCCTTGGTCAATCCCTGGATGAGGTACGACAGAATTGCTCTGCCGTTGCCGGCGATTTAGGCATCGCTCCTTAAGTGATGCTGTAGTAGTGAAAGCCGATCCACAGCCCACCATTAGCAGTGCCGAATTGCAGCAAGCAGTAGGGCAAGCAGTGCGGCGCCTTCAGCAGGGCGGTTTGGTTGCGATTCCAACTGAAACGGTTTACGGACTCGCAGCAGATGCTAGCAATGAAGAGGCGGTACACAAGATATTCTCTGCTAAAGGCCGGCCGGCAGACCATCCGCTGATTGTGCATTTGGCGGCACCATCTATCGCAGAAGTGCCGTTGGCGAATCGATCCGATGCCTGGTTTAAGTTGATTGCGCCTTGGGTACGCGATCTTCCAGAGGACGCAATGCGCTTGGTAGAGGCTTTCTGGCCTGGCCCCTTAACCCTGGTATTGAAAAAAGACAAACACGTACTGAGCGCGGTGACCGGTGGTCAAGACACCATTGCATTGCGTTCACCAGATCACCCCGTCGCACAAGCACTCTTGCAGGCCTTTGGCGGTGGTTTGGCAGCACCATCGGCGAACCGTTTTGGTAAGGTATCGCCCACACGGGCTGCTGATGTCAGCGCTGAGTTCAGTGACCAAGCAGATTTGTTGATCTTGGACGGCGGTGATTGCGCTGTAGGCATCGAGTCGACGATTGTGGATATGTCTTCTGGCGTGCCCGTCTTGCTGCGCCCTGGTGCGATTACGCCAAAGCAGATTGCGCAGAAAACAGGGGTGCGTGTATTGCAAGCGGGCGTGCGCGCAGATCCAGATAAAGTTACTCCGCGTGTATCGGGGAGTCTCAAAGCCCATTACGCACCCAACACACCATTGCGTTTGTATGCGGCTGGCGCAGCACTCGATTGCATTGCGCAATACCCGGATACCAAATCACAGATAGCCCTGGTGGTTTGGGATTCAGAACAAATGCAGGACCCCCACGTATTGGGCGCATCGCACATTCAGCAGGTAACTATTCCCGAGCAGAGTGATTTATTTGCTAGTCGTCTATACCGACTGTTGCGCGATCTAGACGATCATTCTTGGGATTTAATTGTGATGCCAGAACCACCTATGGGGCAAGAGTGGGATGGGGTGCGAGACCGGCTTCAGCGTGCTTGTTTTGGCTCGGGCCCACCCGTTAATATCCACGTCAGCAGTTGATCGTGGGCTTCCATGCCACGAAAGGCATTAGGATGATTAATGAATGAACTAACGGCATAGGTTTTGCCAGATTGGCTAATGACGTAGCCTGAGATCGCCCGCACTTCCGTAAGTGATCCGGTCTTAATGCGCGCTTCCGGTTTTTTCTTGAGGTGTAAGAATTGCCGCAACTGCCGTATCAGGCGGTTTTTCATGGTGCCATCCGACCCTGCTAAGGGCAGTGATTGTACAAATAGATCTCCCGATGGAAGTTGGCGGGCAGTAATTAATAGATCGTTGAGGTGGCGCGCGCTAATGGCTTCGTTGCGTGATAAGCCCGAACCATTTTCTAAAACTAATTCAGGAAAATCCAAACCCCGTTGCTTGAGCCACGCCTGCATAACCCGATCACTCGCGCCGATGGATGCCGGTTTGCCCAAACGATCTAAGCTCAGAGTTAAAAAGACTTGCCGCGCCATGACGTTATTGGAAAACTTATTGATATCGTGCACCGCATGAATTAATGGCCCACCCTGAAACTCTAACAAAGGGCGAGCAAACAGGGGAACCTCACCGCTTTTTCCTTGTGGCTGTTTGACCCAGGAGCCGCCAGCCAATTCCCAGGCCGCCGCAAATCCTAAGGTTAAAAAAGTATTGGCATCCAGCGCCACTACGTTGTAGGCAATGTTTTTGCATGCGCTCGGAAACTCGCCACTAAATAAGGCTTCCCATTGGCCGGACTTGGCAGAACTCGATCCAAGTTGCTTCACGAGCTCAAACTGGATTTGTTTGCGCCAGGTATCACACGCTTGATTGCTAGGGCGCAATTGATTGACTACCTTAAATTGACTTAATGCTGGGGTATAGCTGATTGCAATGCGATCATCGTTACGCGCTTGACTGACCTGGAACGATAGTGTTCTAAAGGCGTAGAGAAGTGGATCGGGCGGCACGTTATAGGATCGCATCGATTCACCATCGATGGTGGCATGTTCCATCACCTCGGGGCTATAGGCGCTGCGGTCAAAAATCAAATTCCCATCAATGCGCTGAACGCCCAAATCCCGCAGGCTTTTCATCATCTGTTTCAGCTCTTCGGGTACCAACTTAGGATCGCCACTGCCACGCAGGTAAAGATTACCCTTGAGGAGGCCATTTTTGATCTGGCCATCGGTATACAGATTAGTATTCCAGCGGTACTGTGGACCTAGCAAATCAAGCGCGGCTAAGGTGGTTAGCAGCTTAATTGCGGAGGCGGGGTTCATGGATTGTTTTGCGCGCCAATCCAGTATTTCCCGCGCGTTACCGCCTGCAGTGCTGGGCAACTCCAAAACCGAAATACTCACAGCATCACGCGGAATTTGATTTTTTGCGAATGACTGCCACACGGCGGACGGAACCTCGATCGTACCGCTAGGCGAAGATGCCAACAGGGGCTGACTGCCAAGTCCGCAGAGCAGCAGCGCTAGCCAGACGAGTGGCTGGAAGGCATACTGAAATGCGGGAAGGACTGCTGGGTGTGAAGTAGAAAAGAGGGACACCGGCTTATGGTAAGCCAAAATAGCAAAAATACTAAAAAATGAATGACTTTCTCAGTCAAAGCTGGGGGGGGTTAATTTAGGTGGGCTGTGCGCGTTTATTCAAATGAATCGCGATTTAAAAAAGCATCAATCACGCTATTTTGTTTTAGGAGTAATTCTTTCAGTAGCGCTGCCCGTTTTGGGGTGGAGTCAGTGTGGTTGGTAGCCAGGCTATCTAGGCGATTGGCAAAACGCAGCCCATTCATTAATAATGCCCCGCCTTTGATTCTATGAATCAGACTACCCAGGTCGGATTGGGATATGGCCCCAGTAGACAGCTCTGCAATCGCCTGGTGGTGTACCTCCATGATTTCATGGAGAATAAGCCTGCCAATTTGATTTTGATCGGCGCTGCCTTTGCCGAGTTGCGGAAACGCAATGGCGTCCTCTTCCACATCAAAATCGACTTCTACCATAGTGAAGTGGCGTGCTAATTCATTTTCGAGGGTGGCCAAGTTAAGGGGCTTGATCAGAACCGCATTCATGCCCGAAGCAAGCAGTCGATGCCGAATTTCTAATGCATAGATATCGGCGGTAACGCCAATAATGATTAGTTCCGAAAACCCATCGGCGCGGATCGATTGTGATAAATCAGCGCCATGCATGCCAGGCATAGAGTGGTCGGTTAGCATGACATCAAAATGCCGTTGCTTTAGGAGCGTTAATGCTTGCTCAGCATTTTCACAGACCGCGACCTGTGCTCCAAGGGCCTCTAATTGCAGGGACAGAACTTGACGGCTAGCAGGGTGATCCTCGACAACTAAAGCACAGACTTGCTTGCCGTGGTGCTGCATGCGCTGCGCGCAATGCAGGGTGGTCTCGGTGATTAATCGATTCGAAGCCACTTGGGTTGTTCTGGGGAAGGCAGCAGAAAAATAGACATTACTGCCCATGCCGGGTTCGCTATCAAAATACAAGTGACTGTCCATCGATCGAATCAAATGGCTGGAAATGGTTAAACCGAGCCCAGTACCTTGAGGGGTATTGCCCGCATGCTGTTGGTGTTGGGCTCGGACTTGCTCAAAGGGCTGAAGGGCAATGGCAATATCAGCTGGGTTCATACCAATGCCGGTATCAATCACTCGAAACTCAATTAACTGGCCCGCATGGTCATCTGCCAGGATGCGTACCGAAAAGTGAATCGATCCCGCATTCGTAAACTTAATGGCATTGCTTAGGATGTTGTTTAAAACTTGACGCAGTCGCAAGGAGTCAACCATCAGCACTTCTGCAATGCGAAGGTCTAGATGGGTATGCATGCTCAATTGGCGATTCGATGCAAAGATCGAAAAAGCCGAATCAATTTCCTCGACCAGGGTTTTAAGGCAGCAGGGCTCTGGCGTTAACGCGAGCTTACCCGCCTCAATCTTGGAAAGATCGAGAACTTGATTTAGCATGCCCAGGAGCGACTCGGCTGATGCATGGGCGCTCTGCAATAAAGGCTTCTCGCTATCCGGCAAGCGTGGACTTTTCAGTAATAACTCTTGAACCCCCAAAATAGCATTCATTGGCGTTCGAATTTCATGGCTCATTTCAGCCAAAAAATTGGATTTGGCGTTGTTGGCCCGCTCTGCAATTTCTTTTTGCATTAACAGGGCAGCATTCTGCAGCGCATGCTGTTTTCGATTGCGCTGCAAATAAATAATCCAAGCAAATCCGCCCAAGAGCATGGCGCATAAAAAGCCAAATAGAATATGGCGCTTCCACGGGGCGTGATGCTGGTGCATAAAGTCAAGATCAGCACTGCCAGAATCGTCGCTTGGATCGATACCAAAACCGGGGATGGAAAAGAGGGCGCGCGATGCTACCGGATCAAGCGCATGCAAGGTTTTTTTCAGGATACCTTTGAGCTGTTGGGCATGGTTGCCAATAAACCAGCGGTATGCCAGTGGCTCACGACCATACAAACCATTGAGCTTTAAATGCGCCTGGTATTCCGCATGCATGGCATACCGGGCAAGCCGAATCGGCATCACTACGGCGTCATACTCGCGCTTCATGAGCGCGGCAAATAAATGGGCTACGGATTGGTGGCCCTGGTGGCTGGAGTCTGTTGCAAAAAAAGCCGTTTTTGGGTTGATCACTGGACTGTCAAGTAAGGTCTCGGTACGCGTTACCATCACCTTATGACCCCAAAACACGGGTTCTGACCAAATTCCTGCCTGCATTTGCTGCCCAGAGGTCAGGGGCGGATCAATTACAAAGTCAATCGATTGCTTGCTAAGTAGGCCCACTAACTCTGCATCATTGGCGCGCCAAATCGGTTGGTACTGTTGCTGCGTTTGCTGGCTCAGCGCGTCAATGAGCGATTGGTAAACCCCGGCTTGCCCACTCTTGTCTAGGGGCGCAAGGTAAGGCACATGTTGCTCATGAATGCTGAAATACACCACCGGCTTTGCTTTGATCCATGCTTGCTCTGAAGGGGTGAGTGCAATGTGGTGTGCAAAAGCCGTACTGCAGTAAAGCAGTACGGCGCCGCAAGCGAATTTACTGAATGAATTTACCAGCATCATCCCTCAATGATGTGGTTATTACGGCAAAACATAATGAGGTCAGCAATGTTGCTGATGCCCAGCTTTTCAAAGATGCGCGTTTTGTAGGTTGCTACGGTTTTATTGCTGATATGCAATAGATCTGAAATGTGTTGATTGCTGTTGCCTTTGCCCAAATACTTCATCACTTGCAATTCACGATCAGAGATGAGGGCCAGTTTCTCCTGGTCGCTGAGCGAGCTATGCCCATTGCGGGTGTGGGAAAAACAAGCATAGCCTTGGGATATGGCCACGCAGGCCGCCAAAATAACATCGGCCCCGGCCGTTTTGTTGATGAAACCATGGGCGCCTAAAGAGCGAACACGTCCCCCGTATACATGTTCATCTAGACTAGATAAAACAAGCAAACGGATGTCGGGGTAAGTCAAACTAATGCGGCGAATCACATCAAACCCGTCCGTTTTAGGCATATCAAGATCTAGAATCACAATATCGGGATTGATTTGTTTCACACTTTGTAAGCACTCCTCACCATTGCGGCACTGGCCTACTACTTCAAACAGCAGTTGGTCCTGCAGCATACTTTTGAGGGCCATTAGCATGGCGGGGTGATCGTCTACCAACATGACACTTTTCTTCATTGCCTATCTCCGTTCTGGTTTGTACTTCCATGGGGTTTCACTGCAA
>JBIILR010000082.1:0-7156 GCA_044338365.1 Polynucleobacter sp. | reverse complement strand
AGCGATGGTGCTTATGTCTTTAATCCCGAGACGGGGTATGTTGGCATTATTCCCGTAGTCACCTATACAGTTGATGATGGCAATGGCGGAACTGACACTAGTATCTTGGCACTCAAAATGGCGGATCGATTCATTGAGATTGAGGAGGCTGTAGTAGCTCTAGCATCTCGTCGAATCCCAACCGTACCCTACATTCAGAAGCCTTTTGAGCATCCGCCAGTAAAGATGGGGCATTACGAGTTCAATACGGTTGTCTTGGATTTCAACGGATCTGCAGGTGGTATTAACCAATTTAGCTTGCCCTATGGCGATACCACTGGTAATCGTGGAGTATTGCAGTACTCCAATCACACTCCTTATATTGCGTTCGATAGGGTGGGAGACGAGATACAGAATGCGCAGCGCACTATCAATACCAATGCAATTCTTTCTCCACCTAGCGATATTGAGCTACGTAATCCAGTAATGCCACCATATGCACAATTGGATGCCAATGGAAGGGCAACGTATATTCTGCCTCCAAGTACTTTCGTCGGCGGCAAAGGCGATATCAAATTAACGGCCTATACCAAGGATGGTAAACCACTGCCAGATTGGATTAAGTTCAATCCAGTTAACGGGAAGTTTGAGATCTCCATGCCACAGGATGCCAAGGATTCGGTAGAGATTCAGATCATTGGCACGGATGATAAGGGTGATCAGGCTAAGACCAAGCTGAATATTAAGCCACCAGTGAAGGTTGTTCCAAAAGCTGCTTTTATTGGTAAGGAATCCCTCAGTAGTCAGATTAGATCTGCCATTACCTTCGGCAGGGGTTAATCAATGACCGGTTCGGTAGAGGTTCCCGCTCAGATTCCGACCCCGATGATCTTGATTAATTTAGCCCGACAGGCTAGAAAAGCGGAGTCTGATAAGGCACTGCAGTTCTTGTTAGTTAATCAAACCCATCAATTGCTTCCTTATCTGCTTGGTGCGCTGTGGATAGAAGATGAAGGGGTGGTGATTCAGTCTGGGGTCTCTTTTGTAGATAGAAATTCACCATACATTACTTGGTTGAATACTGTCTGTGAATTACTAATTGAGCAAGATGCATGTGAAGTAAGCCCCGCAATGCTCAATGAAGCACTCACACAAGAGTGGGGCACTTATCTACCGGCGAATGCCTATTGGCTACCGATTTCTGGAGGGAAGCGTAGAGCCGGCCTATTGCTCGCAAAAGAAGCTGAATTTACCGAGACTGAAATCCCTTATTTAAAAGAGTGGGTCGATATTTGGTCCTACTCCTGGAACAGAATGGATACGCCAACGGTCTATGGCGAACTTACGCGGATCTGGATACGGTTTCAGGAATATGTACCGACTTGGAATGAGATCAAGACATATACCTTGGATGTACTTGTGGGGGCAAAGTTTGTTTATGAGCAATACCGCAATAATCCACAGCAAATTCTTACACAGGCTAAGCAACTCTATCAAGATACCCTTGCTTGGATAAAGGCATCTTGGGTTTGGTTGCGTGCCCAAGGCGTTAAAGGCACAAGGGTAGTGGTGATTACGGAAGCGAAAGCCATCTGGCGCGATAAAAAGCGTCGTTGGACTTGGCTAATCTGGATGTTTTTATTATTTCCGGTGCGCTTAACGGTTTTAGTGCCCGGAGAGTTGGTGCCAGCAAACCCAGCGATCATACGCGTACCAATTGAAGGCATTGTTGATGCGTTTTATGTCACCCCAAACCAAGAAGTTACAAAAGGGCAGCCCCTATTTAATTTGGACCTCACTACCTTGCTTAGTCGCCTGCAGGTCGCTGAACAAGAAACACAGATCGCAACGCAAGAGTATCGCCAAAGCTCTTTGCAAGGTTTAACCGATTCTAAGAGTCGTGGTCTGCTCGTCCCACAAGAGGGTAAAGCAGCCGAGAAAAGAATGGAAGCTGACTACGTTAAAGAGCTACTGAATAAAGCCAAAATTGTGGCGCCACGAGATGGCATTGTTATTTTTGATGATCCCTCGGAGTGGATTGGCAAGCCAGTCCAAGCCGGTGAAAAAGTCATGGTGGTAGCCACTAGTGGTGATGTGGAGATTGAGGGTTGGATTCCGGTAGGAGAGGCGATTGAAGTGCCCAAAGCCTCTAGCGTCACTCTTTACTTAAATGCCATGCCATTCTCACCGGTAACCGGTTATTTGAGGTATGAGGGCCATGAGCCCATTCTAAGACCGGATGGGGGTTATGCCTATCGAGTTAGGGCTAGCCTGAGTCCAGGTGATAAAGGCCCGCGTGTTGGATTAAAGGGCACCGCTAAGATAAATGGACAATTCGTGCCGCTCTCCTACTGGGTGCTACGTCGTCCACTGGCTGCGCTTCGTCAATTTTTAGGCGTCTAAGGTCAATGGAAATACAGCAAAAACCATGGCCAAAGCTACGCGAGGATTTAACCCTATATCCTGGTCCGGCCGACAAAAACGGTGCTCCTACGTGGACGCTGCATGACCCCGCTAGAAATCAATACTTTCAAATTGATTGGGTCGCCTTTGAAATCATTTCTCGATTGGATTTAGGTAACGCGGATGAAATTTGCCAAGTTATCAATGAGAAAAGTACTTTATTCGTAAGCGTAGATGATGTGGATGCGACATCACAATTTCTATCGGATAACGAATTGGTATACCAATATTCACCGCAAGATGCCAGTTATCTGCATCGTAAAAACCAAAGTCGAAGTAAGAGTTGGTTTAACTCCATTTTGCATGGGTATTTATTTTTTCGGATCCCGATATTGCGACCGGATAAGACCTTAGACAGATTATTACCAAAACTTCATTTTCTCTTTAATAAACGTTTTTATCAGCTCACACTTCTACTATTTGTTATTGGATTGTGGGGCGTATTTAGGCAATGGGATTCCTTTAGTACAACCTTAGTCGATACATTTAGTATTGAAGGTATCTTGGGCTATGCTGGCGCTATTCTGGTTGTAAAGCTATTGCATGAGGTGGGTCACGCTATTGCGGCTAAAAAGTGTGGCTGTCGCGTTCCCACGATGGGGGTCGCATTTTTAGTAATGTGGCCAATGGCCTACACCGATGTCACCGAATCCTGGAAGTTAGATTCTCATAAAAAAAGATGGATGATTGCTAGCGCGGGCATCGCTACCGAGCTCGTTATTGCCGCCTGGTCTATTTTTATGTGGAGCGTATTGCCAGACGGCGCATTTAAAAGTTTGTTTTTTTTCCTAGGTACCACATCCATTGCTGGGACCTTGGCAATCAATGCCAGCCCCTTTCTGCGCTTTGATGGCTATTTCTTGCTATGCGATACCATTGGGATGCCCAATCTGCACAATCGCTCAAGTGCCTATGCGCGTTGGTGGTTAAGGGAGAAGTTGTTTGGTTTAGGGGATCCTGCGCCAGAAGAGCTCAGTGCCGAGCTGCAAAAATTCTTTATCGTATTTGCTTTTGCTACCTGGGTCTACCGCCTGATCGTTTTCTTTGGTATTGCGATATTGATTTATCACTACTTTTTTAAGGCATTGGGTATTGCCCTGTTTTTGGTTGAGATCTGGTTCTTTATCGCTAGGCCTATTTATCAAGAATTAGAATACTGGCGAAAGAGGTGGCCGGAAATTGGTCCGGTAATTCGGCACAGACCAGCCTATTATATTGCCCTAGGCACCATTGCCTTTTTGCTGATTCCATTCGACTTGACTGTTAATACCCAAGGGATGTTGAGGCCTGAAAAAAGCTTCAATGTTCTTGCGTCGCGGCCGGCGCAGGTAACACAATTACCGCCCAGCATTGGCAGCCAAGTACAGGAGGGCGATCAAATTATCGGCCTTTCAGTTCCAGAATTAGAGAAGAAAATACGTCAATTACAAACAAAGGTTGAGGTACTCAATCGCCAGTTCGGCTCATCTGGATTTGATTTAAAAACAATTAATCAACAGCCCATCTTAAAAGAGCAGCTTATCTCTGCAAAAAATGAACTAGACGGGCTACTAAGGGAATATGAGCGGCTGAATCGGAGGGCACCATTTGCAGGCCTCATTGCAGATGTTGATCCAGACCTATTTCTCGGCGAATGGGTACCCAAATCCTTTTCATTGGTGACTCTCATTACGGATAAAGATTGGATAGTGGATTGCTACGTCGACGAGGATGATCTGCGCCGCCTAGATACTGGTAATTGGGGCCGCTTTATTCCAGATGCTCCAGGGCTTAGGGGCGTTGGATTAACTGTGATCAGCATTGAAAAGGATGCCACTCGAGTTCTAACGGAAGGCTCCCTCTCTTCAGTCGCGGGCGGAGAGATATTGGTCAGGCCTCAAAATAATAAGTTAATACCTGAGCGTGCAATCTATCGGGTACGTTTAAAAGTAGATGGGCATCCATCCAAGATATCCACTGGCTATATCCGGGGGAGGGTAGTCATTTTCGCTTGGCCTAAGTCCATTCTTGGCGATGTTATTAGAAATGGCCTGGCAGTTTTTATCAGAGAGGCTGGTTTTTAAATACGTAGTTTGATTAAAATAATTTGGCTGAATAATGTGAATGAGATTTTTATCATTTCTTGACTTTATTCTCTCCAAAAAATATTTAAAATACCTTCTGTTTTTGTAGTTTTGTAGCGTTTAATTGAGGAAAAGCACTGTGTTTACTATCGATAACTTAACTGTAGTTTATTTGACTGTTTTAGTCAGTTTGTCATATGGAATTATTCAGGCATTGACTTTGCAGGATGAGCAGCGCAGTAGCCGTTTTTGGGTTCTTGCACAACTTTTCTTTGGTTTTGGTTTTGGTGGCCTAGTTTATTATGCACAAGATCCTTTAACGCGATATTGGATTGGGAGTTACGCCTTGCTTGTTCTTGGCGGATTAACCCAATTGAGTGCAATAGCCCGTTTTGGAAAAAATCCCATTCCGAAAATACCGGCTATCGCCTGTTTGATTGCTCTAGCTGTGGTGGTTTTTCTATTTGAATCTACCCGTGTGTTAGGCGCTCCACTGTCTAGCCTAGAAACTTTACTATTTACTCCTTTGGCTGCCATTTATATTTACATGGCTTGGTTTTCGGGACAGATGGGTAGAATCTCGCATTCACTGTATCTCAAGCTTATTTCTTTGGCATTTTGGCCATACGCCATACTGATGGTCTTAGCACTTTTGTTAAGTTTGTTTGGTTTAGGTCGCGGCTTGATAGATATCAACTCCCCTGAAATTAGAATCCTCGCCCTGGCATCCTTCATTCTCTCTTTGGTATCCAACTATCTATGGAGCGTTCAGGCTGCTGAGTTAAGTGAAACCAATATTAATTTATTTAACTTCAATATTGCTTTGGAAGCAAAGGCGAATGCTGTACCAGTATTCGAAGAATCTCCCAGAAAAAGATATCAATCCAAGCGCCCTAAAAAATCGATTGAAGAAGTGAATTCTGAGGAAAGAAAAGAAGTTACTTACGGTGGCCCAGTACAAAAGCAATCGGAAATTCAAGGTAATGTTGAAGCGATAAGCCCTGAAGTTAAGAACAATTGAATTTTTGATCTTGCCCCTGGGTATTGACCAAATCTTCTGCTAAGTCCAATCCAAGGCGGCATCCAAAAGTTTACCCAAAAAATAGTGCGAATACTTATTGCAGGGAATCGATGAATTCATCTTACAAATGGGTTATTTATACGCCCACTACTTGCCCGGGAAGGTAATCGCCAAGCCCTGTTGAGTGACGGCATTACCCAAAAAAAGAACCTTATCGTATTTCAAAACCCTTCTAGGCATAGTGGTCAACTTCGATGGAGAAATCCGTCGAACGAATGACCGTCTTTACGGTCAACTAGGTATTTGGCTCCTCGACCTGGGCTCGAACCAGGGACCTACGGATTAACAGTCCGGCGCTCTACCGACTGAGCTATCGAGGAATTGCAATAGCCAATATCATACAACATCTTACATAATTGCCTTAAATATGAGCCATATCGACCTGCGTGTAATGCTGTATCTAATGCTAGCTGCATTGCTCTGGGCAGGCAATGCCGTGGTGGGTCGATTGCTGGTTGGGGAGATATCTCCCTTGTTGCTGAGCACCGTGCGATGCGTGGTGGCCATGGCAGTGTTATTGCCATTTGGGGTATCGATTTTGAGAGCTAATAGTGCGCTCTGGGCGAATAAAAAACGCTTCCTCTTGCTCAGCTTATGTGGGGTTGGTGGATACAACATGCTGCTCTACATGGCGATTCAGACATCCACCCCCATTAATGTGACCTTGATCGGGGCAAGCATGCCCATTTGGATGTTGTTAATTGGTGCTTTGTTTTTTGGTAGTCGACCGAATGGTTACCAAGTCATTGGAGCCCTCATTTCCATTTTGGGGGTATGCGTCGTTCTCTCGAGAGGGGATTGGATAGCCATTTTGCAAGTCCAGTTTTTATACGGTGACTTGCTGATGGTTTTAGCTACCATTCTGTGGGCGTTTTATAGTTGGTTGCTGACAAAACCGGGAAGCAGTTCAGAGCGCAGCTGGCCTTGGCATGCCTTCTTACTTGCCCAAGTTTTATTTGGCTTAATGTGGTCTTCTGCATTTACCGTATTGGAGTGGCAGGGTGGTTACATGCATTTTGATCCCAGTGTTGTGGTCTGCCTACTCATTTTGTATGTAGCCATTGGGCCATCCTTGATTGCATACCGCTGTTGGGGTCTAGGCGTTAGCAAAGCAGGGCCAACGGTAGCCGCTTTCTTTGCCAATTTCATACCCCTGTTTACTGCGATTTTATCTACGGTGATTCTAGGGGAGTCGCCGCAGGGATTTCATGGACTCTCCTTTTTATTGATTGTGATCGGAATTGGCTTATCGGCAACATTAAAACCAAAAGAGCGTATTTCCAACTAAGATATCAGTATGAAAACCAGTAAAAAAACTGCGGTACGCATTCCTAAAATACTGACAATTGCTGGCTCGGACAGCGGTGGCGGAGCAGGCCTGCAAGCGGACCTCAAAGTGATGACATCCTTGGGTGTGTATGGCATGACCGTAGTGACTGCCATCACTGCGCAAAACACCCTTGGCGTGACAAAAATTCAGGGAATTGATCTGGATGTGATTGAGGCGCAAATTGATGCGGTGGTCAGCGACATTGGCGTAGATGCAGTGAAGATTGGCATGCTGGCTAGT
>JBIILR010000081.1:0-7221 GCA_044338365.1 Polynucleobacter sp. | reverse complement strand
GCTCTTGGGTTGCAATCGGGCCCGCATCGTCAATAGGGCGGCCTAAAACGTCCATAATGCGGCCGAGTGTTGCTGGGCCAACGGGGACGGAAATGGCTTTTCCTGTTGATACCACTTCCATGCCACGGCGCAGACCATCGCTTGCGCCCATGGCAATTGCGCGCACTACGCCATCGCCAATTTGTTGCTGAACCTCAAAGGTCAAGCCTTTTTCAACAAATGATTTTTCGCCGCTCTCGACCAATGTCAAGGCATCATAAATATTTGGCATGCTGTCACGTGGGAACTGAATGTCCACCACAGGACCAATACACTGCACGATATTTCCGTTACTCATCGCATCTCTCCGATTTATTCCTAAATTCTGTCGTACTTCTAAATGCAGCCAGCTTAAACCGCTGCCGCTCCACCAACAATTTCTGAAAGCTCTTTTGTAATCGCGGCCTGACGGGTTTTGTTGTATTCCAATTGCAACTCGCCAATGACATTCTTCGCATTGTCGGATGCTGCTTTCATTGAAACCATCCGTGCAGATTGCTCTGAGGCCATGTTTTCTGCAACCGCCTGATAAATTAAAGCCTCAACATAGCGCTTTAACAGGCCATTTAAAATCGACTCGGCGTCGGGTTCATAAATATAGTCCCATGATGCTGCGTTACCTTCACCGGCGGTAATCGCATTGGGCGCAAGCGGCAAAATCTTTTCTAATACCGGCTCTTGTTTCATCGCATTCACGAAGCGTGTATAGGCAAGATAAACCTCATCCACTTCGCCGCGCTCAAAGGCCTCGAGCTGTGCAGTAATGGCACCAATCAAGGTGTCCATGTGGGGCGTATCGCCCAATTGAATGGTTTGTGACAGCAACTTTGCTTTTGAGCGATTTAAAAATTGCAATCCTTTTGATCCAATGGCCGTAAATTCAATGCTCAGTTTCTTTTCTTGCATTTCACGCACTTGGTTTGTAATCAAGCGCAATACGTTGGTATTGAGACCGCCGCAGAGGCCTTTGTCGGTACTAACCAAAATGGTGCCCACTTTTTTAACCTCACGCACCACCATGTAGGCAGGGCGGTACTCGGGATTTGCTTTTGCTAGGTTTGCAACGATTTCCCTAATTTTTTCAGAATAGGGGCGCGCATTGCGCATACGCTCTTGGGCACGCCGCATCTTCGATGCGGCGACCATTTCCATTGCCTTTGTGATCTTGCGCGTGTTTTGCACGCTCTTGATCTTAGACCGTATCTCTTTTGTACTTGCCATGATGTATGCGTGTCCTCTTAGAAGGAGGCTGAACGCTTGTAGTCCTCAATTGCAGCACGTAATGCAGCTTCATCGTCTTTGCTCAAGTCTTTGGTTTCTTCAATGCGTCCAACTAAGTCTGCATATTTTGATTTGAGATGATCTTGCAAGCCTTTTTCAAATGCTAGTACATGCTTTACTTCGAGGTCGTCAAAGTAGCCGTTATTCATTGCATAAAGTGAGGCGGCCATTTCCCAAACTTGCAAGGGCTTGTACTGCGCCTGTTTGCACAACTCGGTAACACGCTTGCCGCGTTCGAGCTGCTTACGCGTTGCATCATCAAGGTCAGATGCAAACTGCGCAAACGCAGCTAGCTCACGGTACTGTGCTAAGTCAGTACGAATACCGCCAGACAATTTTTTGATCACTTTAGTTTGTGCAGCACCGCCCACGCGCGATACAGAAATACCGGCGTTAATCGCTGGACGTACGCCAGCGTTAAAGAGGTCGGTCTCCAAGAAAATCTGGCCGTCGGTAATCGAAATCACGTTGGTTGGAACGAATGCAGAAACGTCGCCCGCTTGGGTTTCAATAATAGGCAGGGCAGTTAACGAGCCGGTCTTGCCTTTTACTGCGCCGTTGGTAAATTTCTCTACATAGTCTGCATTCACGCGTGCAGCGCGCTCGAGCAAACGGGAGTGGAGATAGAACACGTCGCCAGGATAGGCTTCGCGACCTGGTGGGCGGCGGAGCAACAAGGAAATCTGACGATAGGCTACCGCTTGTTTGGTTAAGTCGTCATACACAATCAAGGCATCCTCACCGCGATCGCGGAAGTATTCGCCCATAGTGCAGCCGGCATATGCGGAGAGGTATTGCATCGCGGCAGATTCCGACGCGCTTGCAGCAACCACCACGGTGTATTCCATTGCACCGAGTTCAGTTAACTTACGCACGACGTTGGCAATCGTCGATGCTTTTTGACCAATCGCAACGTAGACGCAATACACGCCTTTGCCTTTTTGGTTAATGATGGCATCCACAGCAACAGCAGTCTTACCAGTCTGACGGTCGCCAATAATCAATTCACGCTGGCCACGGCCAATCGGAACCATCGCATCAATCGCCTTTAGACCGGTTTGCACTGGCTGACTAACCGATTGACGCGCAATCACCCCTGGGGCAACTTTTTCAATAAAGTCGGTTAGCTTGGCATTAACTGGGCCCTTTCCGTCAATTGGCTGTCCGAGGGCGTTTACAACGCGGCCCAGGAGCTCTGGACCAACGGGAACTTCTAAAATGCGTCCCGTGCATTTCACCGGGTCGCCTTCTTTAATATGGGTGTACTCACCGAGTACAACCGCGCCCACGGAATCGCGCTCTAAGTTCAGCGCAAGACCAATGGTATTGCCAGGGAATTCCAACATTTCCCCTTGCATCACGCCAGACAAGCCATACACGCGGCAAATACCGTCGGTTACTGAAATGACGGTGCCTTGGTTGCGCAGCTGGGAGTCAACCCCCATCTCACTAATTCGGCTCTTGATCAGTTCGCTGATCTCGGAAGGGTTCAGTTGCATCAATTACTCCTGGATATTATTTCGTATGTTCTTAGTGAAAGGTTATGCGCTTAAGCTTGCTTGCATTGTGGCCAATTGGGCCTTAACTGTGCTGTCCAATACCTCATCGCCAACTTGAACCCGGACGCCGCCAATTAAGCTAGGGTCCACCTCAATCGTTGGGCGCAACTCCTTGCCGCCAAACCGCTTTTTCAAACTTGCCAACAAACTGCTTAATGCATCGCCTTCAAGTGGAAACGCACTGGTAATGAGAACCTCTGCAGCGCCTTCGCTTTGATTTTTTAATAATTCAAATTGGGCTGCAATTTCAGGCATTGCCGCTAGACGGTGGTTTTGATTCACCAAGCGCAAGAACGCATTGACTTTATCGTCCAGCTTCGTCTTAACCATGCTGCTCAGTAATTTGCTAAGCTCATCTGCCGAAATCTTGGGGTTGTTAGCCAACACCGCCACATCCGGCATGGAGGACAACTGCGCGAGTTCGGTTAATTGAACCAAAACAGAGCCGAATTCTGTAGGCTTCACGCTTGAGAAAAGCGCTTCCGCGTAAGGACGGGCAATGGTAGCCAAATCAGCCATATTAGAGCTCTGCCTTGAGTTGATCTAACAATGCGGCGTGGGCCTTTGGATCAACTTCGCGACGCAAAATTTGCTCGGCGCCACGCACCGCCAAGGCCGCTACTTCGATGCGTAAGGCATCACGGGCGCGGGTAACTTGCTGTTCTGCGTCTTGTTTTGCTTGGGCAATAATGCGTGCGGCCTCTGCTTGTGCATTGCTACGAATTTCTTCTGCGCTCATTTGGGCGCGCTTTTCTGCTTCAGCTACGCGCTGTCCGCCTTCTTGGCGAGCACGGGCCAATTCTTGCTCTGCCAGCTTGGATGCAGACGCCAGATCAGCTTTGCCACGCTCGGCTGCGGCCAGGCCTTCTGCAACTTTGGTAGCGCGCTCGTCTAAAGCCTTTACCAGTGGCGGCCACACAAAACGTGCAACAACCCACCATAAAACAAAAAAGACGATCATTTGCGCGAATAGGGTCGCGTTCAGATTCACGGTATTCCTTTCAGTATTGTTAAGAGCATGCGGACAACACAGCGTTGCCCGCGTCAGAACAATTACTTAATAACGGCCAACAATGGGTTTGCAAAGGCAAACAACATCGCAACACCAACGCCGATCAAGAAAGCCGCGTCGATCAAACCAGCCAACAAGAACATTTTGGTCTGCAATTCATTCATCAACTCGGGCTGACGCGCTGCGCCTTCAATAAATTTTCCGCCCATTAGGCCAATGCCTAAACATGCGCCCAGTGCGCCCAAACCAATAATGAGGCCGATGCCGATTGCAGTTAAACCCTGAATATTTGCTAAAAATTCTTGCATGATGACTCCTAAGTAATAAAAGTGGTAATAAAAATAAAACGGTTAATGGTGGCTATGTGCTTGGCCGATGTAGACCAAAGTCAACATCATAAAAATAAACGCTTGCAACAAAATAACGAGGATGTGAAAGATGGCCCAAGCAGACCCTGCAATGACGTGTCCTACAAGACCAAGCATGCTCAGGTCGAGACTAAAGGTCCAAATGCTGCCGAGCAATGCGATAAGCAAGAAAATGAGCTCGCCCGCATACATATTGCCGAATAACCGCATGCCCAAGGAAACCCCTTTGGCGATGTACTCGATGATATTGAGAACTAAGTTAAATGGGGCCAAGTACCACTTTGCCCCAAATGGCGCGGAAAGGAGCTCGTGTACAAATCCGCCCAGGCCCTTTACCTTAAAACTGTAGTAAAAAACCAGCAACAAAACCGCGAAGGACAAACCTAATGTCGCATTCAAATCGGTTGTAGGTACTAACTTATGATGCGGCACATGCAAACCTAAATTCTCAAGGAAGTGGTTCACGCCCACTACCCAATCTACTGGCACAAGATCAAGTGTATTTAACAGGATGATCCAGCAGAACACAAAGAGCGCGAGCGGTGCAATGTAGCTTCGGTCGCCGTGCACAATGCTTTTGGATTGCGTTTCGACCATTTCGACTAGGATTTCGATTAATGCCTGGAAGCGCCCAGGCACTCCTGGGCTTGCTCGCCGTGCAGCAATGAGCAAAAATCCAACCGTCAATAGGCCCATAGCAAGGGTCCAAAAAATAGTGTCTAAATTAATAACACTGAAATCAATAATTGAGGTTTGGGGTCCGCCAATATTGTTTAAATTTTGCAAATGCTCTGCAATGTACGCTGTAGGCGTTAACGGCTCGCTAGGAGCGCCAGTTACTGCACTTGCCATCTTAAGCAATCCCTTTTTACAAAATGCTGGTTAACGCCAAAACAGACCAAGAAGATAGCATTTGAGTGTGACAATATAAGTCAGCAACAGCGGTATCCACTTTAATTCTGCGTAATTAAACGCTAACCAAATAAACATTGCGATTGTAGCGGTAATTTTTATTGCTTCACCAGAAACAAGTGCTGACAAAAAACCGCCAGGGGTCAGGCGCTGAGCGCCTCTTGCAATTTCCAAACGGAGCAAAAATAGTACCGCGGGTAATACGCCAATTAACCCACCTAAAAAGGCCGAGTAAGTATAAACGCTAATGCGCCCGTCGTCCCAAAAAATACAACTAATGAGGGAGCCCAAGATGGTTGCCAGCATTTGACCAGCCACCACCCGCCACGGCAATGTCAATCTACTTTTGCCTGAGCTCGTTTGTAATAGCGCTTGCATTTCTTCGCTGCTATAGACCCGAAAGGGCTCTTCTGGCTCCTTCCAAGGGTCATCGGCGTTTGGTTGATTGCTTGGCGCTTTCAAATAGGCCCCTTACCTTATCTAGTATTTAGGTTTCTATGCCGAGTTTTTTTATAAGGGCATCTAATTCGTCCGCCTTGCTGAAACGAATCCGCAACTCTCCGCCTTTGCCCTTGAGCTTAAACTCGGCACTAAGGCCAATTAAATCGGCAATTTCACGTGATAGGCGCTGCAAATCTGGGTCGGCGGCAAAGTTAGCTGGTTTTTTGGGCATTTTCGCACCCATTTGCCCGCCAGCACGGGCGAGCACCGCTGATAAACGCTCGGCCTCCCGCACTGAAAGCCCTTGGGCCATGATTTTTTGCGCCAACGCAACCTGACTCGCTCCCGGCAGGGGAAGTAGGGCGCGCGCATGGCCCATATCTATATCGCCGGCCAACAACATGGCCTGAACTGGCTTTGCCAATTGGGCCAGGCGCAATAAGTTGCTGATGGCGCTTCTTGATTTGCCGACAGACTTTGCGGCCTGTTCATGCGTAAACCCAAATTCTTCAATCAGGCGCGCCAATCCCTGCGACTCTTCTAGGGGATTTAAGTCCTCGCGCTGCATGTTTTCAATCAGGGCCATTGCTGCCGCCCCTTTATCGTCTACCAGCGACACCAGGACTGGAACCTCGGTAAGTCCGGCAAGGGCGGCAGCCCTAAAGCGGCGCTCGCCGGCAATAATTTCGTATTTACCTGCGAAAATTGCGCGCACCAAAAGGGGTTGCATGATGCCCTGTTCGCGAATGCTTTCAGCCAGCTCCTGAAGGGGGCCTGAATCCATTTTTTGGCGCGGCTGGTATTTGCCAGCCTGGAGCGCACTTAAGGGAAGGTGCGATACGGTCGCGCCATTCTCAGTCGGCTTTTGCTTTTCTCCCAAGAGGGCTTCTAGGCCGCGGCCAAGGCCTTTTTTCTTCATTGTGCTCATGGTGTTTGTTCAATCACATTTGTTGAATTCGTTGAATCATTTCCGCACCAAAATCCAAATAGGCTTTGGCGCCACGGGATGACTTATCAAAGGAAACGCCTGGCAAGCCATAAGAGGGCGCCTCTGCTAAACGGACGTTGCGCGGAATAATTGTTTTAAATACTTTATCGCCGAAGTGTTCCAGCAATTGCGCCGAAACCTGTAGCTGTAAGGTCATGCGCGGATCAAACATCACTCGCAACAAACCAATAATCATCAAGTCCGGATTGAGGTTGGCGTGCACTTGTTTGATGGTATTCACTAAATCCGATAAACCCTCTAAGGCAAAGTACTCACATTGCATCGGCACAATCACGCCATTGGCTGCGCACAGTCCATTGAGCGTCAATAAGGAGAGTGCAGGCGGGCAATCAATCAAGATGAAGTCATACTCAGCGCCCACCAAGGTCAGCGCAGCCTTTAGGCGCAGCTCGCGCTCATCAAGGTCTACCAACTCGATTTCTGCGCCCGCTAGGTCGCGGTTTGCTGGCAAGACATCATAGCCAGCACTTTCGCAACGCCGCACAGAAGCCGCCACCGTTGCCTGACCAATCAGCACCTGATACACGCTCATATCAAGCTCTGCTTTTTCGATGCCAGAGCCCATGGTTGCATTGCCTTGTGGATCCAAATCAACCAGTA
>JBIILR010000080.1:0-7270 GCA_044338365.1 Polynucleobacter sp. | reverse complement strand
AAAGCGCACTGCAGGATCCGCGTTTTGTTGGCATTGGAGAGATCGGGCTTGACTATTTTGTGGAGGGACTTGATCGCACACGCCAAGCTTATTTTTTTGAGCAGCAATTGGACTTAGCAGAGGCCCATGGCTTACCAGTCGTAATGCACGTACGGCGTTCGCAAGATGCGATCCTTAAAGCCTTACGCCAGCGCCAGATTCGTAGTGGAATCGCCCATGCATTTAATGGCAGCATGCAGCAAGCAGAGCAATTTATTCAATTGGGGTTTAAGTTGGGTTTTGGCGGCGCTGCAACCTATACCCGCGCATTGCAGATTCGGCGCCTCGCCACGCAATTGCCGCTCAGCTGTTTAGTGACAGAAACCGATGCGCCCGATATCCCGCCTGCGTGGTTACGCGAGGAGGGGATAGCGCACAATGCACCGCAATTCATTCCGCGCATCGCCGCTGAATTAGCCGAGCTGCGGCAGATGGACATCACTGATTTTGCTGCCGCTAGTTGGAGTAATGCAGTTACGGCACTGCCGCGTTGGTCGGCTACCCTCAACCCACTTCGCAGTAAATAATCCCCTTGCGCTATGCAATTACGGCGTGGATCGCCGGGGGAGCGCTTCCCTTTTTATTCTCAACATTGCCGGTCAATGCACTGCTTTGGGCTATTTCGGCATTGATAGTGACCGCATTATTACTACTGATTCCGATTGCGGCGCTTCGTAAAGTAGCGATCGTCTTGATGTGCGCTTTCGCTGGCTTGGCTTGGAGTCTGTATTTTGCCCAGCAGCGATTGCAGTACGATTTTCCGGCAGCGCTTGAAGGGCTTGATCTGCAGATTGAGGGGCGAGTCGACGGCCTGCCGCGGGGCGATCACCAAGGCGCCACATTTGCATTTGTAATTACCAATTACACGCGCCTACCGCGTGGGGTAGGCGTTGATGTTGAGACATTACCGCGGCGGGTTTATCTAAGCTGGTCATCTGCCTGGCGGGAGTCCGAGCGCATACCGGTGATTCAGCCCGGTCAGCAATGGCAGTTGCGAGTGAAGTTCAAGCGACCCCATGGCGTGATGAATCCCCATGGGTTTGATTTTGAGCAGTGGCTCTTCCATCAGGGCTATAGTGCCTACGGATCAATTCGTTCAGGTGAGCAGTTGGAGCAGGCGGCCCCATGGTCTTTTGCGCAATGGATCGAAGGCCATCGCTGGGATTTGCGCGACAAAATTAAACGCCTATTGCACGACAACAGACCTTATGCAGGTGTCTTGGTTGCCCTTGTGATGGGCGATCAAAATGCGATTGATCAGGCCGATTGGCGGGTGTTTAATGCAACCGGAATTGGGCACCTGATCTCGATATCAGGTCTTCATGTCACCATGCTGGCTGGATTGGGCGCGCTACTGGCATCGCGAGTGTGGCGCCGCGGCACTTTGCCTCTGGCGATGCCGGTACCTCGCGTAACAGCAGCAGCCGGTTTTATTACCGCTTTTTTCTATGCTTGGATTGCGGGCTTTCAGATACCAGCGCAGCGGACTATGTATATGGTTGGGGTAGTGGCGATTGCCGTCTGGTCCGGCAGAATACCGCGCGCCTTTGACATCTGGTGGTGGGCTTTGCTCGTCGTCTTAGTGTTGGACCCAATGGCAGCCTATACCCCCGGCTTTTGGCTGTCTTTCGGTGCAGTTGCTGCCATTCTGTATGCAATGGGTGATTCCAGCGGCTTAATCGGCATACCGACTGGAAAAGAACTCGAGCTAAGTACCATCGCACGAATAACGAACGCACTGAAAGAAGCTTGCCGTCTGCAAGCCGTAGTGACCTTAGCATTAATTCCGTGCACGCTGTATTGGTTCTACCAATTCTCGGTAGTGTCGCCCTTAGCAAATGCCATTGCCATTCCACTTGTGAGTTACATTGTCACGCCGCTTGCCATGATTGGGGTCGTGATGCCGGATGCCGTGGCCAGACCGCTACTACTGTTAGCACATACCGCCATGGAGTGGCTCGCGCTTCTCTTAACGTTAATGGCAAGTTGGGATTGGGCAGTGGCGTACTCGCATCAGCCCGGCCTCATTCTGTTGGGTTTATCGCTGATGGGCATCATCCTTGCCATTCGTCCAGGACCGATACGAAAAACCATGGGATCGCGTTTACTGGGCTGCGCATTGTGCGCCTGCCTATTTATTCCACCTAAGACCGATTTAGCCCATGGTGAATTTCAGGCCACAGTGCTGGATATTGGTCAGGGTACTGCAGTGCTAATCGAGACCCAATCAAAACGACTCCTATATGACACGGGGCCGATTCAGGGCAAGAAAGATGACGCGGGAGAGCGGATCATCTTGCCTTTTTTAAGGGGGGAGGGCATTAATCAAATTGATCGTATGGTGATTAGTCACAGTGATAGCGACCACGTGGGCGGTGCCCAAACCCTATTGCGTGAAATTACGTTTGACTCCATGCTGGGCTCTTTGCCCAACCATAATCCATTGCTGCGCTCATTACGGCAGAAAAAAGTCCCCGTGCTGCCTTGTCGATATGGTCAATCATGGCGCTGGGATGGGGTGGACTTTTTAGTCTGGCATCCACACGAGCAAGTGAATTTTGATGCGAGCCACTATGGCGGTAAGCCCAATGAAATGAGCTGCGTCCTCGAGGTGCGAAATCGCAGCACTTCTTTTTGGCTGACCGGGGATGCTGAGCGCGATACGGAGGCCGCACTGGTAGAGCGTTTACGCCATCAACCCATCCCAAGGCAGGGTCGTAGCGTTGTCTTCATGGCGCCCCACCACGGCAGCAAAACATCATCCTCATTTGATTTACTAAAGGCGATCAATCCGGATTGGGCCTTTGCACAAAATGGCTACCGCAATCGCTATAACCATCCGCACCCAACGGTGCGAGCCCGTTACCAGGATTTAGGTATTCCATTTTTACAAACTCCGAATACGGGTGCCCAATTATGGCGCCTCGTAAAAACGGCTGGACAAAAAAATACGCCTACCCTGTTGCGTGAGGATAGGCGTCGTATTTGGCATGACCGCAGTGGTCAGCCATGAACTGCAAACTGCCTTAATGCTGCTTGAGTTCTTTGTTCCAATTGCGTTCCTGGAATACAGAGCGGGGCGCATCGGGATCAAGGTCCTCGATCGGAATTAATTTTTGCCTAGAGCTTGATTTGCTTGGCTTTTTGGGCTGCTCTGCAGGCGCTTCAGTTGCGACCTTCGCATCCACGGGGTTTTCTGTTGGTGATTTCATATATTGGTACTGAGTTATCTACTGCATACATCGCATGTTTATTTATAAAAAATGCGCTTTGGTTTTCGATTAAATGACCCATAAGTTAGCATTTTTACTCTAGTAGTGTCAACAACTCAATGAAATCTAAGGGATTTACTCAGCATTCGGTTAAAACAAGGCAGTAAAGTCGCTTTATAAATTAGGCTTTGTAACTCCCTTAGATCTTAAATATGCCAATATAGTGGCTCAAGATGCGCTACTAAAAAAATGTACAGATGAAAAATTCTATTTATTCACAAGGACTTGATAAAAATCCTGCAAACCACGTTGCGCAAACGCCGCTGATATTCATTGAGCGCTCTGCGCGGGTTTATCCAAACGCTACGGCAGTTATTCACGGTTCGATTCGGCGTAATTGGCGACAGACCTATGAGCGCTGCTGTCAATTTGCCTCTGCATTACATCACTTTGGGATTAAAAAATTCGATACGGTAGCAGTGATGTTGCCGAATATTCCAGCCATGGTTGAGGCGCACTTTGCAGTACCTATGACAGGGGCAGTATTGTGCGCACTAAACACCCGCCTTGATGCGACTGCGATTGCCTTTATGTTGGAGCACAGTGAGGCAAAGGTAGTCTTAATTGATCCGGAATTTTCTGCGGTGATGCAAGAGGCATTAATTATTCTTGCAGAAAGAAAAAAAGCAAAACCTTATGTGATTGATGTCAACGATTCGCTCTATGTTGGCTCAGGCAAGCCAATCGGCTCGGTTGAGTACGAACGCTTTATTGCAAATGGCGATCCGCATTTTCTATACGCATTACCCGAAGATGAGTGGGATTCAATCTGTCTTAATTACACGTCTGGTACTACCGGCGATCCCAAAGGCGTGGTGTATTCCCATCGCGGCGCTTACACCAATGCGATCTCGAACATTTTGGAATGGGATATGCCGCGGCATCCGGTTTATTTATGGGTATTGCCTTTGTTTCATTGCAATGGGTGGTGTTTTCCTTGGTCGGTTGCCGCGCGAGCGGGGGTTAATGTGTGCCTTCGTAAAGTCGAAGCCAAAGCTATTTTTGATGCTATTCGCGAACACCATGTAAGCCATTATTGTGGGGCCCCCATCGTGCACAACATGCTAATTAATGCCCCCGATGCGCAAAAGCAAGGTATACACCACAAAGTGAATGCTATGGTAGCGGGAGCCGCACCCCCTGCAGCCATGATTGAAGGCATGGAGCAGTTGGGTTTTGATCTTACCCATGTTTACGGCTTAACCGAAACATATGGACCTGCTGCAGTATGCGTACAGCATGCGGAATGGTCGGCCATGGAGATTGGCGAGCGCGCCCGATTAAATGCTAGGCAGGGTGTGCAATACCACTTGCAGCAAGCGGTTGCCGTCATGGACCCTATCACCATGCTGCCTGTACCTGCGGATGGTGAAACGATGGGCGAAATCATGTTCAAAGGCAATATTGCGATGAAGGGCTACCTCAAAAATGCAAAGGCAACCCTCGAGGCATTTGCAGGCGGTTGGTTTCATTCTGGCGACTTGGCAGTAATGAATCCGGATGGCTATATTAAGATTAAGGATCGCAGTAAAGACATCATCATTTCGGGCGGTGAAAATATATCCAGTATTGAGATTGAGGATGTGTTGTATCGCCATCCATCGGTATTAGCTGCTGCCGTAGTGGCAATGCCAGATCCAAAATGGGGTGAATCCCCATGCGCCTTTATAGAATTAAAAGAGAATGCCGTGGCTACGCAACACGATATCCAAGAGCATTGTAAAAAGCACCTAGCACGCTTCAAAGTCCCCCGTGCCGTAGTGTTTGGTGAAATTCCTAAAACAGCAACAGGAAAAATACAAAAATTTGAGTTACGCAAACGTGCTGGCTCAGTAACGGCGATTGACGTTTAGCAATGCCTATCGATTACCGCGCACCCCTGGATGACATGCAATTTGTATTGCATCACCTCATACCAATGTCAGCCATAAACAACTTACCTGCTTATGAGGATGTCAGCAGCGATTTAGTTAATACCATCTTGGAGGAGGCTGCCAAATTTGCAAATCAGGTATTGAGTCCCCTGAATTGGAGCGGGGATCAGACTGGGTGTGTTTATCAGGATGGTACCGTACAAACGCCCAAGGGTTTTAAGCAGGCATATCAGCAATACAGTGATGCTGGGTGGAATTCACTTGCAGCCAATACGGATTTTGGTGGCCAGGGATTGCCACTAAGCTTAGCCACTCCTGTCAATGAGATGTGGCATTCAGCAAATATGGCTTTTATGCTTTGCCCAATGTTGACTGCTGGTGCGATTGAGGCAATTGAGCATCATGCAACACCAGAGCAGCAAGCGATTTACTTACCCACTTTGATATCAGGGCGGTGGGCCGGAACCATGAACCTCACTGAATCTGCAGCAGGTTCTGATTTGTCGGCGGTGAGCACAAAGGCGGTGCCCGAGGGCGATCACTTTCGAATCATCGGCACGAAGATCTACATTACCTATGGTGAGCATGACTTTACGGAAAACATCATTCATTTGGTTTTAGCGCGTCTGCCGGATGCGCCAGCAGGGGTGAAGGGAATTTCTTTATTTATTGTGTCGAAATGGTTGGTGAATCAGGATGGCAGTTTAGGTGCTCGCAACGATGTTCGTTGCCTATCGATTGAACATAAATTAGGAATTCATGCCAGCCCAACTGCCGTAATGGCGTTTGGTGAAAAGACTGGGGCGATTGGGTATTTAGTAGGTGAGGCGAATCGCGGCTTAGAGTATATGTTTACGATGATGAATAACGCTCGCCTAGCAGTGGGCCTTGAGGGCGTTGCCATTGCAGAGCGAGCCTATCAACACGCAGCCCATTATGCAAAAGAGCGGGTACAGGGCAGAATCGCTGGCCGATCTGAAAAATTACCGATCGTGCATCATGCGGATGTGCAGCGCATGCTCATGCGCATGAAGACCCAAACGGAGGCTATGCGTGCTTTGGCTTACCTTGCTGCTGCACAATCCGATTTTGCACAAAAGCACCCTGACAAAGCGAGGCGTGAAGCAAGTCAATTGCGTGTGGACTTATTAACGCCGATTGTGAAGGCCTGGTGCACAGAACAAGCGATTGAAATTGCCTCCTTGGGTATTCAAGTTCATGGCGGCATGGGTTACATTGAAGAAACGGGGGCGGCTCAATACCTGCGTGATGTGCGGATCAGCTCGATCTATGAGGGCACTACCGGTATTCAAGCCATTGACTTATTGGGCCGCAAGATTGTTCGCGATGAGGGTGCTGAGGCACGCCGTCTTCTTGCGGAAATACAGGCTTGTGCTACGGACTTGAATTCATCCTCCAGCATTCCACTTCAGCAAATCGCTGCTGATTTACAAAAAGCAGTGCAATCCCTTAGCAAAGCCCTTGATTGGGTTCTTCATGAACACGCTACGAATCCTCAAGCGACATTGACCGGGGCATATCCGCTCTTGCAGTGTTTTGGATTTATAAGTGGGGGCTGGCTGATGGCCAAATCAGCATCCCTATCAGAGGCAGTGCTGCAAACCGATGCAAGTAATGCGTTTGCCCTGCAAAAAATAGCCAGCGCCACCTTCTATTCTCAGGCGATCTTGCCTCAGGTACAGGGCCTTGCAGATACGGTTTGCGCTGGGGCGTCTTTGGCGCAAGCCATGCAGGATAGCTTGGCGGATTTACTGCGTTAAGGATTCGCAACGCAAGCCAAGCCAATTTCCGCCAACAGTCCGGATTTTTTACCATTTTCAGCAGCGTCTGTAGCAGCCGCATTGCCGTCGACCGCCCGCTGGGCTACCCCATGCAAGATGGCTGCGATCCGAAAAAAATTGTATGCCATATAAAAATTCCAATTCGATTTGACGATGCGGCCGGAATTGGATTCATACATGCTGATGTACTCTGCTTCAGACGGTATGCCTAAGCGCTCTAAATCCAGGCCATGAATCCCGCGCCAGAGTGAAGGCGGAATCCGCCAAGCCATGCACTGGTATG
>JBIILR010000005.1:0-25705 GCA_044338365.1 Polynucleobacter sp. | reverse complement strand
ACATTGAGCGCGAACTGATGTTGATCAAGGTCCGTGCCGTTGGTAAAGAGCGCGAAGAGCTCAAGCGCACCACCGACATCTTTCGTGGCCGCATTATTGATGTCACCGACAAGAGCTACACCATTGAATTGACCGGTGATGGCTCCAAGCTCGATGCCTTCATTGATTCGATTGACCGCGCCTCCATTTTAGAAACCGTTCGTTCTGGCGGCTCGGGCATCGGCCGCGGCGAACGTATTTTGAAGGTCTAATTTGCTTCATTCGGAATGTACGCATAACCCCATTTATTTAACCCATTTATTACGATTCAAAGATAAGGAAATAGCATGAAAGTTTTTTACGACAAAGACGCGGATTTATCCCTGGTTAAAGGCAAAAAAGTCACCATCATTGGCTATGGTTCACAGGGCCACGCGCATGCATTGAACTTAAACGATTCAGGCGTCAAAGTTACCGTCGGCTTGCGCAAAGATGGCGCTTCATGGAAAAAAGCAGCCAATGCTGGCTTGACCGTGAAGGAAGTAGCAGAAGCGGTGAAGGACGCCGACATTGTCATGATGCTCTTGCCAGATGAGCAAATTGCAGAGGTCTATAAGAATGAAGTGCACGGCAATATTAAGCAGGGCGCAGCCCTGGCGTTTGCCCATGGCTTTAATGTGCACTACGGTCAAGTTCAGCCCCGCGCGGATTTGGACGTCATCATGATTGCGCCAAAAGCACCAGGCCATACGGTACGCGGTACCTATAGTCAGGGCGGCGGTGTTCCCCACTTGATCGCGGTATACCAAGACAAATCTGGTTCGGCACGCGATCTCGCCTTATCGTATGCAACAGCCAATGGCGGCGGTCGTGCCGGCATCATTGAAACCAATTTCCGCGAAGAAACCGAAACCGATTTATTCGGCGAGCAGGCTGTTCTGTGTGGCGGTACTGTAGAGCTCATTAAGGCCGGTTACGAGACCTTGGTTGAAGCGGGTTACGCGCCAGAGATGGCCTACTTTGAGTGCTTGCATGAGCTCAAGTTAATTGTGGATTTAATCTACGAGGGCGGTATTGCCAACATGAATTACTCCATCTCGAACAATGCCGAGTACGGTGAGTACGTTACGGGTCCGCGCATCGTGACGGAAGATACCAAGAATGCAATGCGTCAGTGCCTCAAAGACATTCAGACTGGCGAATACGCCAAGAGCTTTATCTTGGAGAACAAAGCAGGCGCGCCAACCTTAATCTCACGTCGCCGCCTGAATTCGGAGCACCAAATTGAAATCGTGGGCGAGAAACTGCGTGCGATGATGCCTTGGATTGCAAAGAACAAATTAGTCGATCAGTCGAAGAACTAAACAACTACCCTAAAGGCGCAAAGCACAGATGATGTATCCCCACCCCATTATTGCAAAAGAAGGCTGGCCCTATTTGGCAGTCGTTGGAGTGGCAACCGTGCTAGTTCAGCAGTACGCTGGCTTTGCATGGGCTTTGCCCCTGTGGATTATTTTCTTTTTTGTACTGCAGTTTTTTCGTGACCCGCAGCGCATTGCGCCGCTGGGTCGTGATTTGGTTCTATCGCCTGCAGATGGCCGGATTGTTGTGGTTGAAAAGACTCAGGATCCCTATGCTAATCGCGAGGCAATTAAGATTAGCGTGTTCATGAATGTATTTAATGTGCACTCCAACCGCTGCTCAGTCAATGGCTTAATCAAAGAGGTGCAGTATTTCCCGGGGCAGTTTGTGAATGCGGCGCTGGATAAGGCGTCGATCGAAAATGAACGTAATGCGGTGGTGATTGATGCCAATGGCCAAACGGTTACCTTGGTTCAAGTAGCGGGCTTAATTGCGCGGCGTATTTTGTGCTACATCCATGTGGGTGAGCACGTCAAGCGGGGATCCCGTTACGGCTTCATTCGCTTTGGATCGCGAGTCGATGTATATTTGCCTTTAACGGCTGAGCCTTTGGTCAGTGTGGGCGAAAAAGTCTCTGCAACCAGAACGGCTTTGGCCCGTCTACCAGGCCTTGATTGATTCACCTGATTTACTTGAGTAAATATAGGAAGCGCATTGACTCCATTTCGTCGCCGTAATCGCCTTGATCGCACGCGCATTTCACGCGGGCGTAATCGTTCTGATTTACAGGAACAGTCTGATGACTCGGTTGATTTTGAGGTCGAGGATCTTGAATTAGATAAGCCCCGTGCCCGCAATAAGGGTATTTATTTGCTACCCAATGCATTCACAACAGCCGCCTTATTCTGCGGCTTCTTTGCCATTGTGCAAGCCATGAATCATCAGTTTGAGGCGGCGGCAATCGCTATCTTTGCATCCTTGGTATTGGATGGCATGGACGGCCGGATTGCGCGGATGACCAATACGCAAAGCGCTTTTGGCGAGCAATACGATTCCTTGGCCGACATGGTATCTTTTGGCGTTGCCCCGGCATTGGTTGCTTACGAGTGGGTGCTCAAAGATTTTGGTAAGTGGGGCTGGTTGGCCGCGTTTACCTATTGTGCTGGCGCCGCCTTACGCTTAGCGCGTTTCAACGCCAACAACGGGGTTGTCGATAAAAAGTTTTTTCAAGGCCTACCCAGCCCAGCGGCAGGCGCATTAATCGCTGGATTTATATGGCTTGCTGCCGACAATAAGATGCCTGTGCGTGATAGTGCCATTCCGTGGGTTATGTTCTTGATTACCATCTATGCTGGTTTAACCATGGTCTCGAACGCACGCTTTTATAGTGGCAAGGCCCTCGACATCCGTTACCGCGTTCCCTTTGGTGTCATGGTCTTGATGATTTTGACTTTTGTGCTGATTTCGTCCAATCCCCCCTTAACCTTGTTCGGCATCTTCGTGATTTATGCCATTTCAGGTTACGTGATTTGGGGCTGGGAACGGTTTAGTGGCCGTAAGCTGACCTAAACTGGTATTTAAGGTATATTAGATTCATGTCAATGAATAAACCGCACGCAATTAAGCTACTTCTTCTAGCACTGAGCCTTGGGCTCGGGGCGGGTAACGCTTAGGTGATGCAAGTGCAGTAAATCATCAAGCAGACTTACCGGCCCCAGCAAATTTGCTGGGGTTTTTGTTTTGGATTGCGCAGTACCCTTTATAAATGATGGCAGTGAATTGGAGAGCAGTGATGACCGATAAGTTAATTATTTTTGACACTACTTTACGCGATGGCGAACAATCGCCAGGGGCGTCCATGACCAAAGATGAAAAGGTCCGCATTGCCCGTCAACTCGAGCGCCTGAAGGTGGATGTGATTGAGGCAGGCTTCGCCGCCAGCTCCGATGGTGACTTTGATGCCATTTCAGCGGTAGCGGCTGCAGTCAAGGATTCGATTGTGTGTTCCTTGGCCCGCGCCAATGAAAACGACATTACCCGCGCATCGGATGCTCTTAAGCCGGCTAATGCAAAACGCATCCATGTCTTTTTGGCAACCAGTGCATTGCATATGGAAAAGAAGTTGCGCATGACGCCTGACCAAGTCTTTGAGCAGGCTAAAAAATCGATTCGCTTTGCCCGTAATTTAGCGGCTGATATTGAGTTTTCACCTGAAGACGGCTACCGCTCGGAAGTGGACTTTTTGTGCCGTGTATTGGAAGCAGTGATTGCAGAGGGTGCAACCACAATTAACGTACCGGATACCGTTGGCTATGCCGTTCCTGAGTTGTATGGCGAGTTCATTCACACCTTGCGTACCCGCATCCCCAATTCCGATAAAGCCATTTGGTCGGTGCATTGCCACAATGATTTGGGTATGGGCGTTGCCAACTCCTTGGCAGGTGTCAAGATCGGTGGGGCGCGGCAAGTGGAGTGCACCATCAATGGCCTGGGTGAGCGTGCGGGCAATACCGCCCTCGAAGAGATTGTGATGGCGCTGCGCACCCGCAAGGATTATTTTGATTTAAGCGTGGGTATTGATGCAACGCAAATCGTGCCGTCATCCAAATTGGTTTCGCAAATCACCGGTTTTGTGGTGCAACCCAATAAGGCGGTGGTGGGCGCCAATGCCTTTGCCCATGCATCTGGCATTCATCAGGATGGGGTTTTGAAAGCCCGCGATACCTATGAAATCATGCGTGCCGAGGACGTGGGTTGGTCAGCCAACAAAATCGTGCTCGGCAAGTTATCGGGTCGCAATGCATTTAAGCAGCGCTTGCAGGAACTCGGCATCACGGTCGAGACTGAGGCCGAGCTTAACGACGCATTCTCGCGCTTTAAAGCCTTGGCAGACCAAAAGTCAGAAATCTTTGATGAAGACATTATTTCCATTACAAGCGGTTCTGCCTCGGCCAAAGAGAGCGAATTTTATCGCTTTGTTTCCTTAAGTCAGCACTCTGAGACTGGCAAACGCCCGAGCTCGCAGGTGGTCTTTCACATGGGCGCTGAGAAGATGACGTCCCAGGCAGAGGGTAATGGCCCGGTGGATGCCAGTCTGAATGCCATTGAGGCGATGGCCAAAAGCGGGGCGGAGCAGCTGCTTTACTCCGTCAATGCCATTACGTCTGGTACCCAGTCACAGGGCGAGGTCACGGTACGCCTCGCCAAAGGAGGGCGGATTGTGAATGGCGTTGGCACCGACCCCGACATCATCGCTGCTTCGGCTAAGGCCTACTTATCGGCCTTAAATAAGCTGCACGATCCAAGGCAAGTGAAGTTAAACGCACAAATGGCGCCTTGAGCAAGGACATAGACCCTAGAATATAGCTAAGTCATTGTTTTTATTGGATTTATTCTAATGGGCTTGTTCTTGAGGAAATGACCATTGCCACTTTAGCCCTCGGATCTCTGCTACAATTCGAGGGCTTTGATTTATAAAGCTTTTTTGTTTTTATGTTTAATAATCGCACGACACAATTTAGGGTGAAAGCTCTTGTGTTCGCAAGTTAGGAGTAGAAAATGGCAGTTGCTGATATCAAAACGGCGGAAATCGTCAAAGACAACGCGCGTAGCGCAAACGACACGGGTAGTCCAGAAGTACAGGTTGCATTGCTGACCGCCCGCATCAATGAATTAACCCCCCATTTCAAGGCCAACGCCAAAGACCATCACAGCCGTCGTGGCTTGTTGAAGATGGTTTCACGCCGCCGCCGCCTTTTGGATTACCTCAAAGGCAAGGATTTGGCTCGCTATCGCACATTGATCGAGAAATTAGGTCTCCGTAAGTAAATCGTATCCGTATCGCCATGCCATCGTGTCTTGAGAATGACTCATTACTGATTCAGTCTTAGGGCGGTGGCATATTTTTTGAGCGTTTTTAGATTACCCGTTTAGGGGATCGTGTCATTCCAATGAGTTTCTGGGCTCTCGTGCTCAGTGCCTCCCTGGAATGGCATCCCTTGTAATCTGCAATCGCTCCAGTGGTGTCGTAGCGCTGATTTATCTGCGACGCAAGTAGCACGCACCTGACATTCATGTGAATGGGGTGTGAACTTAATTGGAAAAGATCAAAATGACCATGTTTAAAAAAGTAGTAAAAAGTTTTCAATGGGGCAATCACCAGGTAACCATGGAGACGGGCGAAATCGCGCGTCAGTCCGGTGGTGCAGTGATTGTGAATGTCGATGACACCGTCGTCATGGGTACAGTAGTTGCAGCCCGCTCTGCTAAAGCAGGACAAAACTTCTTCCCCTTAACAGTGGATTACATTGAGAAGACCTATGCAGCTGGCAAGATCCCTGGTGGCTTCTTTCGCCGCGAAGGCCGCCCATCCGAAGGTGAGACCTTAACCTCACGCTTGATCGATCGTCCACTGCGTCCCTTGTTTCCAGAAGGCTTTCTGAATGAAGTTCAGGTTGTGATTCATGTGCTGTCGATTAACCCCGATGTGCCTGCCGATATTCCAGCATTGATTGCGGCATCCGCTGCTTTAGCTGTATCCGGCATCCCCTTTAACGGCCCGGTTGGCGCCGCTCGCGTGGGTTACCGTGATGGTCAGTACTTGCTCAACCCAACCCGTTCTGAGCAGTTAACCAGCCAGCTCGATTTAATAGTTGCTGGTACTCAGGCTGCCGTGTTAATGGTGGAGTCAGAGGCGCAGCAATTACCAGAAGACATCATGCTGGGCGCGGTTGTATATGGCCATGAGCAAATGCAAACTGCCATTAACGCGATTCAAGATTTAGTGCGCGATGCCGGTAAGCCTGAGTGGGACTGGACTGCTGCAGCAAAAGATGAGCCTTTGATTGCAAAGGTCACCGCATTAGCCGATGCACCATTGCGTGAGGCGTATCAACTGCGTCAAAAACAAGCGCGCTCGGACAAACTCAAAGCCATTACCAAAGACGTCATGGCAAAACTCGCTGCCGATGGCGCAGTCGATGAGGTTGCGGTTGGCAATATTTTGTTTGATATCGAAGCCAAGATTGTGCGTAGCCAAATTTTGAATGGCGAGCCACGCATTGATGGTCGTGATACGCGCACCGTCCGTCCGATTGAGATTCGCAATGGCGTATTGCCACGGACCCACGGCTCTGCTTTGTTTACCCGTGGCGAGACTCAGGCTTTGGTGATTGCTACCTTGGGTACTGCCCGCGACGAGCAAATCATTGATGCTTTAGAGGGTGAGTACCGCGATCGCTTCATGTTCCACTACAACATGCCTCCGTTTGCCACTGGCGAAACGGGTCGTGTCGGTACGCCCAAGCGCCGTGAGATCGGCCATGGTCGTTTAGCCAAGCGTGCCTTGATTCCAGTCCTGCCAAGCCCAGAAGATTTTGCGTACAGCATTCGGGTGGTGTCTGAGATTACTGAGTCCAACGGCTCTTCATCGATGGCCTCGGTTTGCGGCGGCTGCTTAGCGCTGATGGATGCTGGCGTACCCGTGAAAGCACACGTTGCGGGCGTAGCGATGGGCCTGATTTTGGATGGCAACCGCTTTGCGGTATTAACCGACATCTTGGGCGATGAAGATCACCTGGGCGATATGGACTTTAAGGTGGCCGGAACGGCGAGCGGCATTACTGCCTTGCAGATGGACATCAAAGTACAAGGCATCACCAAAGAAATCATGCAAGTGGCATTGGCACAGGCCAAAGAAGGTCGCCTGCACATTTTGAGCGAAATGCAATCGGCCATGGGCACGATCCGCACTGAGCTGTCCGAGCATGCACCGCGCATGGTGTCGTTCAAGATTCATCCCGATAAGATTCGTGAAGTGATTGGCAAGGGTGGCTCAACGATTCAGGCCTTGACGAAAGAAACGGGTTGCAGCATTGACATTAAAGATGACGGCACTGTCACAATCGCATCGACTAGCGCAGAAGGTATGGCAGAAGCCAAGGCCCGCATCGAAGGCATTACTGCTGAAGCGGAAGTGGGCAAGATTTACGAAGGCCCTGTAGTCAAGTTGCTGGAGTTTGGTGCCTTGGTCAACATTCTTCCTGGCAAAGACGGTTTATTGCACATCTCTGAGATTTCCAATGAGCGTGTAAAGGAGGTCAAAGACGTCTTGCAAGAAGGCCAAGTGGTTCGCGTGAAGTTACTGGCTGCAGATGAGCGCGGTCGTTTACGCCTCTCGCTCAAAGCGGCAATGGCAGAAGAGGGTGGCACGAGTGCTCCTTTAGCCGGCGCAGCAGAGCCATCGACTGAAGAACAGGCCTAAGCTTTTATTGGTGCTTTTTAAATAGGAACCGTGCGATGCGCGTTGTTGAAATTCGTGAATTTGGTGCCCCTGAGGTATTGATTCCTACGACTCGCCCAGATCCTGCTCTACCCAGCGCAGGATCGGGTGAAATTTTGATTAAAGTCCTGGCGGCCGGAATTAATCGCCCCGATGTGTTGCAACGCAAAGGGCATTACCCGGTTCCTGCTGGCGCATCCGATATTCCTGGACTCGAAGTTGCCGGCGAAATCATTGGTGGTGATTTAGCGCATGCCGATAATCAATTTGGACTCAAGCTGGGCGACAAAGTCTGCGCCCTGCTGCAGGGCGGCGGCTATGCCGAACTCTGCCTTGCCCCAATCGCACAATGCCTACCTTACCCTAACGGCTTTACTGACCCCGAAGCAGCTGCCTTACCAGAAACATTTTTTACCGTTTGGAGTAATGTCTTCATGCGGGGCGAGCTTGCTGCAGGAGAAACATTGCTGGTTCAGGGCGGGTCAAGCGGTATTGGCGTGACTGCCATTTTGATTGCGAAAGCCTTAGGTCATCGTGTGTTTGTTACCGCTGGGACCGATGAAAAATGCGCAGCCTGCGTCAAGCTGGGCGCCGATCTAGCGATCAATTATAAAACCCAAGACTTTGTGGAAGAAATCAAGAAAGCCACCGACGGCAAGGGCGTGAACGTCATTCTGGACATGGTTACCGGCACGTATTTGCAGCGTGAAATTGACTGCTTGGCCGATGATGGCCGGATTGTGATCATCGCCATCATGGGCGGCTCTAAATCAGAGGTGAACACGGGGCAAATTTTACGTCGGCGTTTAACAATCACGGGCTCCACACTGCGTCCAAGATCCGTTTCCTTTAAGCGTGAAATTGCGAAACAGCTGTTTGATCGGGTTTGGCCGATCATGAATCAAGGGGCTTTAAAGCCAGTGATTTATAAAACGTATAGCCTCGATCAGGCTTCCGAAGCGCATCGCTTGATGGAATCAAGCGAGCACGTTGGTAAGATTGTTTTAACGGTTTGAAATAGGCTTAGCTAAGGCATGCGTCCGATAACGGTGATTGGTAACTGGAAAATGCACGGCAGCCAAGCCGACTGCCGCCACTGGATTGAAACCGTTTGCGCTGAAATGGAAAAAGGCATGCCCGCAGGACGGCGTTTTGGTTTATGCCCGCCTTATCCTTATTTGCCTGAGTGCAGTCAGCAGATTGCGGCATGCTCTTCTGCAATACTTGCGCTGGGTGCGCAAGATGTCTCCGCTGAAATGGGCGGCGCCTTTACGGGTGAAGTGAGTGCGGCGATGCTCCATGAGTTTGGCTGCAAGTATGTTTTAGTTGGGCATTCGGAGCGTCGCGATCGGTTCAATGAATCCGATCAATTGATTGCGGAAAAAGCCCTGCAAGCATTGGATCAAGGCTTAACCCCGGTGATCTGTGTGGGCGAAACTGCCGATGAGCGTAACTCAGGTAGGGCGATTGAGGTAGTCAGAGCTCAGGTTGCCCGGCAAATTGCCATTTTACAAGACCGTTTAGTGGATTCCTTGCTCGCCTACGAACCAGTTTGGGCGATTGGAACCGGCAAGGTGGCAAGCGCTCAAATTGCACAAGACATGCACCGCGAAATTCGTTTGCAATTGGCTGAATTCAATGCAGATGTCGCGTCGCACATCGGTATTTTGTATGGCGGCAGTGTGAAGTTTGACAATGCGGTAGAGCTATTTGGTATGCCAGACATCGACGGCGGATTAATTGGTGGCGCTTCCTTAGATCCGCAGGAATTCTTGGCCATTTGCCGAGCCTAAATTTTTAATTGGAGATAAACCATGGAATGGTTAAAAACAGCGTTGATGGTGGTGCAAGTGTGTTCTGCCCTGGCAATCATCTTATTGGTTCTATTGCAGCAAGGTAAGGGCGCCGATATGGGCGCAGCCTTCGGCTCAGGCGCATCTGGAAGCGTCTTTGGCGCGAGTGGCTCGGCTAATTTCTTATCCCATGCTACCGCCGTGCTGGCTTTTGTTTTCTTCTCGGCGACGATTGCGATTACGTGGATTGGGAATAAAAAGCCTGCCGATGCAGGTGTTATGTCGGGTACTACTGCACCTGCTGCAAGCGGCGTGAATCCGCCTGCGGCCCCAGTTCAAGACCCATCGAAACCCGCAGTACCAAAATAAAAAAACCAGCTACAAAAAATAGTGAAATGGCATCATTTTTTGTAGGAATTAAGCGCAGTACCGGTAGTCCTCTTGCAGTAGAATTGATGGGTTTTACGAATGCCGACGTGGTGAAATTGGTAGACACGCTATCTTGAGGGGGTAGTGGCTTAGGCTGTGCGAGTTCGAGTCTCGCCGTCGGCACCAAGTGGTAACTGATTTGCTCTAAGTCAATTCTTCTATTTGGCTTTTAGTCCATAATCAAACGTGTTTATTGGGATATTTTTAGAGTTAATTTAGGACTTAAAACTGCCTTCAGATCAGGATTGCTTTGGACCTCGCTAATTACTTCCCCATCTTGCTTTTTATTCTTGTCGGCATTGCCGTCGGAATAGTGCCGATGTTTTTGGGCAAGGTCTTGGCGCCATCCCGTCCTGATGCAGAAAAACTCTCCTCCTACGAGTGCGGCTTTGAGGCATTTGAAGATGCCCGCATGAAATTCGATGTGCGCTATTACTTAGTTGCCATCCTCTTTATTTTGTTTGACCTGGAAACGGCCTTTTTATTCCCATGGGGTGTTGCTCTGCGCGACATCGGTTGGGAAGGTTACGCATCCATGGTGGTATTCCTATTTGTGTTCATCGTGGGATTCGTCTACATCTGGAAAAAGGGCGCTCTCGACTGGGAGTGATCGTTATGGCACTGGAAGGCGTACTCAAAGAAGGATTTATTACTACCTCAGCGGATCAGTTGATTAACTGGACCCGCACCGGATCCTTATGGCCGATGACCTTTGGCCTGGCCTGCTGCGCAGTAGAGATGATGCATGCCGGCGCGGCCCGCTATGACTTAGATCGCTTTGGTGTGGTTTTCCGTCCTTCGCCACGACAATCGGACCTGATGATTGTGGCGGGTACCCTGTGCAACAAGATGGCCCCAGCCTTGCGTAAGGTCTACGATCAAATGCCTGAGCCCCGCTGGGTAATTTCAATGGGCTCGTGTGCTAATGGCGGCGGCTATTACCATTACTCCTATTCTGTGGTGCGCGGTTGTGATCGCATCGTACCGGTCGACATTTATGTACCAGGTTGCCCACCGACTGCAGAAGCCTTGATCTACGGCATCATTCAATTGCAAGCCAAAATTGGCCGCACCAGCACCATTGCGCGGAAGGCATAAAGAATGTCTGATCGCCTGAATCAATTACAGTCCCACGTCGAGCGTGCTCTGGGCGGGCGGGTGCAGTCGATTACATTAGCCTTGAATGAGTTAACCGTGGTGTTGCGCGCGGACGCGTATCTCGAGTCTGCTTTGATTTTGCGTGACGACCCTGCACTTGGCTTTGAGCAGCTGATTGATTTATGCGGTATCGATTACCAAGACTACCAAGATGGCAGCTATAGTGGTCCCCGCTTTGCAGTGGTGACCCATTTGTTGTCAGTCAAACACAATCTGCGTTTGCGCCTTCGGGTCTTTGCGCCAGACGATAGCTATCCCTTGGTTTCTTCACTGACGTCCGTCTGGGCCTCGGCGAATTGGTTTGAGCGCGAAGCATTTGACCTTTTTGGTATTTTGTTTGACGGACACACTGATCTGCGCCGCATCTTGACCGACTATGGATTTATTGGCCATCCCTTCCGCAAAGACTTTCCGATTTCAGGAAATGTTGAAATGCGCTACGACCCCGAGTTAAAGCGGGTTGTCTACCAGCCGGTCACGATTGAAGCCCGTGAGGTTACGCCGCGCGTGGTACGGGAAGAGCAATACGGAGGCCCCGTTTAAGCATGGCCGAGATTAAAAACTACACCCTGAACTTCGGTCCCCAGCATCCGGCTGCGCACGGCGTTTTGCGTTTAGTGCTGGAATTGGATGGTGAAGTCATTCAGCGCGCTGATCCACACATTGGTTTATTGCACCGCGCAACTGAAAAACTCGCTGAGACGCGTACCTGGATTCAGAGTGTGCCGTACATGGATCGCCTCGATTACGTCTCGATGATGGTGAATGAGCATGCCTATGTGATGGCAATTGAAAAGTTACTCAATGTCGAAGTACCGCTGCGCGCACAATACATCCGCGTGATGTATGACGAATTAACCCGCTTGCTCAACCACTTATTGTGGATTGGTTGCCACGGCTTAGACGTTGGTGCGATGGCCGTTTTCTTGTACGCCTTCCGCGACCGTGAAGATATTTTTGACATGTACGAAGCCGTCTCGGGCGCACGTATGCATGCAGCCTATTACCGTCCGGGCGGCGTATACCGTGATCTGCCTGAGCGCATGCCCCAGTTTGCTGAGTCAAAGACTCGCAGCAGCAGTGCCCTCAAGCGCTTAAACGCAGACCGGAGCGGTTCCTTGCTTGATTTCATTGAAGCGTTTACTCAGCGCTTCCCCGGAAACGTTGATGAGTATTGCAATTTGTTAACGGATAACCGCATTTGGAAGCAGCGCCTCGTGGGCATTGGGGTTGTAACGCCTGAGCGCGCCTTGCAACTGGGCTTTACTGGACCGATGTTGCGTGGCTCTGGCGTGGAATGGGATTTACGTAAGAAGCAGCCGTACGAAGTCTACGATCGATTGAACTTTGAGATTCCGGTTGGCGTCAATGGCGACTCCTACGATCGGTATTTGATTCGTATGGAAGAGATGCGCCAATCCAATCGCATTGTGCAGCAGTGTATTGCGTGGCTCCGTGCCAATCCTGGCCCAGTAATGAGCGATAACCACAAGGTATCGCCACCAGCCCGTGTGGATATGAAAAACAATATGGAAGAGTTGATTCATCACTTCAAACTCTTTACCGAAGGCATTCATGTTCCGGCTGGAGAGGCTTATGCAGCAGTGGAGCACCCTAAGGGTGAGTTTGGAATTTACGCCGTATCGGATGGCGCCAATAAACCATACCGCTTAAAAATCCGTGCCCCTGGTTTTGTGCATCTGGCAGCGCTTGATGAGATGGCCCGCGGCCACATGATTGCCGATGCGGTAACGATTATTGGTACACAAGACATTGTGTTCGGCGAGATTGATCGCTAATCGCATAGGTAGCCAGGACTAATTAATGACACACACTCCAACCATGCAACTATCTGCCAAGACCCGCGCCGATATGGAGCGTAATATTGCCAAGTACCCCGCAGACCAAAAGCAATCCGCTGTCATGGCGTGCTTAATTGCGGCACAAACGGAAGTGGGCTGGGTATCACCTGAAGTTATTTATGAAGTGGCGTCGCTGTTGGGGATGACTACCATTGCAGTAGACGAGGTCGCTACTTTTTACAATATGTATGACACCAAGCCAATTGGGCGTCACAAAATTGTGGTCTGCACCAATTTGCCATGTCAACTCAGCAATGGTGAGCGCGCTGCCAAGCATTTAAAGCAGCAATTGGGGATTGGTTTTAATGAGACCACGCCCTGCGGCACATTTACCTTAAAAGAGGGTGAGTGCATGGGTGCCTGCGGCGACTCACCGGTGATGCTTGTAAACAATAAAACCATGTGCAGTTTTATGAGCAATGAAAAAATTGATGCGCTCTTGAATGAGTTGCGCGCTTCGGCAAAAGGACTACCAGCATGACCAGTCTGCATAGCCGTCACATCAAGCCTTTAATTTTGGCTGGCCTCACTGGTGATAACTGGGGCCTGAAAGATTATGAAAGCCGCGGCGGTTATCAGCAGCTGCGCCGAATTCTGAAGGATAAAGTCACGCCAGATGCATTGATTGCCGAGTTAAAAGCCTCTTCATTGCGCGGTCGTGGGGGCGCCGGCTTTCCGACTGGACTGAAGTGGAGCTTTATGCCCCGTCAGTTCCCTGGCCAGAAATATTTAGTTTGCAATAGCGATGAGGGCGAGCCCGGTACATTCAAAGACCGTGACATCATGCGCTACAACCCGCATGCGCTGATCGAAGGCATGATCATCGGCGCCTACACCATGGGCATTAGCGTTGGCTATAACTACATCCACGGTGAAATCTGGGAAGTCTATACCCGCTTTGAGGAGGCTTTAGAAGAGGCCCGCGCTGCAGGTTACTTGGGTGATTCGATACTAGGAACAGACTTTAATTTCCAGCTGCATGCATCTCCAGGTTGGGGCGCCTACATTTGCGGTGAAGAGACCGCTTTGCTGGAATCCCTTGAAGGCAAAAAGGGTCAGCCCCGTTTCAAACCACCGTTCCCTGCGAGCTTTGGTTTGTATGGCAAACCCACCACGATTAACAATACCGAAACCTTCGCTGCCGTGCCATTCATTTTGGCAATCGGTGGTGAAGCGTATTTGCAACTCGGCAAGCCGAATAATGGCGGCACGAAGATTTTCTCGGTGTCTGGTGATGTGGTTCACCCTGGTAATTACGAGGTTCCATTGGGTACGCCGTTCTCAGAGCTCTTGCAGCTTGCTGGCGGCATGCGCGATGGCAAGGCCTTAAAAGCCGTCATCCCTGGCGGATCCTCTGCGCCGGTGATTCCAGGCGCCATGATGATGGATCTGACGATGGACTATGACAGCATCGCTAAAGCCGGTTCGATGCTGGGTTCCGGCGCGGTGATTGTGATGAATGACACGCGCTGTATGGTGAAGTCCCTGTTGCGCCTATCGTATTTTTATCACGAAGAGTCGTGCGGACAATGCACCCCATGCCGTGAGGGTACTGGCTGGTTGTGGCGCATCGTTAATCGCATTGAGCATGGACAAGGGCGCCTAGAAGATTTGGATTTACTCAATGACGTTGCGGCGAACATTCAAGGAAGAACCATTTGTGCTTTGGGCGACGCGGCAGCATTGCCAGTACGCGGCATGCTTAAGCATTACATGGATGAATTTGTGTACCACGTTGAGCACAAGCGCTGCATCGTGCCTGAATACGTTTAATCGCTACTAGAAAAGAGAAGGATTTATAGACGTGAGCATGGTTGAAATCGAATTGGACGGCAAGGCAGTCGAAGTTCCGCAAGGTTCGATGGTGATGCACGCCGCAAATAAATTGGGAACCTACATTCCCCATTTTTGCTATCACAAGAAACTATCGATTGCAGCCAATTGCCGCATGTGCCTAGTTGAAGTGGAAAAAGCACCAAAGCCAATGCCTGCATGCGCTACCCCAGTAACCCAAGGCATGAAGGTCTTTACCCATTCTGCAAAAGCTGTTGAAGCGCAGCGTTCGGTCATGGAGTTCTTACTCATCAATCACCCACTGGATTGCCCGATTTGCGATCAAGGTGGCGAGTGCCAATTGCAAGATCTGTCCGTCGGTTACGGAAAATCAACCTCCCGCTACAGTGAAGATAAGCGCGTGGTATTCCATAAAAATGCGGGCCCACTGATCTCGATGGAAGAGATGACGCGTTGCATTCATTGCACCCGCTGCGTTCGCTTTGGTCAAGAGGTTTCGGGAATTATGGAACTCGGTATGGTGAATCGCGGCGAACACTCTGAGATCACGACATTTGCTGGCCAAACGATTGATTCTGAGTTATCGGGAAACATGATTGATATTTGCCCAGTCGGCGCCTTAACGAGCAAGCCATTCCGTTACGCTGCACGCACCTGGGAACTGGGTCGTAAGCGCTCATTGAGCCCACACGACAGCTTGGGCACCAACACCACAGCTCAAACCAAAGCCAACCGCGTGATGCGGGTCGTGGCCCTGGAAAATGAAGCCATTAATGAATGCTGGATCAGTGACCGCGACCGCTTTGCCTATGAGGGCGTGAACAGCGCAGAACGCCTCACCGTGCCGATGGTGAAGCAAGATGGCAAGTGGCTCGAGACAGACTGGGAGTCTGCTTTAGAGTACGTCGCCCGTTCCTTGAAAACCATTACGACTGACCATGGCGCTGATGCACTTGCAGCCATAGCCCACCCAATTTCGAGCGTGGAAGAGTTGCATCTCCTGCAAAAAGTCGTGCGTGCAATGGGTTCTGACCGCGTAGAGACGCGCCTACGTCAAAGCGATATGCGCGGAGCTGCAACTGCGCCATGGCTGGGCATGCCGATTGCCAATGTAAGCCAGCTGGATCGGGCACTCGTGATTGGTAGTTTTTTACGCAAAGAGCAGCCCCTGATTGCTGCACGCTTGCGTACCGCTAGTAAGCGCGGTCTTCAGGTTTCTCGGATTGATGCGGGTGGAGACGACTGGTTGATGCCTTTCCTTGGTATTGCTGCGGCGCCCAGTCGCTGGACAACGGTTTTGACTGAAGTGGCTAATGCCATTGCAAAAGCAAACGCTAGTCAATTGCCGGTAGGCATTCAGGGTGGGGCGATTTCTAAAGAGGCGCAAGCCATTGCAGATAGCCTTTTATCTGGAAGCAATAAAGCGGTGTTCTTAGGCTCTGCTGCGTTTGCCCACCCCTATGCTTCGAATTTGCATGTGTTAGCCCAATTTATTGCCGAGCAAACCGGCGCTACCTTTGGATTTTTGCCAGTGGGCGGCAATGCCGTCGCCGCTCCCTTGCTACAGGCTGTTCAGCAAAAAGCCAATGCCGGTATTGAATCACTGCTTGATGGCAGTGCTCGCGCAGTCCTTTTGCTGAATGTCGAGCCATTATCTGATCTACCAAATCCAGAGCAAAGCCGTGCAGCCCTCACCAAGGCCGATACTGTCATCGCACTTACTGCGTTTGCAAGCAGCGAACTATTGGAATTGGCTGATGTGTTGTTACCCATTACGCCATTCACGGAATCAGTCGGTAGCTTTATCAATGCGGCGGGAACTGTACAGACCATACAACCATCAGTACGCCCATTAGCAGACGCAAGACCAGCATGGAAAGTATTGCGCGCTATGGGTAGTTTGTTGGGTTTAAATGGCTTCTTACTCAATACACCGGAAGAGGTTTGCGGTGAGGCTTTAGCAAAACCCATTGCCGAGCGCCTGAATAATCGATTTACTGCGACCCTCAGCTTGATGCAAGAGCAAACCGTTAACGGTCTTGAGCGGGTGACGGACTTGCCCATTTATGGTGTAGATGCGATCGTACGCCGTGCTCCGGCATTGCAACTAACCCGCGATGCAAAAAATGCGCATCGCCTCGGCTTAAATGCCAAGACCTTCGCTGAACTGAATTTGAAAGAGGGCGATTTGGTAGCGATTACACAGGGCACCAATACGGTTCAGATGCCGGCCATGTTGGAAAGCCAGTTGGCTGCCGGGTGTGTGCGTATGTCAGCAAGTACGCCTGCAAGTGCTGCGCTCGGCGCAATGTTCGGCGCCGTTACGGTGAGCCGAGTTTAGGAATCGCGATGACAGAGCTATTAAATACCGTGAACGCCTTTGGATCTGAGTTGCTTGGATCTTTTTGGCCGCTGGTGTGGACCTTGCTAAAGATCGTCGCGATTGTCTTGCCGATGTTTGCTGCGGTTGCCTACATGACCTTGTGGGAGCGCAAACTGATTGGCTGGATGCACATTCGCATTGGCCCCAATCGAACTGGCCCTTTAGGTTTATTGCAACCCATCGCCGATGCGATTAAGTTGCTGCTCAAAGAAATCGTTTCACCGACCCGTTCGAATAAGGTCCTGTTTATTGTTGCGCCGGTGATGGTCATCATGCCTGCATTTGCATCCTGGGCGGTCATTCCATTTCAGGCTGATTTAGTTCTGGCCGATGTCAATGCGGGCCTCTTGTACATCATTGCGATTTCGTCGATCGGTGTCTATGGGGTAATCTTGGCAGGCTGGGCATCGAACTCAAAGTACCCATTTTTAGCGGCAATGCGCGCTTCGGCACAAATGATTTCCTACGAAATCGCCATGGGATTTGCGCTTGTTACCGTGCTCATCATTTCAGGCTCACTCAATCTGAGCAAAATCGTGCTGCTGCAAGATACGGGCATCTTTGCTGATATGGGGCTGAATTTCCTATCGTGGAACTGGTTGCCTCTATTGCCCATGTTCTTGATTTACTTTATTTCTGGCGTAGCCGAAACCAATCGCCATCCGTTTGACGTGGTGGAAGGGGAGTCGGAGATTGTTGCTGGCCATATGGTGGAGTATTCCGGCATGGCCTACGCCATGTTCTTCTTGGCGGAATACGCCAATATGATCATGATTGCTGCACTGACCTCCATTCTATTTTTGGGTGGCTGGTTACCCATTGTGGATTTGCCCATCCTGCGCGACATCCCTGGATTCTTTTGGCTGTTTGCCAAAACCTTCTTTATTTTGTCGTGCTTTATTTGGCTGCGGGCGACTTTGCCGCGTTACCGCTACGACCAAATCATGCGTTTGGGCTGGAAGATTTTTATTCCCCTGGCTGTTTTCTGGGTGGTGTTGGTGGGCGCTTGGGTTGTCTCCCCATGGAATATTTGGAACTAGGTCACGATTATGTTGAAACGGATTAATCAGTTCTTAAGTAGCTTAATGTTGAAAGACATTTTGACCGGCTTGGCAATTACCGGCAAATACCTTTTCAAGCCGAAGTTTACGGTGCAATACCCTGAAGAAAAGACGCCACAGTCTCCGCGCTTTCGTGGCTTGCATGCCTTGCGTCGCTATCCGAATGGGGAAGAACGTTGCATCGCTTGTAAATTATGCGAGGCCGTTTGCCCGGCACTTGCGATCTCCATTGAATCAGACCAGCGCGAGGATGGCACACGCAGGACCACGCGTTACGACATCGATTTAACCAAGTGCATTTTTTGCGGCTTCTGTGAAGAGGCTTGCCCGGTTGACGCCATTGTTGAAACCAATATTTTTGAATACTTTGGTGATAAGCGGGGCGATTTGTATTTCACCAAAGACATGTTGCTAGCGGTCGGCGACCAGTATGAAAAAGACATCGCCGCTAACCGTGCTGCTGATGCCCCTTATCGCTAAGTAATTCACTATGACATTCGAACCCGCAACCCTCTTTGCTATTTTCTTTTATGCCTTTGCCGGCATTTTGGTGCTTGCTGCGCTGCAGGTGATTACCTCACGAAATCCGGTGAACTCTGCCTTGTTTTTGATGCTGTCCTTTTTTTGCGCATCCGGATTGTGGATGCTGATGCGCGCAGAATTTTTAAGCCTCGTACTCATTTTGGTGTACGTAGGCGCAGTGATGGTCTTATTCTTGTTTGTGGTGATGATGCTGGATTTGGATTTAGCTCACCTGCGCCGCGATTTTAAGAAATACTTACCCGTTGCCTTTTTAATCGGCGCCGTGATTGTGATGGAGTTATCGATTGTGTTGATTCGGGGCTTTATTGGTACTACAGTGCCTTTGCAGCCGATGATGGAAGAGATGGGCGGCGTTTCCAATACCCAAGCCCTTGGGCGCCTGGTCTTTGTCGATTATGTCTACGCGTTTGAAATTGCCGGACTGATTCTATTGGTTGCCATCATCGCAGCCGTTGCACTGACACTGCGCCGCCGGAAAGATTCTAAATCCCAAATCATTGCCGATCAGGTTGCAGTGAACCCGGCTGACCGTATGCGCATGGTGAAGATGGATTCAGAAATGGATGCGAAGCAGGATCAACGGGGCAAAACGGGCGGAGAGCCAAAATGACCGTAACCCTTGCCCATTTCTTAGTCTTGAGCGCCATCCTGTTTGCAATTAGTGTGGTTGGCATTTTCTTAAATCGCCGTAACATCATCATTTTGCTGATGGCCATTGAGCTCATGCTCCTGTCCGTCAATATGAACTTCATTGCCTTCTCCTACTACTTGGGGGATATGGCCGGTCAAGTCTTTGTGTTTTTCATTTTGACCGTGGCGGCTGCCGAGGCCGCAATTGGCCTGGCTATTTTGGTTGCCTTGTTCCGTAAATTCGATTCGATCAATGCTGAAGAGCTTGATCACCTCAAAGGCTAGTTTAAAAAGACCCTGCAATGGAACTGACCCTCACTATTCCCGTCCTCTGCGCTATACCCCTTGCGCCATTAATTGGCAGCATGTTGGTGGGATTATTTGGCACCGGTTTTTTAGGCAAACAACTGAGTCGTGGCGCCTGCCAAACCATTGCTATCTTGGGCGTGATGATCGCTTTTGTTTTGTCTTGCAATGTACTGATGCAGGTTCTGGATGGTTTTTACTTCAATGGCACGGTTTATCGCTGGATGGAGCTCGGTGAGCTTAGTTTTGATATCGGCTTTTTAATCGATCCACTGAGTGCCATCATGATGGTGGTGGTCACCTTTGTTTCCTTGATGGTGCACATTTACACCATTGGCTATATGGCAGAAGAGGAGGGCTACAATCGCTTCTTCTCCTATATCTCCTTGTTTACGTTTGCCATGCTCATGCTGGTAATGAGCAATAACTTGCTGCAGCTCTTCTTTGGCTGGGAGGCAGTGGGCGTTGTTTCTTATTTGTTGATTGGCTTTTACTATGAGCGCCAAAGCGCCGTCTTTGCCAATATGAAGGCCTTCTTGGTGAACCGGGTCGGTGACTTTGGATTTATTTTGGGTATTGGTTTGCTCTTGGCTGGCACTGGCTCCATGAATTACGATGCGATTTTTGCCCAAAATACGGTTCTTGCTGCGCAAACCTTGCCAGGCACGGATTGGAATCTCGTTACGGTTGCCTGCATTTGCCTCTTTATTGGCGCGATGGGTAAATCAGCTCAGTTTCCTTTGCATGTGTGGCTGCCCGATTCGATGGAAGGCCCAACCCCCATTTCTGCCTTGATTCATGCCGCAACCATGGTGACTGCCGGCATTTTTATGGTGAGCCGCATGTCGCCCCTGTTTGAACTCTCAGACGTGGCCCTCAGTTTTATCTTGGTGATTGGCTCCATTACCGCCTTATTCATGGGCTTCTTGGGCATTGTGCAAACCGATATCAAGCGGGTGGTTGCGTATTCCACCTTGTCGCAATTGGGTTTCATGACCATCGCGTTGGGCGTTTCGGCGTATCCGATTGCGATCTTCCATTTAATGACCCACGCCTTCTTTAAGGCACTCTTATTCCTGGGGGCGGGTAGTGTGATTTTGGGCATGCACCACGAACAAGACATGCGCAAAATGGGCGGGCTATGGAAGTACATGCCAGTAACCTGCTTGATGATGCTATTGGGTAGCTTGGCCTTGATTGGCACACCATTCTTCTCTGGCTTTTATTCCAAAGATTCGATTATTGAAGCTGTAGCAGCTAGTACCATCCCTGGCTCTGGTTTTGCCCTGTTTGCGGTAATGGCCAGCGTCTTTGTCACTGCCCTCTATTCCTTCCGCTTGTATTTCTATGTCTTCCATGGCAAAGAGCGTTTTGGCCATGCAGACCATGGCCACCATGCGCACGACGATCATGGTCATGACGATCATGCGCATCATGGTTTAGCGCCAGGTGAAAAGCCACACGAATCGCCTTTGGTCGTGACTATTCCACTCATCCTCTTGGCAATACCATCGGTCATTATTGGTTTTTACACCATTGACCCCTTGCTCTTTGGTAGCTTCTTTGGCGATTCGATCTTCATTGACATTGCTAAGCATCCCGTCATGAAAGAATTGGCGCAGGCATTCCATGGGCCGGTTGCAATGGCGATGCATGCATTCAGTACGCCGGTATTGTTACTCGTTGTTTTGGGTGTGCTGACCGCTGCGATTGGCTATTTGTGGGTACCTAGCTTGCCTGCGAAGGTATCGGAAGCATTGGCCCCGATCAAGAAATTGCTCGACCACAAGTACTACCTCGATGAATTGAATCAGACCGTTTTTGCAAAAGGCATGTTGTGGTTTGGTGGAATTTTTTGGCACCGCGGTGACGAAAAAATCATCGATGGCTTTTTTGTGAATGGCAGTGCCCATATGGTCGACCGTTTTTCCGGGATCGTGCGTCGCCTGCAATCGGGTTACCTCTACCACTATGCGTTTGCCATGATCCTAGGCTTGATTGCCTTGCTGACCTGGGTCTTGTATACCTATATTTATATTGCCTATTAAGTTGAAGCTTTCCACATGATTCTTTCTTACGCCATCTGGATCCCGATCGTTTTTGGTCTGATCATTTTGATTTATGGATCGGAGCGCCCATCCTCTGGAGTGCGCTACTTGGCTCTGTTCGGATCGGCGCTGGGTTTTATTGCAACCCTTCCCCTGGTTTTCCGGTTTGATGAAACAACGGCAGGAATGCAGTTTGTCGAGAAATTCAGCTGGATTGAACGCTACGACATTAACTACCATCTGGGCGTCGATGGTATTTCAGTTTGGTTTGTGGTTCTGACGGCGTTTATCAATATTTTCGTTGTTGTAGCAGCCTGGGAAGTCATTACTGAAAAAGTTTCACAGTACTTAGCGTCCTTCATGATTTTGTCGGGCTTGATGATTGGCGTGTTCTCGGCGCTCGACGGCATGCTGTTTTATGTCTTCTTTGAGGCGACCTTAATACCGATGTACATCATCATCGGCGTGTGGGGTGGCAAGAACCGCATTTATGCTGCGTTTAAGTTCTTCCTCTACACCTTGCTTGGCTCGCTTCTCACCTTGATAGCGATGCTCTATCTTTACAACGCTACCAATACCTTCGACATTCAGACCTGGCATCATGCCCCTCTGGATATTGTTGAGCAAATCCTCATTTTCTTTGCCTTCTTTATGGCCTTTGCGGTCAAAGTGCCAATGTGGCCTTTGCATACCTGGTTGCCCGATGTGCACGTTGAAGCGCCAACCGGCGGATCGGTTGTGTTGGCGGCAATTATGTTGAAACTGGGTGCGTATGGTTTCTTGCGTTTCTCCTTGCCGATCGCGCCAGACGCCAGCATGTACCTCGGCCCCTTTGTGATATTCCTTTCCTTGGTCGCCGTTATCTATGTCGGTCTAGTTGCCTTAGTCCAAAAGGACATGAAAAAACTGGTGGCTTACTCATCGGTTGCCCATATGGGTTTTGTCACCTTAGGCTTTTTCCTCTTTAGTCCGCTTGGCATTGAGGGCGGCATTATTCAGATGATTTCCCATGGCTTTATTTCCGGGGCGATGTTCTTGGCGATTGGGGTTCTCTACGATCGCATGCATACCCGTCAAATTTCTGATTTTGGTGGGGTTATCCACCGCATGCCAAAGTTCTCTGTTTTTATGGTCTTTATGGCAATGGCCAACTGCGGTTTACCAGCAACCTCCGGCTTCGTCGGTGAATTCATGGTGATTCTGGCAGCGGTTGATTATGACTTTTGGATTGGTTTATTGGCAGCTACCGCGCTAATGCTGGGTGCGGCCTATTCCTTGTGGATGGTGAAGCGCGTCTTATTTGGGGCGATTGCCAATAAAGAAGTCGATGCCTTAACCGACATCAATGGCCGTGAGTTCCTGATGATGGCAGTGCTCTCCATTTGTGTGTTGTGGATGGGCGTTTATCCAAAACCATTTACCGACATCATTCACCCAGCGGTCATCCATTTGCTGGAACACGTTGCGATTAGCAAACTGTAAAGCCGAGATAAGAATATGGAAATCCTTGACCTCATTGTTCTTTTGCCCGAGTTGGTAATACTGCTGTCGGCCTGCTTCTTGCTGGTATTGAGTGTTTTTGTAAAAGAAACGCCCCTGGCAGCGGATGGTATGGCACGCGAGGTATTTGATACACCGCGCGGCGCAAACCTGGTGTACAACGGCGCACTGGTGTTGTTGCTTGTGATTGGAACGGTATTTGCTTTGCGCATTCCTGACTTGCCAATCTACGCCATGATGGGTTTATTCCAAGCGGATCCCTTGGCTAATCTCTTGAAGTCTGCTTCCTGCTTTGCATTGCTCATTAGCTTGATCTACTCCCGTCAGTACTTAGTGGATCGCGGCATGTTTAGGCCTGACTTCATGGTCTTGGCCTTGTTTGCTTTGCTAGGGCAGTGCGTCCTCATTTCGGGTGCAAACTTGCTCACCCTTTATCTTGGCCTTGAGCTGATGGCGCTCTCTACCTATGGATTGGTGGCGATGCGGCAGGACAATGCCCAGAGCACAGAGGCGGCAATGAAGTACTTTATTCTGGGCGCCTTGGCATCCGGCTTCTTGCTCTACGGCATGTCGATGCTGTATGGCGTGACCGGCTCACTGGATCTGATTGAGATTTTTAAAGCCGTAGCGGATCCCCGGATTAATCACTTAATCATGGCCTTTGGCCTCGTCTTCATTATGGCGGGCGTGGCCTTTAAATTGGGCGTTGTGCCGTTTCATATGTGGGTGCCAGACGTTTATCAAGGCGCCCCGACTGCGGTTACCTTATTGATTGCAGCTGCACCTAAATTGGCCGCATTTGCTTTGCTCTTCCGTTTGCTAGTGAATACCTTATTGCCGCTGTTTAGCGATTGGCAGCCAATGCTCATCATGCTCGCGGTATTGTCAATGGTGATTGGTAATGTGACGGCGATTGCGCAAACCAACATCAAGCGTATGTTGGCCTATTCAGCGATTGCTCAAATGGGATTTGTGTTACTTGGTATGCTGTCAGTTTTCGATGACCATGCGTATAGTGCGGCACTGTTTTATGCAGTGACCTATACCTTGACTGCCTTGGCTAGCTTTGGATTGTTAATGCTGCTGTCGAAAAAGGGCTACGACTGTGAGACCCTCGATAGCCTTAAGGGTTTGAATAAAAAACACCCGTGGTTTGCCTTTATGGGTCTCGTGATGATGTTCTCCTTGGCCGGTATACCGCCGACCGTTGGCTTTGCCGCTAAATTATCGGTGCTCGAGGCTTTGGTTGATGCAGAGTACACTGCGTTGGCAATCATTGCTGTGATGGCATCCTTGGTTGGCGCTTTTTATTACTTGCGGGTTGTGAAAGTGATGTATTTTGATGCGCCACTGCGCGAACATGAGATTACCGGCTCTAGCATCTCGCGCGGCATATTGGGTATCAATAGCATTGCCATTCTGGTCTTGGGCATCTTCCCAGGCGCTTTAATGGCCTTGTGTTTGGATGTGATGCGAAACACCTTGCTTGGCGGCTAACACTACCAACCCAGCTTCTTAGCTGGGTTTTTTATGGAGCGCTCTTGATGACCGAAAAATCATTGCACGACTTACCGCAAGGCGACGCGCACCTGAAAGAAGAGTGCATTGAAAGCCGCGATCTGTACAGCGGTATTTTTTTAAAAATGAAACGCGATACCGTTCGCTTGCCCGATGGCGGCGAAGCAGCGCGTGAGTACCTCACGCATCCGGGTGCGGTAGCTGTTGTTGCGATACTAGACGATGGTCGCATTTTGCTGGAGCGCCAGTACCGCTATCCCGTTGCTCGGGTCTGCATGGAAATTCCGGCGGGTAAGCTTGATTTGGGTGAAGATCCCCTCATTTGCGCCCAGCGTGAACTGCAAGAAGAGACGGGATATACCGCCACCAAATGGAGTTACATTCGGCGCATTCACCCGGTGATTTCCTATTCGACCGAATTCATCGATATTTATTTGGCCGAAGGGTTAAGCAAAGGCCAACGCCAACTCGACGAAGAGGAATTTTTGGATGTATTCGCTGCATCCCTCGATGAATTGCTAGCCTGGGTAGAAGAGGGTGCCATCACCGACGTCAAGACCACGATTGCAGCGTACTGGCTGGACCGCTATCGCCGCGGCTTGGCCCAGCCTCAAGCCATAATCATTGCTGATTAAAAACACCATTAAAATAAACCATATTGAATTTAGTAGTTTTGCCCCCATCTACTTGGCATGAAAGTCTATAACCTATCCTGTTCCTTTGACCACCGCTTTGAGGGCTGGTTTGCTTCTGAGGATGATTGCCTCACCCAGCAGGCCAGTGGCATGCTTGCCTGTCCTTTATGCAATAGCACTGCGATTACGCGGATGCCATCCGCGCCTCACATCGCAAGGTCAAATACCAAAGAGGGTGCATGGCAGAGCAGCGAGACTTCTGCACTCACTAAGGTAAGCCCTACTCAAATTCAGCCTAGCCAAAATGAAGTTGCCGCAGTTACGCGCACAGACCATAGTCATTTGGAAGCCCAAGTACAGGCCGCATTTTTAAATGGGATGCGCGAACTCATGAGCCGTTCGGAGGATGTGGGCTCTGGATTTG
>JBIILR010000079.1:0-7413 GCA_044338365.1 Polynucleobacter sp. | reverse complement strand
ATTGACTTGGTTATAAAACCAAATCTTTTTACTGACATTGAGTACTGTTTATTTACATCTGTCCCGAAGGACTGGATGCGTTCACTCAGTACCCACAATTATCGATTGACTATTTTTTAAAGAGGGCTGAATCGCTTTTAAAAAAACGTTTCAGCAGAGAGGTGAGACTATGCCATGCCTGTAGGGGGCTGTCAACACCTTTCGTAGTCTTTTTCCTAATATTTCGGTCTTTTTTTGCAGGTTTATTGAAATTCGTATACAAATCAGTTAGTTAAGAAAAATCCATTTTCTGCTCCATTTTAAAAAATTGCCTATTTTTCGGCGCCACCTAAATTAATTAGGGAAAACCCTGATTAATTCATCTAGCTCTGCTAGAGTGGGGTGATGACAAAGTCCTTATCCAGCAACTTGGCAGCCGCAGGACCAACTTCCAAGCCAACCCCTCAAGTTCGGGAGCTCTGCGATCGGCACCGAAAGGCCGTATTGAGGCATTTTTTGACCCTAGAGGCCGACGATCGACACCTGCGCTTTGGTTCGCCCACTTCGGATGCGGTCATAGAGCGCTATGTGGCAAATCTGAATTTCAGTCGCGATGCGCTATTTGGTATTTTTAATGACGCGCTGGATCTGATCGGCATTGCGCATCTTGCTTATGTGCCGTCTGATAGCGACAGCCCACGCTCTGCTGAATTTGGAGTTTCTGTATTGCAGGATAGCCGCCATCGCGGTCTTGGTGCAGCACTTTTAGCGCGAGCTGCTGTCCACGCACGCAATACGCACATCGATACTTTATTTGTGCATTGCTTGGCGAAAAATAAGGCGATGATGCACTTAGCGCAGAAGCTTGGTATGCGTGTGGAATTTGCCTACGGCGATGCGGATGCGTATTTAATTTTGCCGCCAGCAAATGCACAAAGTATTTTGCATGAAGCATCGCAAGAGCGAATGGCCGACCTCGACTATGCGCTTAAGACGAACCTAAAACAATCCAAACAAATCTGGCGTTGGTTTTATGGAATGCCAAGTCAGCCATAAAAAATGCCCATGCATGCATGGGCATTGAGCTTACTAAACCGTGATCGGCTTAATTGTTCACGTTGGTATTGGGTTGTGATCTATCTGCTTTGCCTTCTTGCTCAAGACGCAACCTTTCCGCATCTGAAATGATGTCAAAAAATACGAACACTTGTTTTACGCCACTGGTGTTGCTTGCCACTTTTTTAGCGCGCTCTGCTTCTGCTTTTGTCAAAATGCCCATCAAATAAACATTGCTTGCTTCCACCACAATATTCATGGAGTTGGATGGCAAATCGTTCGTAAAGATCATTTGTGTTTTGATGCGCGACGCAAGGTAACTGTCGTTCGCGCGCGCAGTAAATGAACTATTAGGTCCAATGGCAATTTCATTAAAAACGGATCGTACATTTTTAAGTTCTTTGACGTACGCACCCGCGCCGCCTTTGATATCAGCGTCTTTTGCTTCGCCAGTCAACAGGGTCTTTTGGTTAAATGAGGTGACCGTAATGTGTGCATTATCGCCATAGCGCTTGCCGAGTTGATTTCCTGCCTCTAGCTGAATCCCAAGATCAATCGCCTGAATACCGGGAGACCGCCGATCAGCCAGAATGGTTGTTGTGCCAGTCACTGCGCCTACTGCCAAAATGCCGCAACCACTGAGCAGCGTCGTTGTTGTTAATGCCAAAGACCACTTCATCCAACGCGTCATGTGCTTTCCTTTTTTAATCTAAGAGTAGATGATCAATGCCATCGCACAGGCTGTGCAGTAAAACTAAATGCGTTTCTTGAATGCGCGCGGTACGAGTAGAGGGAGCGCACAAATGAATATCGTGCTCTCCCAAAAGCCCTGCTATTTTTCCGCCACCATTGCCAGTAAGGGCGATGACATGCATGCCAATTTTGTTTGCGGCCTCAATGGCTGCAACAACATTTTTTGAATTTCCTGAGGTCGAGATTGCCAGCAAGATGTCGCCTTTTTTACCAAGGCCACGAACCTGTTTGCTAAAAATCTCATCGTAGTGATAGTCATTGGCGATTGCCGTCAAAATCGACGTATCTGTAGTGAGCGCTACCGCCGCCAGCTCCCTTCGCTCTCGCTCAAAGCGGCCCACCAATTCTGCTGCAAAATGCTGTGCATCTGCTGCAGAGCCGCCGTTACCACAAGCCAATATTTTTCCGCCCGACTGCAAGCAATTGGCCATGGCTATAACGCCTTTGGCAACATGCTCCGGCAGTAACTTTAGGGCCTCTTGCTTTACCGCAATGCTCTCTACAAAATGTGCGGATGCACGCTCGCTCAGCCGATTCAGTGTTTTTGTATCCATGGCAATATTATGCGCCAAACAAGGGTTCTAATCTGCTTTATAGCCGCCCAGCGGGCACTATGAATTGCTCGTACCTTCTGGTTTTTTTCTGCATAATCAATTCCATGCTTACTACTCTCACGCCCAATACGTGGTCGACTGATTTTCTGAATCAGCAAGACTTCCCAGCATCTACTTTGTATATGGTCGCAACGCCCATTGGCAACTTAGGCGATATCACCTTGCGTGCACTGCATGTACTGAATGCAGTTGATGGAATTGCTTGCGAGGATACGCGCCACAGTGGGCCCCTGCTGAATCACTTTGACATCCATAAAAAACGCTTGGCACTGCATGCCCATAATGAAGCCTCTGCATCGGACGCCCTGATTGGGAGCCTGCAAAAGGGCGAGCGCTGGGCCTACATATCCGACGCGGGTACGCCGGGCGTATCCGACCCAGGAGCCCGCCTCGCTGCTGCTGTTGGCCTGGCTGGTTTTCGGGTTGTGCCAATACCGGGGGCGAGTGCCGTTTCTTGTGCCGTATCGATAGGTGGTTCGGCGCTTCTACCGTCCGATGGGCAGTTTCAGTTTCTTGGCTTTTGGCCTCACAAATTGCGCGATCAGGAAGAGTGGCTGAGGCAGATTGCCCATTGCAGCAAGGCGACGGTCCTTTTTGAGTCGCCGCATCAAATTGCAAATACCTTACTGAAGTTAGCGACCTGCCTTGACGATAGCCGAATGGTGATGGTGGGGCGGGAGCTGACTAAAAAGTTTGAACAAGTAGTCCACCTAAGGCCCAGTCAGATTTCCAACTGGTTGAGCGGGGCCGAGAGCCTAAAAGGCGAATTCATTGTGGTGGTTTCGGCTTCTGAGCAAAATGCCAGCACGCCAGCCAATCATGCCGAAATACTGCGCTGGGTGGCAGCGCTGAAGCCCTTCTTGGGCAGCAAAGAACTGGCGAACATCATCTCTACTATTACTGGTATATCGAAAAAAGAGGCCTATCAGCTGGCGCTGGAGGGCAAATAAAAAAGCCGGCAATAACGCCGGCCTATTCATTTGTAGTGGCTTACTTTGCGGCAGCCTCGGCTGGAGCAGCAACCGGCGCTTTGGGCTCTGGAAATTTACCGCCTGCAGAGGCAGTCAAATAAACCACAGATAGGCCAAGCTCATAGTCGCTAATGTCAGCAGGATTTGCACCGCCGCGCGCTGGCATTGCGCCCTTGCCTTTGATCACCGACGTTAAAAGTGCCTCATAGCCCTTGCCCAGCCTGCCAGACCAGTCCCCGGCGTTATTGAAACGAGGGGCGCCAGCGGCGCCATTGGCGTGGCAAGAGGCACACGCTGTCTTATAAACTGCAGCGCCTGTCTTCATTTCCCGAGGGGCGTTTGCATCGCGAAAATCGAGCTGGGCCACCGGCTTAATGAGCTGACTGGCTGATTTGGAGGCCTCTTCGGCATCGCCGCCGGTTCGCTTGCCGTTATCAACATAAACCATTAATAACAAAATCACTATTAACGGTACAAAAAAGCTGACAAACACCATGATGATGAGTTGTTTGGGCGATTTAATCAGACTGCCGTGGTCGTTGCTCATGTTGGGGTGAACTTATCGGTTTGGGGGTTAAGAAATAGACTGTTGCGATTATAGCGAGTGGTTTTTGATGTAGCCACTTACAATAGGGGCTAGTTTCCACATTCTTGGCGCCCGTAGCTCAGTGGATAGAGTATTGGCCTCCGAAGCCAAGGGTCGCAGGTTCGATTCCTGCCGGGCGCACCAACAAATGGTGCTTTTTTGATCTAGCTCATGCAGAAATAGTTGAAAACCTCTATTATTCATGGAATTAACTACTGATAAATACTGTGTCTACCCATCTAAACTCCACCCTTACTGACCCGTCGATCGTTGCGCCATTAGCGCCAACGGAGCCATTGCCACACCGCAAAATCATTCGGAGCTGGCTCATTCCTATGGCCCAAGGCCAAACGGGCAGGGCATTGATGCTCTTGTTTATTGATGCCGCCCTCTGGCTTGGAGCGATTGCAGGCACTATTTTTGTTGAAAGCATCATCCTCAAGATCGTATTCGGCGTAATCGCTGGCTTTGTTACTGGCCGTATCTTTATCTTAGGCCACGATGCCTGCCATCAGAGCTTTACGCCAAACCGCGAGCTCAATAAGGTATTGGGCCGGATTGCCTTTTTACCCTCACTCACGCCTTACAGCCTGTGGGACGTAGGCCACAATGTTGTTCACCATGGACAAACCAATTTAAAAGGCTTCGATTTCGTGTGGGAACCGCTTTCGAAAGCGGAGTTCGATGCCCTGCCAGCATGGCGCAAAAGCCTTGAGCGCCTTTACCGCAGCGGCTGGGGACCAGTCTTCTATTACTTAATCGAAATTTGGTGGAGACGCGAGTACTTCCCCAACGCCCAGAATAAGCCGGGCGATCGCCCCATTTTCCTCAAGGACAACCTCCTGGTCACCGGTTTTGCGATTGTTTGGATTGCTTGCCTGATCGCTGGAGCCTTAGCAACTGGTCAGTCGGTTTGGGTCGGCCTCTTAACTGGATTTGTGCTGCCATTCCTGTTTTGGAACGGCATGATCGGTTTTGTTGTCTACGTGCACCATACCCACCCTTCGGTCTCTTGGTATGACAAAAAGTCGGAATGGCTGCGCGCGCAGCCCTTTGTGTCGACTACGGTACACCTGACGTTTGGCTTTTACTGGGGCGCCTTAATGCACCACATCATGGAGCATACCGCCCACCACGTCGATATGAGCGTCCCCCTATATCGCCTCCAAGAGGCCCAAAACACCCTCGAAACACTGCTACCAGGGCGTATTTTCATTCAAAAATTCTCTTGGAAGTGGTATTTCGATACAGCCCGCAAATGCAAGCTGTATGACTTTGAGAACAAGGCTTGGCTGGACTTTGATGGCAATAAAACAGCGGATTCAGTGCGTGTTATGTTGACCCCTGCTCCAGTAGGGCAAACAGGTTAAAATAGAGCTTTAGTAGATTAGTTGGCCAGCTTACCCATGACTACCACCGCACCCGAATCAACTCAAGATACATCCCAGAGCTTAAAGTTTTGCTCTTCTTGTAGTCGAGAAAAGCGCCTCGAAGGCGGAACCTGGATCCCAACGAGCAATCGAAAGCAGCGTTGGATTTGCGCAAGCTGTTTATATAATCGCACCCACCGCACAGGTTCAGCTAAAACCTAAGTTTTTCTCGGTTTTCTGAATGCCACAATGGCGTGCTTTGATCAAAATCTTTCCATCCCATTTTTATAAAATGCCGCCTGCACTATTGCAAAGCGGGCAACCAATCACATGAACAGCGCAAAACCCAATTACCTTTTTGCCGATACCCATGAGTGGGCAGACCTTCAATCGGATGGATTGGTCTGGGTGGGCATCAGTGATCATGCTCAAATCGCATTGGGTGATGTTGTTTTTTTAGAGACGCCTATTGTTGGTGCAGTCGTCGAGCAAGGCAAGGCATGCGCTGTCATTGAATCAGTCAAAGCAGCAAGTGATATTCATGCTCCAGTATCCGGAACTGTGGTTGCAGTCAACTCGGCTGCTGTTGATGCGCCTGAATCGATTAATCAAGATCCCTACGGAACCTGGCTTTTTAAAATCCAAGCCCTTAGTGCTGAAGTAAAAACACAAGAGCTTGCGCGCCTTCATCCCCTGGCGCAATACGAATCTACCTTAAATTAAGAGCGGGTCGCGCTCAATCAACCAGCGCACTCTGCTACCAACGCTGATTCGGCCCTGCGATAATCCGCGCAGCACCCCATCGAGCTGCGTTAATGCCTGCTGTAGATTTTTACGGCTATCGCTTTCAATTACAAGCTGGGCTCTTTCCATGCTGCTGACACGCACAATCGCTTTTGGAACTGGATCATATACCCGAACTCCGCCTGGAAAACCCGACTCACCGCGAACTGTTTTTTTGATATCCGTTAGAAACTGAATTGCGTTGCTTATGTTTTTTGCTTCCGCGTGTATTAGTGCCTGGTAGCTATAGGGCGGCAACAAGGCGTCTTTGCGTTCAGTCGCAATGTGCCCCAAAAATCCATCGACGTCATGCCCCAATACGTGACGAAAAACAGGCAGATCAGGATAGCGTGTTTCGATGCAGATCTCGCCTGCATCCTGCTGATCCTGGCTGGCACGCCCAGCTCGCCCAGCAACTTGCACGAGCTGAGCGAATAGGCGCTCAGCCGCTCTATAGTCCTGCGAGAAGAGCCTACTGTCTGCATCGATCACGGCAACTAGGCCGATGTTTTGATAATCATGGCCCTTAGCAATCATTTGGGTGCCTACAATGATGTCGGCAGTGCCATCGTGTATTTGTTCAAACAAGCGTTCAGCGTGAAGACTTTTTTTGCTGCTGTCTGTATCGATTCGAAGGACTTTTGCTGCCGGCCAGTGCGACTGTATGTAGTCCTCCATCTTTTGGGTGCCCTGCCCAATGGTGCTGAGTTCTGCGTTACCGCATTCTGGACAAAATGGTGGGACCTCTTTTATTAATCCACAGTGGTGGCAGTTCAATACTGCTTTTTTTCCAAGGATGCTGGACTTATGGATCACCATGTATGAGGAGCATTTGCTGCACCCGGATAACCAGCCGCATGCGGAACAATTCAGTATGGGCGCATAACCGCGTCGATTGATCAATACAAGGCTTTGCTTTTTCTGTAGCATGTTGCGCGTTATGGCATCGCGCACCTCGGTCGATATTAGATCAGCCTCACCCTGCATGCTTGGCACGGCTGTCTTTGGCAGGCGCACGAGTTTTACTTTGGGCATGGCCGTACTCAATGCGCGCGCATCAAGCCGAATGCGCTCATAGCGCCCATCTTGTGCAGCGAGCCAAGTTTCTAAGGACGGCGTTGCGGATGCCAAGACGACCGGTATTGATAATTGATGGGCTCGCCAAACACAGAGGTCTCTAGCTGAGTAACGCGTTCCTTCCTGCTGCTTATAGGATGCGTCATGCTCTTCGTCCACCACGATTGCTTTCAAATTGGGTATTGCTGCAAGCGCAGCCAAACGCGTACCTAAAATAATCTGGG
>JBIILR010000078.1:0-7443 GCA_044338365.1 Polynucleobacter sp. | reverse complement strand
CTGCCGCAATTTATGCCGGGAAGCATCCGCAATTTCGCCAAGGATGGTGATGGTGATGGTGTGATTGATTTACGGCAAAGCCGCCCGGATGCGATTGCAAGCGTGGCACGCTTTTTACGGATGCACGGTTGGCAGCCTGGGATGCCAATCTATTTTCCAATCACAGAAACAGAACAAAACCAGGCTGCTATCCGCCGCTTAGCAGATGGCCTGCCGGATGCAAAACACAGCGTGCAGGAATTCATTGAATTGGGTATCTTAGATAGTCGCTATGGCGATCTACAAACCGGTGGTGTAGCGCCGCAAAGCAAAGCCCTCATTATCGATTTGCCATTGATCAATGCGCAAGGCAATGATGAGGTGCGCTATGTTGTTGGCTTAGAAAACTTTCTCAGCATTGTTCAATACAACCGCAGCTATTTTTATGCGCAGAGTGTCGCTGAGTTTGCACAGGAACTAGGTTACGATAACCACAGTGCGGCATTTAAAACCCCTACAACGCCAAGCACTAAAGCCAAGAAACCTGCCGCGAAAAAGACGCCCAAGCCTAAAAAGCCAAAGACCAACTAGGCTGGAAATACACCCGTGGAAAGATAGCGGTCACCGCGGTCACACACAATAAATACAATCGTGGCATTTTCTACTTCCTGCGCAACCCGCAAGGCAATGACGAGGGCTCCTGCAGCCGAGATGCCACAAAAAATACCCTCCTCTGCCGCCATACGACGAGCCATTTCCTCGGCCTCGCCTTGACTGACATACTCAATCCGGTCGACTCGGTCTGCTTGATAAATCTTAGGTAGATATTCTGGAGCCCATTTCCGAATTCCCGGAATCTGCGATCCCTCCGACGGCTGCGCGCCAATAATCTGAATCGCTGGATTCATTGACTTCAAATAGGTCGAGACCCCGGTGATCGTGCCGGTAGTGCCCATTGAAGAAACAAAATGCGTAATCTGCCCATGGGTATCGCGCCAAATTTCAGGGCCGGTTGTCTCGAGGTGCGCGCGGGGATTATCTAAATTGGAAAACTGATCCAGTAAACGCCCACGCCCTTCTTTTTGTAACTGCAAGGCATAGTCACGTGCTAACTCCATGCCTCCCGTTGCAGCCGTCAGAATAAGCTCAGCCCCATAGGCCGCCATACTTTGGCGACGCTCTAAACTTTGATTCTCGGGCATCACCAGCACCATTTTGTAACCCAACATGGCAGCGGCCATTGCCAAGGCAATACCGGTATTGCCACTGGTGGCTTCAATTAAGGTATCGCCTGGCTGAATCTCGCCGCGCTCTTGTGCGCGCACAATCATCGATAGTGCAGGCCGATCTTTTACCGATCCTGCCGGATTATTGCCTTCGAGCTTACCTAAAACAACATTGCCACGCGCAATGATGTCCGGACCCGGTATCCGCTGCAAACGCACTAACGGTGTATTCCCAACCGTTTGGGAAATGGTCATGTAGGAGGGGTGGTGGTTGGCGGGCGAGTTCATCAAACTATTTTAGCCACAAGCCCGCCAATCCGGCGAATTAAGCGCAATCACGCTATTTCATATTGGGGCGGCGTTTATTCCCAGTTTTTTTGACCTTTCCCCCTCTTGGATGTGGGGTACTGATCTTGCGTTTCCCGCGAGCGCCCTTGCGAACGACTTGTGCGGGAAGTTGGCTCGGCTTGTGCGCGCGAACCTGCTTTCGCTCCACTGCGGGTTTCACGGTATGCACTTGGGGACTCAATGGTTAAACCGTTATCGACCATCTTTGTAACGGACTTCATCCCAATGCCCCGCACCCGCTTTTGTAAGTCATCGGCATCGCGGTAAAAGCCGCCATCCTCTCGCTCTGAAATGATGGCGCGCGCCTTTGAAGGACCCAAACCTTTAATGCTCTCCAGCTCGGACTGGCTTGCGCTATTAACGTTAACAGGCGATGCCATTGCATCCGACAACCCGACTCCAATTACAGGCACTAACATAGACATCAGTGCTACTTGAAATGCATATTGACGCACGTACGAACGAAACTTTTGAATCATATCAACCCCTTTTGATCGTTAAAAAATCCTTGGACTAAATGAATAGCGCACAAGGACTCCTCATAACGGCCAAACGATGGAGTGGTTGACTCTAAATAGACGCCTGACAGAGTAACTACACTGAAATCAGTAAGTACCTAGGGTTGATACAAATCTAGATTACGCCCGTGTCAATTCAGGCGCTCGGCTGACTCAGAAAATCAGCGTTGGCAGAAAGCCAATCGATGTAACGCCCAACACCCTGCTCTACATTGAGGAAGGCATCTGCATAACCGGCTTGCCTGAGTTGGGTTTGGTCTGCCTGTGTAAAGCATTGGTATTTACCACGCAAGGCATCCGGAAACGGAATGTATTCAATTAGGCCTTGCTGGACCAATTCAGCCAAGCTAGCTGGGGCTTGCCCTGCAATGCGCCGCATGGAGTTGACGACGGCATGCGCAACATCATTAAATGGCTGAGCTTTGCCACTACCTAAATTAAAGATGCCGCTCTTTTCAGGGTGGTCATAAAAAAACAAATTGACTTTGACGACATCCTCAACAGAGACAAAGTCACGGCTCTGTTCTCCTGCAGCGTAGCCGCCATATTCACCAAAGAGCTTAACCACGCCGTGGTTTTTAAACTGATGGTATTGATGAAACGCAACCGATGCCATACGACCCTTATGCGACTCGCGCGGCCCATACACATTAAAGTAACGGAACCCAACCACCTGGGCTGTATTTGCCTTCTCAGCAAAGCGCTTGCGCATCACTTGATCAAATAAAAATTTCGAGTAGCCGTAGATATTTAGCGGCTTTTCATGCTGCCGGCTTTCGACAAAGGTATCGGATCCACCATAGGTAGCTGCTGAAGATGCATACAAAAATGGAACACTCTCTTCGGTACAAATATCGAGTAAATCCATGGAGTAGCGGTAATTATTCGCCATCATAAAAATACCATCGGTTTCCATCGTATCGGAGCACGCCCCTTCATGAAACACCGCCTTAACTTTGCCCAAACGTCCGCTGGCAAAAGCCTCAAGGAACTCATCCTTGTCCAAGTAATCAATAATGTCGAGGTCAACCAAATTGCGGTATTTATCCGCTGGGCGTAAATCATCCACCGCAATGATATTTTTTTCACCCCGAGCATTGAGGGCCTGCACTAAATTAGCGCCGATAAATCCAGCAGCGCCCGTCACAATAATCGTCACTGCAATTCCTCCGAAGTTACGGTTGCGGTGCCTAGCTTGCCTACCACAATACCACCGGCGCGATTGGCTAATGCCATAGCCCGGTCAAGCGGCCACTGCGCTGCAAGAGCGACTGCTAAAGTCGCAATTACCGTATCGCCCGCACCAGAAACATCAAATACTTCACGCGCCTGTGCGCGCACATGAGAAACGCCCTGATCTGTGAATAAACTCATTCCCTCTTCAGAGCGGGTGAGCAATAAAGCTTGGATTCCAAGTGAACGTCTGAGCTCTTGCGCGCGCTGCGTCAGATCGTCCTCATCTACCCATCGGCCCACCACTTGACGTAACTCACTGCGATTGGGGGTGATAACGGTTGCGCCACGGTATTTTTCGTAGTCTTCACCCTTAGGATCAACCAAAATGACTTTATTTTTCGCCCGCGCGCACTCAATCATGGTGGCAACCTGACTCAAGGCTCCTTTGCCGTAATCCGACAACACAAGTACATCGGCGGTGCCCAAGGCTTTTTCAAACCGCGCTAACTTTTGCTCCAATGCAGTTTGGCTGGGAGTCTCTTCAAAATCCAAGCGAATCAATTGCTGTTGGCGCGCAATCACCCGCAACTTTACTGTGGTTGGAACTTTGGGATCCACTTCCAGTTGGCTATTAACACCGCTCTGCCTGAGGAGTTCGCCAATGCGATTACCCGCCTCATCATCGCCTACAACACCTAGGATGGTTGTATTGGCTCCGAGCGCAGCAACGTTACGCGCCACGTTCGCAGCGCCACCCAAGCGTTCATCGACTTTGGACACTTGCACAACCGGAACTGGTGCTTCCGGCGAAATCCGATCCGAGTCGCCAAACCAATAGCGATCGAGCATCACGTCGCCAACTACTAATAGCTTGGTTTTTGCAAATTGCTCACGGTTCGCTTTTTCTACAGTCATAGTGGTACTCAGTTGTGACGGCCAATACCTTGGTATTCAAAACCCAATTCTTGCATAGCTTGGGGCTCATAGAGGTTTCGGCCATCAAAAATGATGGGGGATTTGAGTTTTTGCTTGAGTAAATCAAAATCAGGACTGCGGAAGGCCTTCCACTCGGTCACGATGACCAGAGCATCACAGCCATCCAGGGCATCCATCGGCTGGTCGACCATCAAGACGCGCTTGCGTCCCTCCGGATTATTTGCAAAATCAACATCAAAACAATGGGTTGCCTCTGGCATAGCAACGGGATCATAGGCCACTACAGTAGCGCCGCGCTTGACTAACTCTGTAATGATCACACGGCTCGGGGCTTCACGCATATCGTCGGTATTGGGCTTAAATGCCAAGCCCCAAATGGCAAACCTCATTTTAGATAGATCGGCGCCAAAGCGCTTCTCGATCTTTTCAACCAAGATCGTTTTTTGCGCCTCGTTCACCGCCTCTACTGCTTGCAGTATTTTTAAGTCGCGACCGTGCTCAAGAGCCGTTTTACTCAGCGCCGAAACGTCTTTTGGAAAGCATGATCCGCCATAGCCGGTCCCAGAGTACAAAAACCCATACCCAATCCGAGAATCAGAACCAATGCCTTGCCTCACCGCTTCAATATCAGCGCCGACTACATCCGCAAGATTCGCCAACTCATTCATGAATGAAATGCGGGTCGCCAACATCGCGTTTGCCGCATACTTGGTTAGCTCTGCGCTTTTTACATCCATGTAATAGGTGCGCTCATGGTGGCGATTAAACGGCGCGTACAGTTTACGCATCTGCTCTTTGGCACGCAATCCAGATGGATTGCTATCCGTACCAATCACAATACGGTCAGGCCGCATGAAATCCTCGACCGCGGCGCCTTCTTTCAAGAACTCCGGGTTCGAGACTACCGAGCAAAGCTCAGTTGCGAGGCCGCGCTTAGCCAATTCCTCTGTAATGGCCACTGTCACTTTTTCTGCTGTGCCTACGGGTACCGTTGATTTATCCACCACTACTTTAGGTGTGCTCATGTGGCGCCCAATATTGCGAGCTGCAGCAATGACATACTGCAAGTCAGCTGAGCCATCCTCATCGGGCGGCGTGCCCACTGCAATAAATTGAATGTCGCCATGTGCTACCGATGCTGCAATATCGGTGGAGAATTGCAAACGCCCTGCTGCACGATTACGCTCAATCATTTCTTTAAGGCCAGGCTCATAAATGGGTACCCCGCCTGAATTCAGAATGGCAATTTTCTTGGGGTCTAAATCCAAGCAAAACACATTGTTACCTTGCTCTGCTAAACAGGCGCCAGTGACTAAACCGACGTAGCCGCTACCAATAATGGTGACTTTCATGGGGTATCAACCGTTCTTAAACAAATGATTTACATGGATGGGCCGCTTGCGGCGGCCCCTTCACTGCGTCTTGGGGAGTATGCCTCCCAATGATTACAACCTGGACATTGCCAGTAAAAGCGCCTTGCTCTGAAACCGCAGTTACCACAGGTATACCGCGCCAATGCGGTCGTACGTTGCTTTAAGAGGCCTAAGGTCGCCTGTAAGTCAGCAATACGCTCAGGACTGCCATTAACCTCCGCTAAAGCCAAACGCGTTTCTGCTAACTTCGAGAGCGCTGTCAGGCTAGGGGTATGTTGCATCACCCCAACCAACATCACCTCGGCTGCCGCAGGCCCACGAATTAACATCAGGTGCTTGTGCACAATATCCAAAAGCTCACCCGCCGATTGCGTAGTTAACAGGGCAATCAGGTGATCCAGCCCGGCATTGGTTTTATCGACCGCGACGTGGGCCGCCATCCAACGATCGGCAACCAAGTGCATATAGGCAGGATGCTTTTCTGCCACCTGGCTCCACACCTCAATAGCTTGGCCTGGACGATCCATCGCAAGCAAATAGTCGCCTTGCAAAATTAATGCTCTGGCCTGCGCTGGGACCGCCTGCAAGGCCCGATCAATCGACAGCTCAGAGTCCGTCATGTCTTTACGCCGCAACGCCTCTTGCGCCAATTCACAATAAAACTGGGCAATCTCCGTTTGGTGATCCTTGCCCTGCAAGGCCTCCAGCTCGGTGGCCGCCACAATCGCTTTTTTCCAATCGCGCTCGACTTGGTACATTTCCAAGAGACTCTCTTTAGCTGGAACGCTGTATTTGCCTTCGCCCACTTGATTTAAGGATGCCTCTGCACGGTCGAGTAAACCTGCGCGCAAAAAGTCACGGCCTAATTCATAGGCGGCATGGTCACGGTCGCGAGGCTTGAGATCAGTACGACCGGCCAAATGCTGATGAATGCGGATCGCACGTTCGGTCTCACCACGGCGACGAAACAAATTTCCCAATGAAAAGTGAAGGTCAACCGTTTCGGGGTCGAGTTGAGCTACCTTGACCAGCGCTTCAATCGCTTGATCCGGCTGCTCGTTTAATAAAAGACTGAGTCCCTTAAAAGTGGAGCGCTGCTGTAGCATGCGCTCGCGCTCATCCATTCGACTCTCAAGACGCAGATCCCAACGCGAGGCAAGCCATCCAAGCCCAAATAGAACTGGGAGCAGCAGTAGCCACGCGGTTTCAATTTGAATCATGGGGTTCGTTTACGTAAGGCAGTTTGGTATCAAACTAAGGTCGGTAATGACCCACCGGCTTTTGCTCGCAAGCGAGGCAAATTAGCCTTCCTTCTTGCCAGACTGAGTCTGGTTGTGCGCTTGATTGAGGGGTTTATAGTCAACCCGCTCGCGCAATTCTTTACCTGGCTTGAAATGCGGTACGCGCTTTTCTGGAATCATGACCTTCTCACCCGATTTCGGGTTACGGCCAGTTCGTGCTGGACGGTGATGCAAGACAAAACTACCAACACCGCGCAACTCAATGCGCTTGCCTTCGGCAAGTGCTTGCGTCATGGTGTCTAGCAATGTTTTGACTGCCAACTCAACATCCCGTGGCAATAGCTGCGGAAACTGCTCCGCCAAGCTCTCGACTAACTCAGAGCGTGTAATCGCTTGTTGATCGTGTTCTGTCATGGTCTATCAGTAAAAACGCCACTCCTCTTGCAAGGAGTGGCGATCGTGATTTAGCCCTGATTATCCATCTTCGCTTTGAGTAAAGCGCCCAAATTAGTGGTGCCCGACTGCGCATCACCTTGGAGCTTGCTCATTGCGTCATGTTGATCAGCACTGTCTTTGGCTTTAATCGATAGGTTGATATTGCGTGACTTGCGATCAATATTAATGATCATGGCTGTCACGGTATCGC
>JBIILR010000077.1:0-7444 GCA_044338365.1 Polynucleobacter sp. | reverse complement strand
GATGGTGCCCCATGTCCGACTCGAACAGACCACCTACTGATTACAAATCAGTTGCTCTACCAGATGAGCTAATGGGGCAATTTTTTACAACGCTTGAATTTTAGCCTACTTCACAATCGTCAAGGTAGGTCTAGGTGCCTTTTTAGGCGCATCGTCACCACCCCCGCTTGCATTGCTTTGATCCGGGGTTTTGGCGCCATCAAATGGGAAGGACATGCCTTGGCCATTTTCTCTAGCGTAAATGGCCAGAACGTGTGTCACCGGCACCATCACGCGTTTGGGTATGCCGCCAAAGCGTGCTTGAAAACTAACCCACTCGTTACCCAGATCAAGTTGGTGACAAGCCTCGGATGAGAGGTTGAGCACAATCTCGTCGTTCTTTACAAACTCCATTGGCACTTCAACCCTACCATCGACAAACACCGCAATAAATGGCGTAAAGCCGTTATCCGAGCACCACTCGTGCAGTGCGCGGATTAAATACGGTTTGGTGCTCGGAATTGAAACGCCGTCAGCAGCCATGGTAATGATTGCAGACCCTTGATGCCCCGCAATTAGCGGCGCATCACCTTCTCAGAAGGAGTGAGTGCTTCAATGTAAGCGGGACGACTAAAAATCCGCTCAGCATACTTCAGCAGTGGCGCTGCATTGCGTGACAGATCAATGCCGTAGTGCTCAAGGCGCCACAACAATGGTGCAATCGCAACATCGAGCATCGAAAACTCATCGCCGAGCATGTATTTGTTTTTAACAAAAATAGGGGCCAGCTGCGTTAAACGATCCCGAATCGCCAAGCGGGCTTTTTCATGGGTCTTTTCTGCAGCCTTACCTTTTTCATTCTCGAGCGCAGCAACGTGCACAAAGAGTTCTTTCTCAAAATTAAAGAGAAAGAGCCGTGCACGTGCACGTGCTACTGGATCGGGCGGCATGAGTTGTGGATGCGGAAAGCGCTCATCAATGTATTCATTAATGATGTTGGATTCATACAGAATCAAATCTCGCTCAACGAGGATGGGTACCTGGCCATAGGGATTCATGACGGAGATGTCTTCCGGTTTGTTGAACAAGTCAACATCGCGGATTTCAAAATCCATGCCTTTTTCAAAAAGCACTAGGCGGCAGCGTTGCGAGAATGGGCAGTTTGTGCCCGAGTACAACACCATCATATGCAAAGATCCTTAAAAATATACTTCATTGATGCCACAGCAAAACGCTTACTTCACATCTTTCCAATAGGCTTTGTTTAAGCGCCATGCAACGAATGTAAAGATCGCTAAAAACAAGAGCACAACCACACCAATGCGCTTGCGCTGCAACTGCATTGGCTCCGCCATCCACGACATGAAGGACACCAAGTCAGCGATGTTGTCATCGTATTCTTGTGGCTTCATCGTTCCTGGCGTAACTTGCTCGTAACCCACAAAAACTTTTTGCATGCGCGTTGGGTCCTTTGGATCTTTACGCTCTTCAAAGTTGGCTGTACGAATGCCTTGCAACTGCCAAAGGGCGTGGGGCATACCAACATTGGGGTATACCAAGTTATTCCAGCCGGTTGGCGTGGAGTCATCCTGGTAGTATGTGCGCAGGTAGGTGTAAATCCAATCGGTGCCGCGAGCGCGCGCTTCAACCGATAAATCCGGTGGCACTTTACCAAACCACGCCTTCGCGTCTTTCGGTGTCATCGACACAGTCATGACATCACCCACTTTGGCGCCATTCAAAATCAAATTGTCTTTGATTTGCTGATCGGTAAGGCCAATGTCGCGTAAAGAGGAATAGCGCACACTGACAGCAGAATGGCAGGCTGCGCAGTAATTAACGTAGATCTTGGCGCCATTTTGCAAAGCAGCGTTACTACTAACGCGATCCGGTGCCTTATCCAGGGGATAGTCACCACCAGCGGCATGTGCGGCGCTTACTGCGAGACCCAATGTTGCTGTTATAGCAATCGCACGAAGGCTTGCTTTTACAGTGTGCAGAATATATTTCATACTGATTCCTAATTGTTCTTTCGTTCTATCTGCAATCATGATTAATGCGCATGGAAGACAACGCGGTCAGGCACTGGCTTAAACGTGCCCATCTTGCTCCAATACGGCATCAAGAAGAAGAATGCCAAATAGTAAATGGTGCAAATTTGCGACATCTTGTCGAACAGGGGTGAAGGTGGCTTAATGCCCAAATAACCCAAGATGATGAAGCTCACCACAAAGCTGCCGTAAATATAAAGATGGAACTTTGGACGATAGCGGATCGAGCGCACGGGTGACTTATCAAGCCATGGCAAGAAGAACAAAATCACTACCGTGCCGCCCATGATGACTACGCCCCAGAACTTCGCATCCAAGAAATAAAAGCCTGCGGCCAAGCCCAGCAAAATAGCAAAGTATCCGCCCTTGAGGCGAATGTCTTTGGCATTTTTAATCGCAAGTCCGAGAACAACTGCAAAGAAGATCCATAAAGGCACTAAGAAGTCGGTTGTGGTCGCACGCAACATGGAATAGAAGGGCGTGAAATACCAAACGGGCGCAATGTGCAATGGAGTCTGCAATGGATCAGCCGGGATGAAATTATTGGCTTCTAAGAAGTAGCCGCCCATCTCTGGCGCAAAGAACACAATCGCCGCAAAGATCATTAAGAACATGCCCAAGCCCATGACATCGTGTACGGAGTAGTAGGGATGGAATGGAATACCATCGAGCGGAACGCCTTTTGCATCCACATTGGATTTGATGTCAACGCCGTCTGGGTTGTTCGAGCCCACTTCATGCAAGGCAATGATGTGAGCAGCAACGAGGCCAACCAAGACTAATGGCAATGCGATCACGTGGAATGCAAAGAAACGATTCAAGGTGGCATCGCCAACGACGTAGTCACCGCGCAGCCATAAAGAAAGATCTGGGCCAATGAGTGGAATAGCTGAGAACAAGTTCACGATCACCTGCGCGCCCCAATAGGACATTTGGCCCCATGGCAGGAGGTAACCGAAGAATGCCTCACCCATCAAGCACAAGAAAATCGCACAGCCAAAAATCCAAACGAGCTCGCGTGGCTTTTGATAAGAACCGTAGATCAAGCCGCGGAACATATGCAGGTAGACCACAGCAAAGAACATCGATGCGCCGGTGGAGTGCAGGTAACGAATCAACCAACCAAATGGCACTTCGCGCATGATGTACTCAACCGACTCAAACGCTTTAGCTGCATCGGGCTTATAGTTCATCGTCAAGAAAATACCGGTGATGATTTGCAAAGCCAAAACAAAAATAGCGAAGGAACCGAAGAAGTACCAAAAGTTAAAGTTCTTTGGTGCGTAATACTCGGTTAAGTGCGCCTTGATCGTGGCGGTTAATGGAAAACGCGAATCAACCCAAGCTAATACTTTCTCTTGAACCGGTGCATTTTCAGCGGTTTTAATTTCATGAAACGCCATGGTATTTTTCCTTACGCTTTCTTATCGTCGCCAATCAGAATCTTGGTATCGCTCAAATACATGTGTGGCGGTACTTCCAAGTTATCTGGTGCGGGTTTATTTTTGTAAACACGACCGGCCAAATCAAAGGTCGAGCCATGGCATGGGCAGAAGAAACCACCTGGCCAATCATTGGGCAAGGAAGGCTGTGGGCCTGCCTGAATTTTGGGTGATGGGGAGCAACCGAGGTGGGTACAAATACCAACGACCACTAAATATTCTGGCTTGATGGAGCGATAGCCATTTTGCGCATACTTAGGCGTATACACAGCGGGGTCACGCAAGGAGTTTGGATCAGCCAACTCGCCATCGAGTTTGGCCAATTCAGTTACCTGCTCGGGTGTGCGACGAATAACCCAGACTGGCTTGCCGCGCCACTCGACTGTTCTCATTTCATCGGGCTTCATCCCAGAGATATCGACTTCCACCGCTGCGCCTGCCGCCTTGGCGCGCTCGGATGGTTCAAAACTAGTTACAAACGGATAGAGGGCTACCGCGCCACCAACACCGCCAACCGCGGTAGTGGCGATCAGCCATTTGCGGCGATCCGGATCCATGCTGGGCTTATCACTCATTTACAGAACATCCTCAAAAGAAACAAGATAGGTGGAAATTGCTTAAAGCATCGATTTTAATGTAAAAAGTGGTTTAGCATCGGAGTTGCGCACCCAATAGCGTGACTTGCATCAAGGACTCATCTGAAAGGATTGGATTTATGGCAGTTTTAAAGGAATTTCGGGAATTTGCCGTCAAAGGCAATGTAGTTGACTTGGCCGTCGGCATCATTATTGGCGGGGCTTTTGGCAAGATTGTCGACTCCCTGGTGAACGACATTGTGATGCCGGTCATTTCCTCCTTATTTGGCGGAAAAATCGACTTCACCAACCTGTTTATTGTGCTGGGTAACGTACCCGATGGCGTGCCCCGCACCTTTGATGCGCTCAAAAAGGCAGGTATCCCCATTTTTGCCTACGGCAACTTCATCACGATCTCGATTAACTTCATTTTGTTGGCCTTTGTGATCTTCCAGATGGTCAAGGTTGTCAATCGCATCCGCTCCGCCGAGGCGCCTCCCCCAGCGATCACGCCAGAAGACATCATTCTTTTGCGCGAAATCCGTGACAGCCTTCAGAATAAAAAAGGTGGCTAATCTCTATCAATATATATAAATTTATTATATAAATCAATTACTTAGATAAGATAATGAACCGCCTGTGGCTCCTCTTTTGCCAAGCAATCACCGTCTTGCTGGCGGCGTGGTTCGTGGTTACTACCCTCCAACCGGAGTGGATTTCCAGCCCCCAGGTGAGCTCCTTGGTGGGTCAAGTGACCCTGCGGGAGGCCCCTGAAGGCGTTAGCCACAATCCAGGCTCTTTGGCCGAGGCGGCGAAGCTATCTAGCCCGGCGGTGGTCAATATTTTTACTAGCAAGGCCACTAAGAAAAAGCCAATTAAAAAAGGGGCTCCCCACCACAATGAGCCGTGGTTTCAGTTCTTTTTTGGCGATCAAGCCCCAAATGAAGAGCCTAGCTCTAGCCTTGGGTCTGGGGTCATCGTAAGCCCCCAAGGCATTATTTTGACCAATCACCACGTGATTGAAGGGGCAGATGAGATTGAGGTGGCTTTTGCAGACGGCCGCAAGCGCAATGCCAAGCTCATTGGCAGCGACCCCGAAACCGATATTGCAGTCCTCAAGATTGATGCAGCTGACTTGCCCAGCCCCATTACCTTAGGGAAAATGGAATCGGTGCAGGTAGGCGATGTAGTGCTTGCTATTGGCAACCCCTTTGGTGTGGGGCAAACCGTCACTTCGGGCATTGTTTCCGCCCTCGGCCGCAACCAGCTCGGCATCAATACGTTTGAGAACTTCATTCAGACCGATGCGGCCATTAATCCGGGCAACTCTGGCGGCGCCCTAGTTGATACTAAAGGCAACTTAATCGGCATCAATACCGCCATCTACTCGCGCAGCGGCGGCAATATGGGCATTGGCTTTGCTATTCCCATCAACACCGCCAAACAAGTAATGGAATCGATTCTGACGAGTGGCTCGGTAACGCGGGGCTGGATAGGTGTCGAGCCCCAAAACCTCAGTAATGAACTCGCTGATTCACTGAATATTCCCAAAGACACTACTGGCGTGCTCATCTCGGGAGTGCTAGAGGGTGGGCCTGCCGACAAAGCCGGCATGAAGCCGGGCGATGTACTTACCCAAGTCAATGGTCAAGCAATAAGTGATGTGGTCACCCTTTTAAACCGAATTGCGCAGACAAGCCCGGGCGATGAGGTCAAGATAAATCTTCTGCGCAAAGGCAAACAAACGACCCTGAAGGTGCAAGTGGGAAAGCGGCCAAAATCGAAGATTAAGAGTTAAAACTCCTCCATTACAGAGCTAATTCGTGTTGAGGTCGCTCACCCACACTACTTAAATAATAGCAATGTGATCTGGCTTCAAATCCAGCCAATACCGCTCCATCATCTCAATGTATGCAGCTTCCAGATTTCTAGTAAAAAGTGGGGTATCAAATAAAGGAGTAGTTAAGCGGTTATTTTCTAATTTCTGCTTAATAGATGCAAGTTTCTCGCGATTCTTTGCTAACTCAATCGCTAATGCTTCGTACGCCTCTTGGGTGTATGTAATTAGCTCTGGTAATTCAATTGCATTTAAAAGGCTGGAAGCCACCCGACTAGTAAAAGAATGGCCCTGTAGGGTCAGAACTGGCAATCCAGTCCATAAGGCATCACTCGCAGTGGTATGTGCGTTATAAGGTAGGGTATCTATAAATAAGTCTGCAGAGCGATGGCGAGCCAAATGCTCTGACAGCGGCGCTCTATCAGCAAAGACCAGTCTTCTCATGTCAATGCCCTTTTTATGAGCCTCTTTTTTGAGATTCTCAACTGCCTGCGGATTATCTTGCAATAACCACAGAACACTACCCTCTACTGCTTTTAATATGCGCATCCAACTATCGAAAGTCGAGGGCAATATCTTGAAATTATTATTAAAACAACAAAAGACAAATCCTTCTTCAGGTAATCCTAGCTCTTGCCTTGTAAATTTCCTGTCTGAAATTAAACGATTTCTATCATTGACCTGGTAGCTATTGGGCAAGTAGACCGCCTTTTCCGAATAATACGATTGCGACTCGAGTGGGATAAGAGTCTTATCGGCAATGATGTAATCAATGTAATTAGTGCCCATAGTGCCAGGATAACCCAAATAATTAACCTGGATTGGTGCTGCACAATAAGAAAATATTCCTGTTCTAGCATCTTTGGTAAAGCCTGATAAATCAACTGCTATATCGATAGAATAATCTCTAGCTAGCTTTGCGACTGCAACATCAGACATTCCATCAACGTCAATAAAATGATCAAATGCCTTTTTAAGTCGCATACTCATTGAATCACAAGCCCTAACTAGAGAAAAGGCAAATATTTCAAACTTACCTCTATCATGTATTTCAAAAAGCTCAGCCATTAGAAACGCAACAGGATGATTTTTTAGGTCTGCCGAAAAATACCCAACACGGATTTTTTCACGTTTGGGGTGCTTCGGGATATCTCCTAAGATAGATGTAAATGGATATCTAGATTTAGTGGCAATTTCAGATGATTTTTTATGGAGTAAGGCATCGTCAGTTAAGGTAAGTAATGAAAAAGGTTGCAGAGTTTTCTCATTTGCTATAACTTTTTTAGATATGATTTCTAATAATGTCGTCAAATCTAACCAGTTACATATCTTCAACTTTACATCGACTAAGTCTCCATATATCCAATCAATATTAGGGCTTAAATTCAATGCTTTACCGTAGCAAGCAATGGCCTCGTCATACCGTTCAAGCTCTTTGAGAGTGGCACCTTTATTGGTCAAAGCTTCGTGGTAATCAGGCTGTAAGCTAAGGGCTTTATCGTAGCAAGCAATGGCCTCGTCATACCGTTTAAGCTCATGTAGGCTTACCCCCTTATTAGT
>JBIILR010000076.1:0-7455 GCA_044338365.1 Polynucleobacter sp. | reverse complement strand
CTTTTCCGCCTGCAATTTTGGCGGGATCTGATTTTGGCCCCAACAATACAAAGTCATTAAACATCACCTCTTGCCGCTTATCCGAAAACCCCTGCGAGACAAATAGCTCTTCCGCTGCTTTGTCATGGACAAAAACCACATCGGCATCGCCGCGGCGACCAATGTCCAGTGCTTGACCAGTGCCCACTGCAACTACTTTGACGGTAATGCCCGTTTTATTGGTGAACACTGGCAGAATATGGCCGAATAAACCGGACTGCTCAGTTGATGTGGTTGATGAAACTAGAATGCTTTTCTGGGCTTGCGATGCAGCCGGCCCACTTCCAATCAATAAACCAAAAGCCAATAGGGCAGTAGAGCCTAACTTTGAGTATTTCTTATAAAGCGACATGGAATCATCCTTTCAAAAGTAATTGGTATGATTCATGCTTCCATTGTATAAATCAATATGCAATTAATTACATATGAGCCGATATGAATATTGCAATTAAGCCTGTGCTAATGCTGGAGTCAGCAGGCAAAAGCCATTCATCCACGGATTTATCCTCCATTGCCATCCTCTTGCGGGAGGTCCAGAGAGGGAAAACCATTCAATCGGCGGCAGAAGCGCTCGATGTCTCGTATCGGACCCTATGGAATCAACTCAAGTTGGCAGAAAAAGCCTTAGGCACTCCTTTATTACTCAGCACTAAAGGCCACGGCTCGAAGCTTAGCCCCGCAGCGGAATCATTTTTGAACTCCGTCGCTGAAATGGAGCACCGCTTTGATCGCGTCAGTCAAGAGGAAGTGCGGCGCCTATCGGGCGAGCTCTCATCATTGATTAATCCTCGGCCAGTGCGCTGGGTTTTTTGCAGCAGCAGCGATCCATTAATTGAGCAGGCAATCGATGGACTCACTCATATTGATTATCAAACCATGGGATCAGGTCAAGCGCTCGAGCGACTACTCAGTGGCGATGCCGATATTGCTGGATTTCATTTGCCTGATCAGGACAGCTTGGTGCAGGTGCAGGCCCCTTTAAAGAGCGCAGGGATGATGGCCTATCCGCTGATGCGACGTACGCAAGGACTGATGGTGGCGACAGGCAATCCCTTGCGAATAAAAAAACTGGCGGATTTAGCCAGGCCCGAGGTGCGTTTTATCAATCGGCAAAAGGGGGCGGGAACGCGCTTACTCCTCGATACCTTGATGGAAAAGGAAGGCATTCGTAGCGATCGCATTCGGGGATATCGCCATGAAGAATTTACGCATACCGCGGTGGCTACCGCCATCGTGGCTGGCACGGCTGACGCAGCACTGGGTCTCAAGTACATCGCGGCGCAATTTCGTCTGGGTTTTGTGCCGCTGGAAGAAGAGACGTTCTATTTAGCGATGTCTACCAAAGTTCATGCGAGCAAGCCGATCCAAAAATTCATTCAATCGGTACAGGCTTTGGCGGCAAAGCAGGTGGGTTACCGCGCTACAACTACCCGATCCCGAAAGTAGCTAAAATCAAAGGACTGAAACGAGCAGACCGCCAAGGAGCATCACCGTGAATCCACCTACCCCCGCTAGCCAAGTGAAGGTGTTGGCATTTGATGTCTTTGGTACGGTGGTAGATTGGCATGGATCGATTGTGCGCGAAGTAAGTAGCTTAGGACTGTCGGTTGACCCGGTTGATTTTGCCAGCGCGTGGCGTAACGGCTATCGCCCAGCCATGGCGCGCGTTCGTTCAGGCGAGCTGCCGTGGACGCGCATCGATGATCTGCATCGTATTATCTTGGATCAGGTATTACTGGATTTTGGAATAAGCTCGCTGAGTGAGGAGCAAAAGCGTGACCTCAATTTAGTCTGGCATCGTCTTGCTGCGTGGCCCGATAGCGTTTCTGGCTTAACTCGCCTCAAGCGCCAATTTACGATCGTGACCTTGTCGAATGGAAACTTGGGTTTATTAGCCGATATGGCTAAAAATGCTGGCTTGCCCTGGGATTTGATTTTATCGGCCGAAGTATTTCGCCATTACAAGCCGGATCCCGAAACCTATCTGGGCGTCGGACAAACCTTTGATCTAGCTCCAGAGCAAACCATGCTGGTTGCATCGCATAAAGATGATCTGGCGGCGGCCCATGCGCTGGGTCTTAAAACCGCGTTCATAGAGCGTCCAGCAGAATTTGGACCTAAAAAAGCCAATCCGGATTTGCCACGAGAGAGTTGGACCACTTACCACGCAACAGATTTCAATCATTTAGCCGATCAGCTCGGTGCCTAATTGATTTAAACCAAGCAAAGCTCAATACAATCAAGCCATGGATTTTACAAACACGATTGGCACGATTGCCGCGGTACTAACGACCATCGCCTTTTTGCCTCAAGCATGGCGCTCTTGGCGCACCCGTAATTTAGCGGGCGTGTCTTTGGCGATGTATGGCTTTTTCACGCTCGGTGTTTTTCTGTGGCTGGTCTACGGCATTCTATTGGTCCAGTGGCCCATTATTGTGGCCAATGCCATTACCTTCGTTTTGTCTTGCGGTATTCTCTTTTTAAAAATTCGGCATCGTGATGTGCCGCAGCACCCGCATCGGTAGATGCAGTAAAGAAAGGTTTTTGATGAGCACCCAGTATGTGATTGAGCCAGTTGTTTTGCCATCCCTACCAGTGGCAGACGATACCCGCCGCTTTGCAGTGAATCGCATTTATTGCGTTGGTCGAAACTATGCTGATCATGCCCGTGAAATGGGCCATGATCCGGATCGTGAGCCGCCATTCTTTTTTATGAAGCCAGCGAGCGCAATCGTAACGGATGGTGCCGATATGCAATATCCCAGTCTCTCGAACGATGTGCACCACGAAATTGAGATGGTGGTGGCGATTGGCAAGGGCGGGGCTAATATTGCAGCCGATAAAGCCTTGGAGCATGTGTATGGGTATGGCGTTGGTCTGGACATGACACGCCGTGATTTGCAGGGCGAAGCAAAAAAAATGGGGCGGCCTTGGGATACTGGCAAAGCCTTTGATCAATCTGCCCCATGCTCTGCCTTAGTGCCGGTAGCAGAATGCGGTCATCCATCGCAGGGGAGTATTCGATTGATGGTCAATGGCGAAGTGCGTCAAGAGGGCGATCTCAATCAGTTGATTTGGAATGTACCCGATACGATTGCTTACCTTTCAACCCTGTTCACCTTACAACCAGGCGACTTAATTTTTTCAGGAACGCCTGCGGGTGTCGGTCCGATTAAAAAAGGCGATGTGCTCGAGGGCGAGGTAGTTGGTTTGCCTGTGCTCAAGACACGCATTACTTAAAGTAGGCTGTCTTTGGTGGCGTATTGCTTGAGCGTATCTAAATCAATCTTCTCAAGAGTTTTGATATTGGTACTCTCAAGCTGAACCATGGGGGCGCACTGCGCATCGAGTGCCTCTTTCCAGCGATTGAGGCATAGGCACCATTGGTCGCCTGGCACTAAGCCTGGAAATTGCCACTCAGGTCTAGGGGTCATTAAATCGTTACCCCGCTCTAGACTGAAGACCAAAAACTCTTTTGTCATGATGGTGCAAACCAGATGACTTCCCAGGTCCTGCTCATCGGTTTTGCAGCAGCCATCCCGAAAAAATCCAGTAAGGGGCTCAAATGAGCAAGGGACGATCGGCTCGCCCAGGACATTCAGTGCGATGTCATGGTTAGGGTCATATCGGTATTGATCTGCTGCCATAGGCTGAAATCCGCTTTATAAACTTGGCTATCTCTATTTATACGCTATTTCCCTTATGCAATGAACCATTTTGATGGTGTGGTCGTGCGCTAAAATGAAGCCATGTATATGTTTCTTCCTTTTTTGACGGCATTGCTTGCTACTGTGTGCATTTGGTACGAGCGACGCGTCCTCGCTTTGACCTTGACCGGAATTACTCTAGTCATATTGCTAGTGTGGTTTCAGTTTCATGCGACCACCCATTTAAAGATTAGTCTCTAATGCGAGCCTCTCCTTTTTCCTTTGCAGGCCTAGGCAATTTACTCGCCTTGCTAGCTGTTAATGGTTCACTAAGCTACGCTTTTGTTGATCAATTGTATTTTGGCGAATTACCTTGCCCACTGTGCCTATTGCAGCGCGTTGCCTATGTATTGATTGGCATTGCACTTGTCTTGAATATTCGCTTTGGAGCACACAGCGCCCATTATGGCTGGGGAATTTTGGGCGCAGTGGTTGGCATGGCGGTATCGTTGCGGCAAATTTTGCTGCACGTACTGCCGGGGGATGCTGGTTTTGGAAATACCTTCTTAGAACTCCATTTTTATACCTGGGCTTTTCTTGGTTTCTTTTGCCTCATTGCGGCTCAAGCGATCTTGATGATGTTGCCTAGCGGCGGTGTCCGCAATCATGGTTGGTTTGCGAAAGCACTGGTAATTTGGTTCATCTTGCTAGTGCTCGCCAATGTGATCTCAACTCTGCTCGAATGCGGCATCGGGCCCTGTGCTGATGACCCAGTCACGTACGATGGATTGCAGTGGCTGCGTCAACGCTTTGGAATTTAGCATGCAGGTGGGCCGAATGCGTGCGGTATTGTTTCAAAAAACAACGCTACTATTTCCATTACTGTTTCTGACGGCCAGTGTGCTTGCGCAACCCAATCCCGTTAAAGGTGGCACTTGGCCAAAGCAGGCCATTCGCATTGTGGTGACCTTCCCGGCGGGAGGCGCTCCGGATATTTTGGCGCGCGTCTTGGCTGAAAGTTGGCAGCCTGCCTTAAACGTTCCGGTACTGGTCGAAAATCGTCCGGGCGTTGGCGGCAATATTGGCGCAGACATCGTGGCTAAAAGTAGTCCAGATGGATACACCTTACTAATTGGCACGGTTGGTATTCATACGATAAATGGCGCTCTGTACAACAAGATGCCGTTTGATCCCATTGCGGATTTCACGCCCATCAGTTTTTTAGCCAGTACACCGAATGTGCTGGTGGTCAACAAGCAGCTCGGCATCACTTCTTTGCGTGAGTTAATCGCTCTCGCCAAATCAAAACCCAATCAACTGACGTTTGGATCTTCGGGAATCGGTACGTCGCTGCACATGTCGGGCGAACTCTTTAATGAGATGGCAGGCGTGCAAATACGCCATATACCCTACAAGGGGCGAGCACAGTCCTTGCCTGACTTATTGGGCGGCCGCATATCCATGCTGTTTGATAACTTATCCTCGGCCTTACCTTTAATCCAACAGCAAGAGATTGTTGCCTTGGGAGTAACCACCCTAAAACGCTCACCTGCCGCACCCGAGATACCGACGCTAGCTGAGCAGGGCTTGCCAAATTTTGAGGCGGTCTCTTGGTTCTCCTTAATGGCGCCTGCAGGCTTACCCAAGGAGATACAACAGCAGCTTAATCGCTTGACGATCGAGGCCTTATCAAAGCCGGAAGTGAAGCAAAAGCTCTTGATGAGTGGCTTAGAGCCTAATCCAGGCAGTCCGCGTGAGCTCAGTAAGCTTATTTTGGAGGAATCCAGTAAATGGTCGAAGTTGATTAAAAAAGCGGGTATTACGATTGATTAGGGTTTTGAAAGTTGCAATACCTTACAAGTCTGTCATCTTCTGCCGACATGCTGCGTTATTACAGTAGAGATGCTACATTGAATGATGCTCTGAGGCGTTTTAATTGATGTTTTTGCCGTAAATACCGGGAATATGCGATGACTGCTTTAGCAAGCACTTCCGAATTACAAAAGCCAAGCTCTAGAATCTTGTCTTGGGGCGTTCTAACCCTGTGTTTCGCTCTCACTTTGCTAATGCTGCCCACATATGTCACTGCAGGCAATTGGAATGTCGCTGTAGGGGTTTCGGGTGGCAATGGTTATCGCCCCATTGCCTATGGTCCCGGTTATGGAGCGCCCTATGGACCCGGATTTAGGCGTGGTTACTGGAACGGTGGCCCCTACGGATACGGTGGCTGGGGCAGTGGATGGAATGCAGGATGGGGCACTGGGTGGGGATATCCTGCTTATCCATATGCGTTTAGCCCGCCACCCGCAGTGTATGTGCAGCCAGTGCTGGTTGAGCCCATTGTCTTAGCAGCACAACCTCAGCCTCCAGTCTGGTATTTTTGCGCATCTACTGCGCAGTATTTTCCGTATGTAGGAGCATGCCCTGAGGGTTGGCAGATTCAGTCTGCAGTACCTCCACCGCAGACGCAAAGCCAACAAAAGCCCCCGAATGCCGGGCGCATTCGTTAACCAGCATTTCCCCCTTTATCTGAAAGATTCCGAATGAAGCGATATCTGATTCCAATTACTCTTATTTTGACCTTAGCAGCCTGCGCATCGGCGCCTACCGGCCCAACCGTTACGGTTATGCCAAGAGAGGGCAAGCCATTTGATGTATTCCAAAAAGAAGATCAGGAGTGCAGAGGCTTTGCGGCTAAGGCGGTAGAAGATACCTCCAATGCCGCACTGAAGCAAGGTGCCACTAGTGCATTGATTGGCGCTGCGGTTGGCGCTGCTGCTGGAGCAGTAATTCAAGGGGGCAGCAGTCAGAACATTGGAACAGGAGCAGGTATTGGTCTTTTGGGTGGCTCGGCGATGGGCGCAATGGGCGCATCCAACAAAGAAGACCAAGCACAAACCCAATACAATATTGCCTATCAGCAGTGCATGTACGCCAAGGGCAATCAAGTTCCGAGTTTTAGGCCGCTGCGCTAAACCATTTCTTCTTTATTGGGGAGTTGCGTAGCCAAACGAGCGCAATATTGACTGTGCTTTGGGTGATTGCATGAACTGATAAAGCGCAACCGCATCGCGCGGTGCGTTTTTCATCAGAACCATGCGTTGCCGGATTGGCTCATAGAGCGCGGGATTTAAAATCAGATGCTGCGTTTCTTTTGCGATCCCTGGTGCCAGCGCTAAGGATAATGCGGTAAAGCCAATATCGGCAGCACCCGATGCCACGTACATGGTTGCAATACTAATATTGTCACCATAAACCAATTTGTCTTTAACTAAATCCCATAGTCCTTCAGCTTTCAGGTAATCGACTGCGGCTTTTCCATACGGCGCTAATTCTGGTTTTGCTATGGCAATCTTATTGGCTTGTTTGATTGCCTTCGTAAGATCTGCTTTGCTATTACCAAGCACAATTCCCTTCGATTTTTTACTGAGCAAGGCAATCTTACCGATGGCATAGACTTTACCCTCATCCACTGTCATCTTCCGCTTAACAAGTTCCAGCGGGTAGCTTTCGTCAGCCGAGATAAAGAGCGAGAATGGCGCGCCATTCAAAATCTGGGCGGTGATATTGCCGGATGATCCATACACCACCCGAAAATCAGCCTTGTTATCTGCTTTGAATTCATTTTGAATGGCAAGGAAGGCATCCTTCATGTTGGCTGCGACCGCTATCGTGCTCACTTGAGCGTGGGCCGCAGTAAAGAATGTGACAAACAATAGGCTTAGGATGGATTTGATAAGTGCCATGCAGTCATCATAATCGAATCCCC
>JBIILR010000004.1:0-26223 GCA_044338365.1 Polynucleobacter sp. | reverse complement strand
TTTTCATGGCTGGATGGTGGTTGGGGGCAAACATAAAACCAGTACCTACCGTGGTGATGCACTCTGCAACCCGCTCTGGGCTAAGGCTGAGATTGACGCCTAAGGCCTCTAATACGTCAGCGCTGCCGCACTTGCTACTGACACTGCGATTACCATGCTTCGCAATCTTGGCACCAGCGGCCGCAGCAACAAACTTCGCCGCCGTTGAAATATTAAAGGTGTGGGCACCATCACCACCGGTACCAACCACATCAACTAAATGGCGTGTGTCCTTGATGTGAACCGGAGTAGCAAACTCACGCATGACTTGCGCCGCAGCTGCGATTTCACCGACGGTTTCTTTTTTGGTTCGCAGGGCGGCTAAAAAAGCAGCAACCAAGGTAGGTGGAATATCGCCGCTCATGATGTGGCGCATCATCGCGGTCATATCCTCATGACTCAGTTCACGACCATCAATACAGCTTTGCAGGGCTTCGGATGGTGACATTGGCATGGCTTAACGCGCCTTTATGTGCAGGAAGTTCTTGAGTAGGGCGTGGCCTTGCTCAGACAAAATGGATTCAGGGTGAAACTGCACGCCCTCGATTGGTAGTTCACGGTGCCGTACGCCCATGATCTCACCATCGGCAGATTGCGCTGTAATCTCTAAACACTTTGGTATGGTATTACGGTCAATCGCCAGCGAGTGATATCGCGTGACCGTAAAAGGACTGGGGAGATCTTGAAATACCCCCACACCGGTATGCGCGATGGCATCGGTTTTACCGTGCATGACCTTTTGCGCGCGAATGACATCACCCCCGAATGCTTCGCCAATCGCTTGATGGCCAAGGCAGACTCCCAAAATAGGGACTTTTCCGGCAAAGTACTTAATCACGTCAACCGAAATCCCGGCCTCGCTTGGACTGCAGGGCCCTGGCGAAATGCAAATGCGATCCGGTTTGAGTGCCTCAATCTGTTCAAGGGTGATTTCATCATTGCGATACACGCGAACATCCTCACCCAGTTCTGCAAAATACTGAACCAGGTTGTAAGTGAACGAATCGTAGTTATCAATCATGAGGAGCATCAAGACCTCCTTGTACTAAATCAGCAGCCATAAGAACTGCCCGTGCCTTGGCTTCCGTTTCACGCCACTCAGCAGCTGGGTCAGAGTCAGCCACAACCCCGGCGCCCGCTTGCGAGTGCAGCATGCCATTGCGAATAACGCCGGTACGAATCACAATGGCCACATCCATGTCGCCAGAAAAAGACAGGTAACCGGCCGCACCACCATAGATACCGCGCTTGGTAATCTCCATTTCATCGATGATTTCCATGGCGCGTATTTTAGGAGCGCCCGATAAAGTACCCGCCGGAAAGGTGGCTCGGAGCACGTTCATATTGCTCATATTATCGAGTAACTCGCCCTCGACCGAGCTGACGATGTGCTGCACGTGGGAGTATTTTTCAATCACCATCGAGTCAGTGACTTTGACGGTCCCCGTTTTAGCAATGCGACCTACATCGTTACGGGCTAAATCAATCAACATGACGTGCTCAGCAATTTCTTTTGGGTCGGCGAGTAGTTCGGTCGCTAAGCGCGCATCCTCTTCTGGCGTGGTGCCGCGGTGACGCGTTCCAGCTAGAGGGCGAATGGTCACAATCTTTTGTGATTCGCGCAGTTCTTGCCGCACCAAGATCTCTGGTGATGAGCCAACCACCTGCAAGTCGCCGAAATCATAGAAGTACATGTATGGCGAAGGGTTTAATGAGCGCAGTGCGCGATAGAGCGCCAAGGGCGATTCAGTAAATGGCTTACTAATACGCTGGCCAATCACCACTTGCATGCAGTCACCTGCCAGGATGTAGTCTTTCGTACGACGAACAGCGGCTTCATAATCAGCCGCATCAAATCGCCGAATCAATGCTGTTTTATTGCTTGGTGGTGATACTGGCATGGTGATTGATTGACCGATGGACTGGCGTAGCTCATCTAATCTGGCTCTTGCTCGCTCAAAATCGTTTTTGATGTTGGGATCGGCATACACAATTAAGTAAATACGACCTTCTACATTATCAATCACTGCTAACTCTTCGGTGAGCATCAAATGAATGTCTGGCAGATTTAACTCATCGGGTAAATTGTGTTTTGCTAAACGTGACTCAATGTAGCGTACCGTGTCATACCCAAAATACCCTGCAAGGCCACCGCAAAAGCGGGGTAGGCCAGGCGGAACTGCCACCTTAAACCGCTTAAAGTAAGCATCGACAAAATCGAGCGGATTGTCGTGATTGGTCTCGACAACCTTGCCGTCGGTTACTACTTCGGTAACGGGTGCTAGCGGTGTACCAATCGAACGGAGGATGGTCTTCGCCGGAAGGCCAATAAATGAAAAACGTCCAAAACGCTCACCTCCTAAAACTGACTCTAACAAGTAGGTATTTTTTTGACCCGTATTCTTCGTGAGCTTGAGGTACAGAGACAGGGGCGTCTCTAGGTCCGCTAGGCTTTCTTGTACAAGCGGAATGCGATTAAAACCCTGAGCAGCTAGGGCATCAAATTCAGTGCGTTGCATTAGGCTTTGCCCACTTCCATTCGCATGGCCGCAATGACATCAGCGTAATTTGGTTTGCCAAAAATAGCCGATCCCGCAACAAAGGTGTCGGCACCAGCCTTAGCAATCGCCGCAATATTATCGACTTTAATGCCGCCATCGACTTCAAGGCGAATGTGTTTGCCAGTCTCCCGCTCATGGCGATCCAAGCGCGCACGTAGCGTCGCAATTTTCTCTAGCGTGCTCGGAATAAAGGATTGCCCACCAAAACCAGGATTGACTGACATGAGTAAAACCAAGTCAATCAACTCCAAGGTGTGATCGAGGTGATCGAGTGGTGTAGCTGGATTAAATACCAAACCAGCATAGCAACCGTGATCGCGAATCAGATTTAGACTGCGGTGCACGTGGCCGCTTGCTTCGGGGTGAAAGCTAATTAAATTGGCGCCCGCCTTAGCAAAGTCGGGAATGATGCGGTCAACGGGCTCCACCATCAAATGAACATCGATCATGGCTGGTTTGCCATCTTTCACGGCATGTGAGCGGATGGCTTCGCAAACCAAAGGCCCAATGGTGAGATTGGGTACGTAATGGTTGTCCATCACATCAAAGTGCACCCAGTCAGCCCCGGCAGACAAAACGCCAGCGACTTCCTCGCCCAAGCGAGCAAAGTCAGCCGACAGAATGGATGGGGCAATAAGGTATTGCTTCGATTGACCTAGTTCTGGCTTTTGGCTCATATTGGCTTGAAAGAAAAGGGTTTTTGACGGTCCATACCTAGATTCTAGCTTGCAGTTGCCTTCAGGATGAAGCAGAATGCCTCCATGAATTCCCACGAAATCCGTATTTCCGTACGCTCCCAGTACTTGCCAGAGCAATCTGACCCCGATAATCGGCAATTTGCCTTTGCCTACACGGTCACGATTCGCAATATCGGCACTACCCCGGTGCAGCTCATTGCACGCCACTGGCACATCACTGATGGGGACAATGCCGTGCAGGAGGTTCGTGGTTTAGGGATTGTGGGACAGCAACCCCTATTACGCGCAGGCGAGCAGTTTGAATACACCAGTTGGGCCACTTTGCCCACGCCGGCCGGCACCATGCGCGGGGAATACTTCTGCGTTACGGAGGATGCCCACTTTTTTCAGGCGCCGATCGCTGAATTTGCCCTCGTAATACCGCGCACCCTGCATTAAGGGTGTTGGGGCTTAATCCTCTTTTCTGCCCTTGCTGGTCCAAAAAACAATGAACAAAAGTAGGCACAAGGCCAGTAGGCCCTCGAGTACAAAAAGCAGCATGGGGTATTGATCGAGTAAATTGGCAATCATGATGATGAATTGGCACCCTTTTTGTAAAAGCAAGAAACAGCAATCGCTGCACCAATCCCATCTTATCGCGATGTTTGGTCTAGTGCTGGTCTTGCTGGTGGGGTGTGCTACCCCGCCCACACGAGCCCCAGGGCAACGAGCGCCATCGACTGATAGTAGCGCTCCTGCAGCAAGCTTTACTAGCCCGATCGCCGGCTTTACTCCGGTAGCGTGGCAGCAAATACCAGGCTGGCAAGAAGATGACTTGAGCGCAGCATGGTCTGCATGGCTTGAAAGCTGCAAGGCCATGGTGAAGCGCAATAGCACCCGATCCTGGAGCGGCGTTTGTGATCGCGCCAAAACCGTATCTGGCTCAAATCCACAGGCAGTGCGACGCTATTTTGAAGATGCGTTTCAGGCATACGCCATTCGCAGCAATTCCACTGGTAGTGAAACAGGATTGGTGACGGGCTATTACGAGCCGATCATGAATGGCTCGCGTGGTCGCACGTCGCGATACACCGTGCCCTTATATGGCTATCCCGCAGCGTGGAAGCGTAATAAACCCAATCCGGGACCAAGCCGCGCCGAGTTAATGGAATCGAATGTATTGCGTGGCTCGGAGCTAGTTTGGGTCGAAGACCCTGTTGCTGCAGCCTTCATGCAAATTCAGGGCTCGGGCAAAATTCAATTGGATGATGGCACGCTGTTGCGCTTTGGCTTTGCTGGCACGAATGAGCAGCCATTCAAGTCCTTTGCACAATGGCTTTTAAACAAAGGCGAAATCACCCGCAGCCAAGCCACAATGCAGGGCATTCAGAGCTGGGCCAAGCGCAATCCCCGCCGCGTGGAAGAAATGCTCAATGCTAATCCGCGGTTTGTATTCTTTAAGGAGTTGCCGAGCAATGTCAGTCCAGATCTAGGCCCGATTGGTGCACTGGGCGTACCATTAAGCGCAGAGCGCAGCATTGCAGTCGACCTCAAAGCCATGCCACTGGGGGCGCCTGTTTTTATTGCAACAACACGCCCCTTGAGTAAGCAAGCTTTACGCCGCTTAGTCATGGCGCAAGATACGGGGACTGCTATTGTGGGCGGCGTTCGTGCCGATTACTATTGGGGTACCGGCGATGCCGCCGGAGAGCTTGCAGGCAGGATGAAGCAAGACGGGCAGATGTGGTTACTATTACCGAAATAAATGCACGCAAGCATGAGCTGCAACATCGCAATCGCTTAAAGGATAAAAATGAGTTACGACACCATACTGACCGCCGTTGATGGCAAAGTAGCAACGGTTACCTTAAACCGCCCGCAGGTCCTCAATGCCTTAAACGATGTGTTGATGAATGAGTTGGGCGCGGCCTTATTGGCATTTGATGCAGACGACCAGATTGGCTGCATCATTATTACGGGGAGCGAGAAAGCCTTCGCTGCTGGTGCAGACATTGCGAAGATGGCCCAGTATAAATTTCATGAGGCGTATCGGCAGGACTTCATTACGCGCAATTGGGAGACCATTCGAAACATTCGTAAGCCAGTAATTGCCGCTGTGAATGGGTATGCACTTGGCGGAGGGTGCGAGCTTGCCATGATGTGCGACATGATCATTGCTGGCGATGGCGCTAAGTTTGGTCAGCCCGAAGTGAAGTTGGGCATCTTGCCTGGTGCTGGCGGTACGCAGCGCTTACCTAGGGCAGTTTCTAAATCCAAGGCAATGGATCTTTGCCTTACTGGGCGGATGATGGATGCCGCAGAGGCCGAGCGCGCTGGTTTAGTCAGTCGAATTTTTCCTACTGCAGAATTACTTACTCAAGTAGGCGCGATTGCAAAAACCATTGCCGACATGCCGCTATTAACTACCATGATGGTGAAAGAAAGCATCAATGCGGCGTATGAGATGCCTTTATCTGAGGGTATTCGCTTTGAGCGCCGCCTCTTTCATAGTTGTTTTGGAACCGACGATCAAAAAGAAGGAATGGCTGCATTCATGGAGAAGCGACCGCCACAATTCAAAAATTCGTAAGGGAATTACCTGCCGAGCCTAGGATTTGGCTAGGAATTTCTGCGCCAATGCGACCCAGTAATTAACCCCGACTGGGATTAATGCGTCATTAAAGTCGTAAGAGGGGTTGTGCAGGTGACACGGCCCCATGCCGTGACCGGTGCTGCGATGATCGCCATCGCCATTGCCCAAAAATACATAGCACCCCGGTTTTTCTTGCAACATAAACGCAAAGTCTTCTGCTCCCATGGTGGGATCAATGCGGGAATTCACTTTATCTGCGCCGACGAGATCCTGCATAACACCGATGGCAAATTGCGTTTCTTGTTCGTGGTTGATGGTGGGCGGGTAGTTGCGAGTGAAGACAACATCAGCCCGGCAATCAAAACCTTCCGCAACATGTTTTGTCACCGCATTTAGCCGTTGCTCAATCAGGTCGAGCACCTCGTTCGTGAAGGTGCGAACCGTGCCCCCAATGAGCGCGCTATCGGGAATCACATTGCTGGTCTCGCCTGCATGAAACTGCGTCACCGACAGAACGGCGGCATCGACCGGGCGCTTGTTGCGAGTGATGATGCTTTGCAGCGCTGTTACTACGTGCGCCCCAGCAAGAACGGGATCAGCACTGTTGTGCGGTAAGGCTGCATGACCGCCTTTGCCGCGAATGGTGATTGTGAACTCATTGCTGGAGGCCATCATGGGTCCGGGGGTGACTCCAAAATGACCTTCAGCTAAGCCCGGCCAATTGTGTAAGCCAAAAACGGCATCGCAAGGAAATTGTTTAAATAAACCATCTTTAATCATTTCGCGAGCGCCGCCGCCCCCTTCTTCTGCCGGCTGGAAAATAAAAATGATGGAGCCAGAAAAATTGCGGTGGCTTGAAAAGTAGTGTGCAGCGCCCAGCAAGATGGCGGTATGCCCATCGTGGCCGCAGGCATGCATTTTCCCGGGATGTTGCGATGCATGCGCAAATGCATTTTTTTCTTGTAGGGGAAGTGCGTCCATGTCCGCCCGCAAACCAATCATTTTTCCTGGGCCTGCGTCACCGTCAATGCGGCCGACCACGCCAGTCTTGCCAAGGCCACGCACAATGGGAATACCCCAACGGGTCAATGTCTCCGCTACCAGCTCAGCCGTACGGATTTCCTCAAAGCGCAGCTCGGGGTGCGCGTGGATGTCGCGTCGAATGGCTTGAATGGTTGCCGCTGAGTCGACGATTTCAGGAAGTAATCGCATACCTTGATCTTATCTGAAAGGGAAATCACCTGCATATTGCAATGCAATACGATATAAATTCTAAAAAATACGAATATTGCTACAGTACGGTTACAACATTGTGAATCCTATGTCAAACACTACCCCACCCCACCCTTGGCTTGCGCAATACCCCTCTGGCGTACCCGCGCAATTGGACTACAGCGCCCATCACTCGCTGGTCGAGGTGCTGGAAGATGCGTTCAGCCGTTATGCAGAGCGGACGGCATTTTGGTGCATGGGCAAGGGCCTTAGCTATAGCGAACTAGACGCGGCATCATTGCAATTCGCCAGCTACTTGCAGGGCATTGGATTAAGCAAAGGCGCACGCGTGGCGATGATGTTGCCCAACTTGCCGCAATACCCCGTTGCTCTATACGGAATTATGCGGGCGGGGTATGTGGTGGTGAGCATCAATCCCCAGTACACCGCACATGAATTGGAGTTTCAGTTGCGCGATAGCGGTGCTGAAGCGATTGTGGTTTTGGAGCATTTTGCTAGCACCCTAGAGCAAGCGCTCCACATCAATCCAAAACTGCCAATCAAGCATGCGTTTGTCAGCAGCATTGGTGAATTTTTGGGCTGGCGCGGCCCTTGGCTCGATCGCTTTATTCGTACATTTAAACGCAAGGTGGAACCCTATACCTTGCCAGCAAACCTCAATTGCTTGCAACTCAAGCCAACGCTTGATCTTGGTAAGCGTGCGCAATACCAAAGGCCGTTTCTGAGTGGGGATTCGATTGCCTTATTGCAATACACCGGCGGCACTACTGGCGTGAGTAAGGGCGCCATTTTGACGCATCGTAATTTACTCGCCAATCTATTGCAAGTGGAAACCTGGCTAAGGCCAATTGAACGAGTCAAGCCAATTGAGCAATGGAATTTTTTATGCGCACTGCCGCTGTATCACATCTTTGCTTTTACTGGCTGTGGTCTTTTGGGGTTGCGCTTGGGCGCGAAAATTATTTTGGTCCCGAACGCCCGTGATGTTCCCAATTTGGTTGGAATCTTGAAAGCCTTTCCAGAGATCAATTTTTTCCCAGGCGTAAATACCTTGTTTCAGGCCTTGCTCAATAATGCCGACTTTGCCAAGTTGGATTTCTCGCAGTGGGTTCTGACGATTGGCGGTGGCATGGCGGTGCAAAAATCCGTAGCAGACCGATGGAAAGCGCTAACCGGTGTGGCGATTGCAGAGGGTTATGGCCTATCCGAAACCGCCCCCGTAGTCTGTTGCAATACGCCCTTGATCGACGCATTTACTGGCGGCATTGGTTATCCACTTTCCGATACGGAGCTATCGATTCGAGATGAGTTGGGATCGCCCTTGCCAGCAGGAGAGGTAGGGGAAATTTACATCCGCGGTCCGCAAGTCATGCAGGGGTATTGGAATCAGCCAGAAGAAACCGCGAATTCCATCACGGCAGATGGATTCTTCAAGACGGGTGATATTGGCGTCATGGACTCGACTGGGTTTTTTCGCATCGTCGATCGTAAAAAAGACATGATTACGGTTGCTGGATTTAAGGTGTATCCAAACGAAGTAGAAGATGTCGTTGCATCCATACCGGGTGTATTGGAATGCGCTGTCGTCGGTATTGAGTCCGCAGCGGGTGAGCTAGTCAAGTTGTTTGTGGTGTCGGACGATCCTGATTTGACTGCCGAGCGGATTATGGGGGTGTGCGTAGAGCAACTCAGTCCATATAAGCGCCCGAGTGCAATCGAGTTTACCGAGAGTCTTCCTAAAAACAACGTCGGAAAGATATTGCGGCGCGTGCTACGCGATCAAGCTCGCAATACAGCCTGAGTCAAGTGCATCGGCAGCAAACTGCATAGCCGCCAATGGGTAGGCATGATGAGTTTGGTGTCGACACTCCAGCGGTAGTGCGTTCACGATACCCAAGAGCGGCGCCGGAATGCGGGCCCGCAGTGTGTCGATATTCTCGTGCAAGTAGGGCATATCAGCATCAATGGTGTTTGCCACCCATCCGCCAAGCCTAAGGCCGCGCTGGGCAATCGCTGCAACAGTTAAGAGAGCATGATTAATGCAGCCAAGGCGCAGCCCCACCACCAGGATGACCGGTATTTGTAGGGCCTGTGCTAGATCCCCTAAATTCTGCCCTTCATTGATTGGCAGCAAAAAGCCGCCCGCGCCTTCCACCACCATCCAGTCCGCATGGGCTCTCATGCCCTCGTATGCAGATAGCATGGTGGCAAGCTCCAGCGTGACGCCCATCGATTTAGCGACTAAGTGGGGTGCGGCGGGGGTTGGTAAAACATATGGGCATAGATCACTTGCGTTTCCAGGGTAGCCTGATGCTAGCTTGAGTGATTCCAGGTCTTCGTTCACGGTTTGGCCGTCAGGTGATTGGCTTGTTCCGGCAACGACGGGTTTAAAACCCATGACAGTTTGATTAGGCACAAGCGATTTAATTTTGAGAATCAGGGCAGAAGCAATCAGCGTCTTACCGACTTCGGTGTCGGTACCGGTAATAAAAAATCCGCGCTTACTGGATTGACTCATACCGTTTTCGTTTCGCTAGCGTTGTAAACGCTAGCTTCTATTTTTTGTAATTCGGAAATGAGTTCGCGCACTGCCAGGGTGCTGTGATTGGCTGAGAAAGTAATGCGCAAGCGCGCACTGCCCTCCGGAACGGTCGGCGGACGTATTGCCGGAATCCAATAACCTGCTTCGTCTAATCGTTTTGATGCTAATAGTGCCGCCGCATTGCTGCCCAATACCAGCGGCTGAATGGGTGTGATGGATGGACTCATTTGCCACTGCTGCAGTTGCATTTCCTGACGCCAAATGGCAATCAGTTGATTTAAGTGCGCGCGTCGCGCTTGGCCCTCTTCGCCTTCAATCAGATGCAAGCTCGCCAATACCGTATGCGCAATGGCAGGAGGGGTAGCAGTGCTGTAAATGTAGGGACGTCCTTTTTGAATCAAACACTCCATCAGGATTTTGTGAGCACAGACAAAAGCACCACTCACGCCAGCGGCTTTACCCAGGGTGCCGATGTAAACAATGCGATCCGATTGAATTTGGAAGTGCTCCAAAATGCCGTGGCCATATTTTCCGAGCACACCAAAGCCGTGGGCATCGTCGACAATCAGCAGCGCATCCTGGGCTTCTGCAATCGTCAGTAAATCCGCTACTGGAGTTAAATCCCCGTCCATGCTAAATACACCGTCGGTCACAATCAATTTGTGCGGCGCTGAATCAGCTTGAAGCATTTCTTTTAGACGGGCTAGATTGGTATGATCAAATAAATGAACCGCTGCTTTCGTCTGCGCTGCTGCCAGTTTGACGCCATCGATGAGGGATGCATGATTTAACTGGGCGGAATAGATGCTGATACCAGTATTGTGATTTGCTGCATGCAAACCTAATCCCGCTAGCGCAGTAATCGCTGTGATGTTGGCAAGGTAGCCCGTGCAAAAAAAGAGCGCACGCGCATCGTCGATATGCTCCGTTTGGGTGCGGGCTAATTCGGTCTCCAGTAAGTCATGCGCCAAGCTATGGCCGCTGATGAGGTGTGAGGCGCCGCTGCCAACACCATATTGCACTGCGCCTTCAGCCATTGCTGCGATTAGCCGCGGATGATTAGCAAAGCCAAGGTAATCATTGCTGCAAAATGCTTTCAGTAGACGACCTGCTACCTTGACTTCGACATCGCAGGGGCTCTGCGTTTGCTTGAGGCGACGTCGTAATAGTGCGGCATCTAGGGTGCCCAGCTGTTGCTCTGCAAGGGCAAGGGCAGTGAATGGGCTTACGTTAGATTTCATGGTTTTTGTGCATGCAGGACATCTTCTACTACTCGCTGAATACGTTCACCCATTTCCATGGTTTCATCAGCGCTCAATATGTAAGGTGGCATGACGTAGACAGTAGAGCCAATTGGCCTTACTAAAATTCCTTCCTCGATGCCGCGTGTAAATACAGCACGGGCAAAGGTAGCTGGCTTACTCAAGGCATCGTGGACAACATCAAAAGCCAAGATCATGCCCTGTTGCCTTAAATGCTCGATGCGAGCATCTGCTTTGGTCCATGCAAATGCAGTAGTGAGGTCGTGCGCACGCTGCAGATTGCGATCTAAAACCTGTTCCGTCTCAAAAAGATCAAGGCAGGCCAGTGCAGCAGCGCAGGCTAGGGGGTTGCCAGTGTAGGAGTGGGAATGCAAAAACCCTCGGGCAGTGTCATCGGAGTAGAAGGCCTGATAAATGGTGTCAGTCGTCAGGCAAAGGGATAAGGGTAAATAGCCGCCGCTAATTCCTTTGGAGAGGGTAATGAAGTCAGGCCAAATACCCGCATGCTCACAGGCAAAGAATCGACCTGTTCTACCACACCCCACTGCAATTTCATCGGCGATGAGGTGAACGCCATATTGATCGCAGAGTGCGCGTGCGCGCTGAAGGTATTCCGGGGAGTGCATCGCCATTTGTCCGGCACATTGCACCAGCGGTTCCAAAATGAGGGCGGCAATATGATGGTGTTCACGTTGCAAAAGTATTTCTAATTCATGCGCAGCGCGCAGCGCAACATCAGTCGCCGATTCCCCATCCTGCGCTTGGCGACTGTCAGGCGACATTACCGTGAACACATCCGACAGTAGCGATCCGTACGCAGTTCGAAATAAGGGCACATCAGTTACAGCCAAAGCCCCTAGGGTTTCGCCATGGTAACTATGTTGCAAACAGACGAATCGGGATTTCTTAGGCTTTCCAGTGAGTTGCCAATAGTGGTGGCTCATCTTTAAGGCAATCTCCACTGCAGAGGCACCGTCAGATGCGTAAAAAGCATGTCCCAGGTGATGATGCGTTAGAGCAGAGAGCCGCTCTGATAGCTCGATCACGGGCTGGTGTGTAAATCCCGCCAGCATCACGTGCTCAATTTTTTCGAGTTGATCCTTGATGCGTTGATTAATAAGCGGATTGGAATGCCCAAATAAATTAGTCCACCAGGAACTGATGCAATCCAGAATGGGCTTATCTTGATCGTCATACAACCAAGCACCCTTCCCCCGAGTAATCGTCACCAAGGGCATTTGCTCGTGGTGCTTCATTTGCGTGCAGGGGTGCCAGACCGACGCAAGGCTTCGCGAAATCCACTCGTCTGTTTGCTTGGGCCGGCTTACCGATGTTGTCATGAATGATATTTGACCATTAGTTTTGGCTTGAAGTGGATTCATCTGTTATGTTTATGGCTTATTCGCCCCTTTTTTGGAATTTCCTTATGTCCCAAAGTCAGCTTCTTGAGAAACCCCTGATTCAAGCAACGTCGGTATCGGTCGCCAATACAAGGATCTCTGAGGGTGACTGGACAGTTGCAGGGGTCGAAGCCTTGTTTGCTCTGCCATTCAATGATTTACTTTTTCGCGCCCAAGAAGTACATCGGGCTTATTTCCCAGAGGGTGATGTGGAGTTGGCCACCTTGTTATCCATTAAGACCGGGGGCTGTCCGGAAGATTGTGGCTATTGCCCCCAAGCGGCGCGGTACAACACGGATGTTAAAGCCAACAAATTGATGGACTTGGAAGAGGTGCTGGAGGCAGCCAAGGCAGCCAAGGCAGCAGGCTCCAATCGTTTCTGTATGGGCGCAGCCTGGCGCGAACCCAAAGACCGCGATATTGAAAAGGTGTCCGCCATGATTCGGGGGGTTAAGGCCCTTGGCCTAGAAACCTGCGCCACACTCGGTATGCTAGAGCCAGAACAGGCCAAGGCACTGCAAGGTGCGGGATTGGATTTCTATAACCACAATCTCGATACCAGCGAGGATTTCTACCGCTCGGTGATTAAGACCCGTGATTATCAGGATCGCTTGGATACGATCTCCCATGTCCGTGCTGCTGGTATGTCGGTGTGCTGTGGCGGAATTGTTGGCATGGGCGAATCGCGCGAGCAGCGTGCTGCCTTCATAGCGCGCTTGGCTAATTTAAGTCCCTATCCCGAGTCAGTACCGATCAATCACTTGGTTCCGGTAGCAGGCACGCCACTGGCCGATCAGCCACCGATGGACCCCTTGGAGTTTGTGCGAACCATTGCCGTGGCACGCATCACCATGCCCAAAGCCCGGGTACGTTTATCTGCCGGAAGGCAAGAGCTGGGCCGAGCCGTCCAAGCAATGTGCTTTCAGGCGGGCGCCAATTCCATTTTTTACGGTGATCAATTGCTGACAACGGGTAACCCAGAGGCAGAGGAAGATCGCGCACTGCTGGCCGAACTCGGTCTCAAGACAAAGCAACACATGAAGGCGGAAGTCACGGTATAGTTTTAGCTATGCCTATGTCATTGCTGGACCGATTCATTACCGAGTTTGATGTCGCTTTGCGATCCCTTGCTGGCGGCGCTCAGGCCCGTCGCGCAATGCCGACAGCAGAAAATGCAGCCGCCCTTGATTCTGCTGAGAGAGCCCATGCAGCCGGACTCATGCGAGTTAATCATGTGGGTGAGGTGTGCGCTCAAGCCTTGTACCAATCGCAAAAAATAGTGGCACGTAGCCCTGAAACGCGGGCCATGCTCGACCATGCAGCGCAAGAGGAAATGGACCACATGGCTTGGTGTGAAGAGCGCCTGTCTGAACTCGGCTCGCACACCAGTTATTTAAATCCCATTTGGTATGTCGGATCTTTTGGCATCGGCCTACTGGCTGGCTTGGCGGGCGATCGATGGAGTTTGGGTTTTGTGGCAGAAACTGAAAAGCAGGTGGAAAAGCACCTCAATAGCCACCTTGAAACCTTGCCACTCGGAGATGCGCGCTCACGTGCCATCGTCGATCAGATGCGCCGCGATGAAATCGATCATGGGCAATCGGCACGGGATGCGGGTGGCAAGCCTTTGCCGCAGCCCATCAAAAATGCCATGGAGGCCATTTCCAAAGTCATGACTACAGCGGCCTATAAGGTATGAATCGGATTTCGTAGTAAAACCGAATAAAAATGAGGGCATTATTTACCCTAAGTCTATTAATACTGTACATATAAACAGTATTAATTTAGATAATTAAGTAATATATCTAAGATGCCTTCTTAAGTATATTTTGCAAGCCTTTGTTTCGGGTGACTATTTTTGTAATACCCATCTTAATAGTCATCGCTAAGTGACTGTAAACACTAGAGAAAATCCAAAAAAAACCATTAAAACACTTGACCCTCTGAATCCCTTCCTCTAAAGTGGGAAGAAGTGTGAAAAAGTGGGGTAAATGGTGTTTCAAGGTGCGTCAGCTCTCAATTTGGATGCAAAAGGCCGCATGTCTGTGCCGGCAAAGCATCGCGACGCCTTGCTTGTGCAGGGTGAGGGAAGAGTGACCTTAACAAAACACCCCGATGGGTGTTTGATGGTTTTCCCCCGTCCTGAGTGGGAAGCATTTCGAGCGCGTGTAGCGCAATTGCCAATGGATGCCCATTGGTGGCGCCGAATTTTTCTAGGCAATGCAACTGAACTCGATCTAGATAGTGCGGGGCGAATTTTAGTGAGCCCTGAACTGCGATCCGCTGCAGGTATCCAGCGTGAAGTCATTCTGCTTGGTATGGGTAGTCACCTTGAGTTATGGGATGCAGCAACGTACGCAACAAAAGAGCAGGCCGCAATGATGCAAGGTGTGCCGGACGCCCTCAAACAATTTACTTATTAATGACGGGGCCGCATGAATCAAACTCATCGCCCAGTCCTGCTGGCCGAGGCGGTAACTGCACTGCTGGAAAGCCCGTTATTAAAAATAGAACCACCCGAAAAATCAATTTTGATCGACGGTACCTTCGGGCGCGGCGGTCATACGCGAGCACTCTTAGGGGCGATTCCATCCGATGCGCAGTTGATTGCATTCGACAAGGATGTGCAGGCGATTGCAGAGGCAAAAAAAATAACAGACTCGCGTTTTCAGATTATTCACAGCAGCTTCGCCAGCATGGCCCAGCATGCCGAACCGACATCGGTTGCCGGAGTGCTACTCGATTTAGGTATCAGTTCGCCACAAGTCGACGAGGCCGAGCGGGGGTTTTCATTTCGTCGCGATGGGCCGCTTGATATGCGCATGAATACCACTACTGGATTGACTGCGGCACAGTGGCTGAATCAAGCTAGCGTGGATGATATTGCGCACGTGATTAAAACCTACGGCGAAGAACGCTTTGCCCTGCGGATTGCGAAAGCAATCCTTGCGCGCCGCGAATTGCCTCAGCCCTTAGCGACCACCATGGAGTTGGCTAACTTGGTTGCTGGTGTTATTAAAAAACGCGAGCCAGGCCAAGATCCAGCAACCCGTACATTTCAAGCACTACGTATATTCATCAATAAAGAATTAGATGATTTGGCACTCGGGCTTCAAGCAGCACTGGACTTACTCAAGCCGGGCGGACGCTTAGTCGTCATTAGCTTTCACTCGCTAGAAGACCGCATCGTAAAGCAATTTATGCAAATGCATTCAGCGGTAGAGGTTCCGCGCGGTTTACCGATTCGCGCAAAAGATTTACCGCAGGGTGAATTGGAGCTCATCGCTAGAGTCAAACCAAGCAGTGCCGAGGTAAGCGATAACCCACGCGCACGCTCTGCGGTCATGCGCGTAGCGCAAAAACGCAGCCTAGAAGCCGGTCTTATTTACCGTAGACAGGTGAGCCAATGAATCGCGCCACACTGACCTTGCTGGCCTTGCTATTAATTTGTGCGCTCTCACTCGTGTCAGCACAGCAGCGTGGCCGTAAGTTGGTAACCGCCATTGAGCGCTCGCAAATAGAAGAGCGAAAACTAAATCAAGAATGGCTTCGCCTTGAATATGAGCAACGTAATTTATCGAAGTCGGCGCGGATTCGGGATGTGGCTCGCAATCAACTCAATATGAGTCCCATCGCACCGAATCGAACTATTTATTTGCGAGAAGAGCAGTGAAGCGAGTCGGATTCTCAACCACACCTAATTTAGTCTTGCGTCTGCCTATGTGGCGGTCGCGCCTAATGCTTTTTATGCTGTTCGTTGCATTTGCTGCACTTGTAATACGAGCGCTGTGGATTCAAGGGCCTGGCAATGCTTTTTATGAAGCAAAGGCAGTCAAGGGAACGCAGCGTGAGCTGGAGATGTCGGCAAGCCGCGGAAAAATATTGGACCGCAATGGCCAGGTCATTGCAACTAGTCTTGAGGCAAAAGCAGTGATTGCCTATAACGATACGATTCCCAAAGATCTATCCGATGAAAAAATCAAGAAGCTTGCCGCTTTACTCGACATGCGTGAAGTCGATATTAGAAAAAAGTTAAAAGACGAGCGTAACCAGGTTTTCTTAAAGCGCCAGGTTGATCCAGTCATAGCGCAACAAATCCGGAAATTAGAAATTCCGGGTATTGGTTTAAATAATGAGTTCCGTCGCTTTTACCCCGAAGGCGAAGCAATGGCGCACGTTGTTGGTTTTACCAATGTAGAAGATCGTGGGCAAGAGGGGATGGAGTTATCGCGCGAAAGCGATTTGGCTGCGAGTACGGGTAGGCGACGTGTAGTGGTCGATCGCCTCGGGCGCATCGTCGAAGATATGGGTGTTTTGCAGTTACCGCAAAACGGCAAGGATCTGAAGCTCTCGGTGGACAGCAAGATTCAGTACATTGCTTACAACGCATTAAAAGATGCAGTTGAAAAGCATCGCGCTAAAGCGGCTGGTGCGGTCGTCATTAATGTGCAGACGGGTGAAATTTTAGCGCTCGCAAATTGGCCAAGCTATAACCCAAATGATCGCAAAATATTAAGTGGCGAACAGTTACGCAATCGCGTGATGACCGATACGTTTGAGCCGGGCTCAACCATTAAGCCATTTACGGTTGCGCTGGCGATGGAAAAAGGACAAGTCCATCCCAATACGGTAATGACGATCGGGGCCAAGTATTTGGTTGGACCCAAGCCAATTACCGATACACACCCTTATCCATCCTTGACGGTGGCAGAGGTTATCCAAAAATCAAGCAATATTGGTACTTCAAAGTTGGCAATGAATATGCCAGCGAGTGAAATGTGGGACCTATTTACTGCGGTTGGATTTGGCCAGGCCCCCAAGGTTGGATTTCCTGGGGCGGTTGCGGGCCGAGTGCATCCCCATCAAAAATGGATGCCAACCGATCAAGCGCGCATTGCCTTCGGCTACGGTATATCAACATCCCTTTTTCAGATGGCCCGAGCTTACACCATCTTTGCTCGCGATGGTGAGTTGGTTCCGGTCACGATAGAACACAGCCCTGATTACAAACCAGGTACACGCGTCATCTCAGCAAAAACGGCAATCGAGATGCGTAGTATGTTGGAATCGGTAACTGAGCCTGGTGGTACGGCGCTTAAAGCCCATGCCGAAGGATATCGTGTTGGCGGAAAAACAGGCACAGCCCATAAGGTCGCGGGTAAGGGGTATGCAAGCAATAAATACTTAGCTTATTTCACGGGCATTGCACCAATGAGTGCCCCGCGCATTGTGGTGGCAGTGATGGTCGATGAGCCCACTGCAAATGGCTACTATGGCGGCCAAGTTGCGGCGCCTATATTTTCAACCATCGTCTCTGAAACGCTTCGTGCTATGAATGTTGCGCCGGATAGCGCAGTGAAGAATATGGTGCAGCGGGATGATGCGATCAAGCCTGGTTCGGCAGCGCCAATTCAACGAGTCGTGTTAACGCAATGATGGCTACTTTAATAAAGCCCGAACAAGCCATCGATCACCTCCGGCGATTGGCTTTACCCACTGCACGGATCGTCAGCGATACACGGCAAATCAAGGTTGGCGATGTCTTCCTGGCTTACCGAGTAGGGCATGGCACTGCCGTACAGGATAGTCGTCCTTACATTGCGGATGCTTTAGACGCAGGCGTTGCTGCTGTTGTTTATGATCCAGCGGATTTAGAAGGTATTTTGGCTTTGAGTGATGCGCGCTGCTTTGCGCTAGAAAACTTATCTGCCCATGCTGGGCCAATTTGCTCCGAATGGTATGGCAATCCGAGCAGTCAAATGATGGTATTTGGAGTGACCGGAACCAATGGCAAGACGAGCATCACGCAATGGCTTTCTCAGACTTTAGATCGCCCTAAGTCGAGGGCGGCTGTGATTGGTACCTTGGGCATTGGCTATCCTGGAGACTTAGAGGCAACTGGCTACACCACGCCAAATGCTGCACGCTTACAAACCGAACTCAAAGCGCTTTTGGATTCCAATGCAAAGCAAATTGCAATGGAGGTCTCTTCGCACGCACTAGAACAGGGGCGTGTTAATGGCGTCCAATTTACCACGGCAGTGTTTTCCAACTTAAGTCAAGATCACTTGGATTACCACGGCAGTATGGCGGAATATGCAGCAGTTAAGTTTCGTTTGTTTCAGTTCCCATGCTTACAGAACGCGGTCATTAACTTGGAAGATCCCTTGGGTCGTGAATTAGCCATGCAGTTATTGGCGAAGACAGGTTTTCAGGTATGGGGGTATGGGGTCGACCGTAATGCCGTTGCCGGTTTTGAAAAGTTTGGCAAGCGACTGCACACTATTTTTTCGAGCAACATGCGGTTTAAAGATTATGGCTATCAGGGCGCATTGGAATGGCAAGACCATGGCAGGACTGAGGTCAGTGTTCCAGTTGTGGGGGACTTTAATCTGAGCAATTGCCTTGCGGTCTGGGCTTGCCTGTTGGCAAGTGGCATGGACGCACTTGAGGCAGGAAAGCGCATTGCACTCTTAAAACCAGTGAGCGGAAGAATGGAAATGGTGCTCGGCAATTCACGCAGCACTGGTCCACTGGTTGTTGTTGACTACGCCCACACCCCAGATGCATTAGAAAAGGTATTGAGTGCATTACGCCCCATCGCAACCCAGCGTGCAGGAAAGTTGTGGTGTATTTTTGGTTGTGGTGGTGATCGCGATACGAGTAAGCGACCGCTCATGGGCCGGATTGCCGCAGTGTTAGCTGACCATACTATTCTGACCAGCGATAACCCACGATCCGAGAGTCCAGAAAAAATTAGTGCCGATATTCAGGCTGGAATGGGTAATGGCAAATCAGTGGAAGTTATTTTAGATCGGGCTGCAGCGATCCTCAGCGGCACTCGGCACGCAGAAGTCAATGATGTTGTATTGATTGCAGGCAAAGGCCACGAAACAAGCCAAGAGATTAATGGCAGAAAAGTGGATTTTTCAGATCAAGAACATGTTTTATTGGCTAGTGGAGGCTCCGTCTAATGGCGATGACTACCCTAGGCCAAATTCATGCATTTTTACCATCCAGTAAATTAATCAATATTTCTGAGGTGGCTGCGCAAAGCCATCCAATTAATTCAATTTCCACTGATAGCAGGGCAATTGAGAGTGGATCTCTGTTTATTGCACTAAAAGGCGAGCGCTTTGATGCGCATCAGTTCTTGGGCGAGGTTAGTGCTGCAGGAGCAAGTGCCGCACTGATTGACGATGAGCGGGCATGCCCAAATCAACTCCCCGCAGTATGCGTTGCCGACACGCGAATGGGTTTAGGTGATTTTGCTGCAGCGTGGCGGCAGCAATTTACATTACCGCTCGTGGTGGTGACGGGCAGTAACGGTAAGACTACCGTGAAAGAAATGATCGCAGCTATCTTTAGTGCGGCTGTGGGTAAAGAAGCAACCTTGAGCACGCCCGGCAATTTGAATAATGATATTGGCCTGCCGCTGACGGTATTGCGTTTGCGCGAGCACCATCGATTGGCTGTGATTGAGCTAGGAATGAATCATCCTGGCGAAACAGCATACCTCGCCAACATCGCCAAGCCATCGATTGCGCTAATCAATAATGCCCAGCGCGAGCATCAAGAATTCATGCAGACCGTTGATGCGGTTGCGCACGAGCATGCGGATGCAATCGCAGCATTGCCAGTCGATGGCATTGCGGTTTTTCCAGCAGACACTCCGTTTAGTAGCGATTGGCGCAAAAAAGCCAACGGGCGTCACATTATTGATTTTGCGCTCAATGGATCTGCAGCAGTTAGCGGTACTCTCCTGAAGGACGGTGCGCTTGAAATAAAAACAAGCGATGGCGTTATCAATGTACGACTTTCAGTGCTCGGTGAGCATAATCTGCGCAACGCACTGGCTGCCACTGCTGTAGCGTTAGCTGCAAAGATTGATCTGCGCGACATCCGTCTTGGCTTGGAGTCCTTTCAGGCGGTCAACGGACGAATGATGGCAAATCAATTTGGCGCTTGCCTGTTGATTGATGACAGCTATAACGCCAATCCAGACTCAGTCCGTGCGGCAATTGATGCCCTCAGTCAGGCCAGCCAAAAGACCTGTTTGGTCCTTGGTGACATGGGTGAAGTGGGATCAAAAGGCCCCGAGTTTCATTATGAGGTGGGCGCGTATGCAGCAGAGCGCGGCATTGGGCACTTATGGGCGCTAGGAGAGCAAACCCAATCTTCAGTGCGGGCTTTTAATGAATTCAATGGGCGCATAGGAAGTAGTAATGCAGCGATCCATTTTGAAACCATCGACGCATTAAATGCCCATGTAGTTTCTACTACCGCATTGCTTGGTGCTGGGACCTCTACATCTAAGCCATATGCCATGTTAGTAAAAGGATCGCGTTTTATGCGCATGGAGCGAGTAGTAAGAGCGTTAAAAGATACGCTGGCGGAGGTTAAAGCATGCTCTTAATCTTGGCGCAGTGGTTGCAAGACGATTACAGTTTTTTCCGGGTATTCAATTACATTACATTCCGTGCAGTGATGGCGACATTAACAGCACTCTTGATTGGGCTTATTTCTGGTCCTTGGGTTATTCGAAGGCTGACAGAGTTAAAAATGGGTCAGGCAGTCCGTACCGATGGACCACAAACGCATTTAGTCAAATCAGGAACCCCAACCATGGGCGGCGTGCTCATTCTGATTGGCATATTTACTTCGTGTGTTTTGTGGGCTGACCTTACCAATCGATTCATCTGGATTGTGATGCTGGTTACCTTTAGTTTTGGCTTGATTGGGTGGGTAGACGATTACCGTAAAGTTGCCCGCAAAGACCCCAAGGGAATGGCTTCACGAGAAAAGTTTTTTTGGCAAACCGTGATTGGGTTGTTTGCTGCCATTTACTTAGCTTTCTCTGTGTCTGAGGTAAACAACTTAAAGGTGCTGCAGTTATTCATTGACTGGGTACAGAGCGGTTTTTCATTGGACCTGCCAGCCAAATCAAATCTTTATCTCCCATTTGTTAAAGAGGTTAGCTATCCACTGGGAGTGATGGGCTTCATCATTTTGAGTTACTTGGTAATCGTGGGCAGCAGCAATGCAGTCAATTTAACGGATGGCCTTGACGGTCTGGTCATCATGCCCGTGATTTTGGTGGGAGCTGCACTGGGCGCGTTTGCCTATGTGATGGGTAATGCAATCTACGCTAAGTATTTGCTGTTTCCATTTATTCCTGGCGCAGGTGAGCTGATGATTTTCTGCGGCGCTATGGGCGGAGCGGGTCTTGCCTTCCTTTGGTACAACACCCATCCTGCGCAGGTCTTTATGGGTGATGTTGGTGCCTTGGCCCTAGGCGGAGCACTTGGAACTATTGCGGTCATTGTGCGCCAAGAGATTGTTTTATTTGTGATGGGCGGTATTTTTGTCGCCGAAACGGTTTCCGTGATGATGCAGGTGATTTGGTTCAAGTACACCAAAAAACGCTATGGCGAAGGACGCCGCATTTTTCGGATGGCACCACTGCACCACCATTTTGAACTGGGTGGCTGGCGCGAAACCCAAGTTGTCGTTCGTTTTTGGATCATCACTATTTTGTTGGTGTTGGTTGGTTTATCCAGTTTGAAATTACGGTAATCGGTACACGATGCGCAATGTAAAAAATCCTTTTGTAAGCCCTGAACTCAGTAGATCGGAAGCGCTCTCAGTTGAGCCAACACGTTTTTTAATTCTGGGGCTGGGTGAATCCGGAGTGGCGATGGTGAAATGGTGCCTACGTCATGGCGCTGTCACTCGCCTGGTTGATACCCGCGCGCGTCATGAGCTTAATGAAAAGCAGAGCGCGCAGTTAAGTGAACTCGAGTTTGCAGGGCTAAAGGACATGCATTTTGGTCCTTGGAGCCCCAAGGCGCTTATGGATATTGATGTGATTGGTATATCGCCTGGACTATCACCGATTGCAGAGCCAGCACAATCTATTTTGGCGATTGCGCAGGAAAAAGGTATTCCAGTGTGGAGCGAGATCGAGTTCTTTGCCCGCGGTATTGCAGCGCTGGAACTCGAATCAATTAGCGAGTCGTCCGATTCCGGGGATTGGACCTATACGCCAAAAATCGTTGCCATTACTGGCACCAACGGCAAAACAACAACAACGGCGCTAGTGGGGCAGCTGTGTGAGCGCGCCGGCAAAACAGTCGCAGTAGCTGGCAATATTAGTCCCGCAGCATTGAATAAGCTAATGGCCTGCCTTGATAGTGCCGATGGTTTACGTGATCTGCCAGAGTTGTGGGTGCTCGAGCTATCGAGTTTTCAATTGCACTTTACCTATAGCCTTAATCCGAACGCAGCAACGGTTCTGAATTTAAGCCAGGATCATTTGGACTGGCATGGAAATATGCAGGCCTACGCCACTGCAAAGGCAGCCATTTTTGGACCAACTAGTATCTGCATTGTTAATCGAGATGAAGTTGAATTAAATCGCTTGCTGAGTAGCCAATTGGAAGATCGGCAGATCATTCACTTTGGCTCAAGTCGGCCGGATGAGCCGGGATCATTCGGGATTGAGCGCGATCCACAGGCCGGCGGAATTGATTGGTTGGTTTGGGCTGAAGTGGATGAGGATGCTGAGTTAGAAAGGCCCAAGCGGCGACGTAAATCAGCCGCAGTAGAGCTTGAGCCGATTCGCTTGAAGCGTCTAATTCCAGCGGATGCGTTGCGTATCCGCGGTAAACACAATGCCCTAAATGCCCTTGCTGCCTTGGCATTGGCTCGCGCAGTAGGCTTGCCGCTGAATAAATTACTGCATGGTCTGCGTGAGTACCGCGGCGAACCCCACCGCGTTCAAAGTGTTGCCGTCATTCGGGATGTGGAGTACGTCGATGACAGCAAAGGAACCAATGTCGGCGCTACCGTTGCTGCGCTCAATGGACTTGGCGATACGGCTGGCGCAAAAAAGATTTGGTTAATTGCAGGCGGTGATGGCAAAGGCCAGGATTTCTCGCCGCTATTTGATCCGGTTCAGCGTTTTGCAAAGGGCGTTCTATTAATTGGAAAAGATGCGCCGCACATAGCGGATGCGCTTCAAGCAACCGGTGTTGCAGTAGAGCACTGTAAAACCATCGCAGTCGCCGTGAAGATGGCGTCAGAGCGCGCGGCATCAGGAGATGTGGTTCTGCTTTCTCCAGCGTGCGCTAGTTTTGATCAATTCAAGGACTACGTTCATCGTGCTGCTGTATTTGTATCTGAGGTGGAAGAACTGGGCATGCAGTTTTCCGACTCCAGTCTTGAGGCAGATTGCTCGTCTGGAGTAAGCGTATGAACCTAAATCGCTTTTGGAACTACTCACGTGGCGGCATCACTGGCTTTCGAACTGGCTTACGTGATGCAGTTACAGGAGTAGAGCAAACGCGTTCACGCATGATGGAGTATGACCAGCTATTGGTATGGGCGATTGTTTCTTTAGCCTTGATTGGCTTGGTAATGGTGTACTCCGCATCGATTACATTGGCAGATGGTCCAAAGTATAAAAACTACAGCAGTAATCACTTCCTGATACGGCATTTGATTTCACTCACGATTGCGACGGTAGTTGGTTTGTGTGTTTTTCGGATACCAGTGAAGGCCTGGGACAAACTGGCCCCGATCCTGTTCGGAATTACGATCCTGTTGTTAATTGCGGTCTTGATACCCGGAATCGGTAAAGGAGTGAACGGAGCGCGGCGCTGGATCTCGTTTGGATTTATGAATTTCCAGCCATCGGAACTGATGAAGTTTGCTGTTGTTATTTTTGCTGCAAGCTATACCGTTCAGCGCCAAGAGTATCTCCATTCGTTTGTGAAGGGATTGGTGCCGATGGGCATCGCCGTCATGATCATTGGCGCATTACTGCTATGGCAGCCTGATATGGGCGCTTTTGTAGTGATTGCCTTAATTGCCTTTGGCATTCTTTTCTTGGGCGGAATTAATGTGAAATTGTTCGGTGGATTGGTAGTGGCTGGAATTTCGAGCGCCGCCATCATCATCGCCCTTTCGCCATTTCGCCGCGAACGCATCTTTGCATTCTTAGATCCCTGGGCGGCGGATCATGCTGCTAATAAAGGCTATCAACTAACCCATTCACTCATGGCATTTGGACGGGGCGAGTGGTTCGGTACCGGCCTTGGCGGCAGTGTCGAAAAATTGCATTATTTACCTGAAGCACATACCGATTTCATCTTGGCAGTGATTGGTGAGGAGCTGGGCTTTGCTGGCGTTCTCGTCATCATCTTTTTGTTTTACTGGATTGTGCGGCGTGCTTTTCTGATCGGCCGAACTTCACTGCAACTGGATCGCAGTTTTGCTGGCTTGGTAGCAAAAGGCATTGGCATCTGGATTGGATGGCAGGCATTTATCAATATGGCAGTCAATTTAGGCCTGCTGCCGACCAAAGGTTTAACCCTGCCCTTAATAAGTTATGGCGGCTCTGGGATTTTGATGAATGCGGTTGCGCTTGCTGTATTGCTCAAGATTGATTATGAAAACCGTGTCTTAATGCGGGGTGGCAAGTTATGAATAAGCCTTCCATCTTAGTCATGGCTGGCGGCACTGGCGGGCATATCTTCCCTGGCTTAGCAGTTGCTGAGCTTCTGCGCACGCGCGGCTGGCAGGTGGCTTGGCTTGGCAATACTACTGGCATGGAATACCGTTTGGTACCGAGTCGAGGGTTTCCGTTTGAGGCAGTCAATTTTGGCGGCCTGCGCGGTAAGGGTTTGCTGACTAAGCTGATGCTCCCCTTTAATCTGGCAAGAGCATGTTTGCAAAGCTGGCAGATTATTCGCAGGCTCAAGCCAAGCGTCGTGCTGGGTATGGGCGGCTATATTACCTTTCCTGGTGGGTTAATGAGTGCCTTATTGAAGCGTCCGCTGGTTTTGCATGAGGCGAACTCGGTTGCTGGTAGCGCCAATCGCTATCTATCGAAGATTGCCACTAAAACCCTGACGGGATTTCCGAATACCCTGCCCGAGGGAGAGTGGGTTGGTAATCCGATTCGCGGTGAGTTTGAGTCAATAGCACAGCCTGCTGAGCGTTATGGAGCGCGAATTGGCCCGCTGACATTGTTGGTCGTTGGTGGTAGCTTGGGCGCCGCCGCTCTAAATGAAACGATACCGGCAGCGCTTGCGCTGATTCCCGCCGAGGAAAGGCCGCGCGTATTGCATCAGGCGGGTGAAAAACACGTCGCTGAACTGAAGCAACGCTATGCTGATTATGGTGTTACTGCAGATGTTCATGCATTTATTGGGGATATGGCAGCAGCATACGCTGCAGCCGATCTCGTAGTGTGTCGGTCGGGTGCGATGACTGTATCGGAGATTGCTGCTTGCGGCGTCGCCGCCTGCTTCGTGCCATTTCCATTTGCGATTGATGATCACCAAACGGCCAATGCCGAGTTTTTATCAAGAGCAGATGCAGCTAGGTTATGGCCACAGGCTGAGATCAATCCAAGTGCATTGTCTGCTTGGTTACAAAGTGTAAGCCGCCCGGAGTTGATGGCAATGGCAGAGCGTGCCCGCGCACTAGCAAAGATGCAGGCAACCGAGCGCGTGGCAGCCATATGCGCTGAATCTGCAGGAGTAAAGCAATGAAACACATTGTTCAGCAGATTCATTTTGTCGGCATTGGTGGCGCTGGCATGAGCGGCATTGCCGAAGTCTTACTTAACTTGGGATACCAAGTATCGGGTTCTGATTTAGCCGAAAGCGCGACAACAAAACGCTTGCGTGGGCTAGGTGCTGATATCCAGATTGGCCACAAGGCTAGCCATGTTGGCACTGCTGAGGCGGTGGTGATTTCAACTGCGGTAGCTGGCAACAATCCGGAAGTACTGGCTGCGCGCGCTGCAAACATTCCGATTATTCAGCGGGCTGTCATGCTGGGTGAGCTCATGCGCTTAAAGCAAGGTATTGCCATTGCAGGAACGCATGGAAAAACTACCACGACCA
>JBIILR010000075.1:0-7793 GCA_044338365.1 Polynucleobacter sp. | reverse complement strand
AGACGCTCGCCAGATGCCTCCCACGGAATTTCTAGGGCAATGAAATCCTCTTCATCGATATAATCAATGGGATTCGAATCAGGAGTTTTCGGCAATGCCACGCTTGAAGTACCCATATGTAGTCACATCCGACAGTGTAAGGCCTACAAACATAAGCCCGAATGGTTTGCCTTTCTCTTCCCGCATCAGCACGCTGCTGCTGGGATTTGCCTTAATTGCCACCCTACTCATGAGTGGCTGCGCTAGCGATGGCAATAAAGACGAGACCGATGGCTGGTCGGAGACCAAGCTTTATAGCGAAGCCACTGAAAAACTCAAAGACAATGATTTTGCAAAATGCGGCACGTATTTTGAAAAGCTCGAGGCCCGTTTTCCCTTTGGTCCTTATTCGCAGCAAGCGCAAATCAATGCTGCCTACTGTTACTGGAAAGCCAACGAACAGGCGCAAGCCTTGGTTGCAGTCGATCGCTTCATCAAGCTCCACCAAGGTAGTCCCAATCTGGATTACGCCTTCTACCTCAAAGGCTTGATTACCTTTAATGATGATCTGGGATTTTTAGGTAAGTTCACTGGACAAGATTTAAGTGAGCGCGATCCCAAGGCAGCACGTGAAGCGTTCGAGGCATTTAAAGTGGTGGTGGATCGTTTTCCAAACAGCAAATACGCACCCGATGCGCTTGACCGGATGCGCTACATTGTTAACTCCTTGGCTGAGGCGGATGTCATCGTCGCGCGCTACTACTTTCAGCGTGGCGCTTATCTTGCCGCAGCAAACCGTGCCCAGCTTGTACTCAAAGATTATGATCGTGCACCCGCAGTAGAAGAAGCACTGTACATTCTGATCAAGTCATATGAGCGATTAGGCATGACGGATTTGAGTAGCGATGCAATCCGCGTCTTTAATCTGAATTTTCCCGATAGCCAAATGCTCGCTACTGGGCAGCGTGCCAAAAAACAGCGCTCGTGGTGGCAGATCTGGAATAGATAAGCTTCAGTTATTGCTTTAGGTTTTACGAATCATTTCAACTGGTACTCGGGGCGCGAGCGCGCAGATGAGCTCGTAACCAATCGTGCCGGCAGCGGTGGCAACGGTGTCTGCCGGAACCTTCTGTCCCCATAGCTCCACCCTACTGCCGATTTGCGCATCAGGCGCATTGCGTAAATCAACCGTAATCATGTCCATGGAGACGCGTCCCGCAATCGGACAGATCGCACCAGCGCCATTTGTCTCAACCCATACTGGGGTGCCATCCGGCGCATGGCGTGGATAGCCATCCGCATAACCACAGGCAATCACCCCAATCCGCATTGCTTCGGGCGCTCTAAAGCGACCGCCATAGCCCACATGCTCGCCGGGAGCTACATGCTGGATATCAATGATTTCACTGCTTAGGGACATCACGGGCTCAAGGTGTGCATGTTCAATATCCGCATGGATTCCAGTCGGAGAAAGTCCGTACAACATGATTCCAGGGCGCACCCAGTCGCCCAAGGCGGTTCGGTGCCACAAAATAGCAGCTGAATTAGCCAAGCAAGTTTCACCAGCCAGGCCATCGGTCACTTCAGAAAAGCAGTCCATCTGCTCACCCACGGTTGGCTTCTGATCCATCGCATCGGCATTGGCAAAGTGGGTCATGTGGTTTACCTGATGCCCTAATGAATGGAGTCGGTGGTACATATCCCGATAAGCCGTAGGGGAAAAGCCCAGCCGGTTCATTCCGGAGTTGAGCTTTAGAAAAACCTGAAAAACGTGACTTGAGTGCTGTGCCAGGCGCTCCAGCAGCTCCACTTGTTCCTGGCAATGGACCACTAAATCACAGTCCAGCACTACTGCTTCTGCCAGCTCTTCTGCCTCAAATAGTCCCTCCAGCAATAGGATGCGACCTTGCCAGCCTTGATTTCGCAGCCACTGCGCGTCCCGCAGATCAAGCAAGGCAAATCCATCGGTCTGGTTTAAACCCTCCAGGATCGACTCTAGGCGATGGCCATACCCAGCGGCTTTGACAACCGACCAGATCTTCGCCTCCGGGGCAAGCGCACGCACCCTGGCCAAATTATGGCGAAAGGCCTCAATGTGAATGGATGCCAAAATAGGCCGATTCATATCTGAAACCCCTTTCATGTTTTAATGCTCTAAATGACTCGATTGTACGAATGAACCGTAGTTTTTATACCATTATGGCGGCGCAATTTTTTTCGTCGCTGGCCGATAACGCACTCCTCATTGCGGCTATTGCGCTCCTAATCCAGCTTGATGCTCCGGATTGGATGACCCCCTTGCTCAAGCTGTTTTTTGTCTTGTCTTACGTCCTTCTGGCCGCCTTTGTGGGCGCATTTGCAGACTCCAGGCCCAAGGGCAACGTCATGTTCATCACCAACACCATTAAGTTTGTGGGCTGTGCCGTCATGTTGTTTGGCAGCCATCCCTTGTTATCGTACGCCATTGTGGGCCTCGGCGCTGCTGCGTATTCCCCTGCGAAATACGGCATCCTCACCGAATTACTTCCCCCAGAGCGCTTGGTCGCTGCCAATGGCTGGATTGAAGGCTTAACCGTCGGCTCCATTATCTTGGGTACGGTTTTAGGCGGCGTACTAATCAGCGTTGGCGTTTCATCCCGATTACTTGGCTTTGATCTACCCCTGATTGAAACCGGCATCGATACACCAGCCGAAGCTGCTATTTTGATCATCATGATGATTTACATCATCGCCGCACTCATTAACCTCAAAATCCCCGATACCGGCGCACGCTATGTTGCTCAAAAAACCAATCCAATTGAGTTAATTACCGATTTTGCGCATTGCTTTAGAACCCTATGGAATGACCGTTTGGGTCAGATCTCCTTAGCCGTAACTACCCTCTTTTGGGGCGCTGGCGCTACCTTGCAATTTATTGTGCTCAAGTGGGCTGAAGTGGCACTCAACATGAGTCTCTCGCAAGGCGCAATCTTGCAAGCCATCTCTGCCGTTGGCGTTGCCGGGGGCGCAATCTGGGCAGCGAGCCGCATCCCTTTAAAACAATCATTGAAAGTGTTGCCTTACGGAGTGGTAATGGGTCTTGTGGTGTGCGTCATGGCCATTTATCACATCGATATGATTCCACCGGTGGTGCTTTTAGAATTTGGTAATCATAAATTAACCCTGAATCTCATACCACCCTATGCTCTGCTGGTATTAGTGGGTTGGCTCGCAGGCTACTTTGTAGTGCCCATGAACGCCCTCTTACAACATCGCGGTCACGTTTTACTATCGGCAGGCCATTCAATTGCAGTGCAGAACTTCAATGAGAACCTTTCGGTTTTAAGCATGTTGTTGCTCTATGCCTTACTCATTTGGCTTGATGTGCCAATTGTTTATGTGATTACTGGATTTGGCTTATCGGTCAGTATCATCATGATCCTCATCATGCGCCGGCATGTCCGCAACCAAGCGGAATATGACTCACTGCACCTCATCGGCGAAAGCAAGCACTAGTCGGTCAATGTATTGGCTTGGGATTTAAAGGCTTTGCAACACGGAGCGGGCGAGTAGTAAATCTTCCCAAAGCAAGGCCTTTTCTTGCGGTCTAGCCAAGACTTGGGCTAGCTCCAATGTGGCGATCAAAGGCACTTCTGTTTCGCCGTGCATCAGAGAATGGATAGCGCCACGCAACTCCGTTAAAGGCGCATGCTCACCGGTCAAGCGCTGCGCGCTCACCGCGCCAAATGCAATCGCTACCAGCGGCACTGTACTTGCTTCGATTAGCGCATTGATGTTGGCCTTTTGGTCTTGCCAGACCCAGCCGCCATTAGGCAAACCGAGCGCCCGAACCATGTTTTGGAACAACGTTAAAGCATCACCCTGCGGTTTCGTGCCAATAAAAATCCAGCGGCCGCTAATTTGCGTTGCGTGTTCTGTTGTATTGGCCGTGGACTCAGGGGATGGCGGGGGATTGCCTTGAGGTGTTGCTGACGCATTCAGAGGCGCTAGGGGAATCGATCGATCGACCCATTCGGTAATGCCCATCTCTTTTAGAAAAGAGGATCGCATGCTGGAGTTATTGGAGTGGATGGCGTTCATTGTGCTTCTAGGGTAATCGATTTTGCCATGACACCGGCATCTTCACGCTTGCCAGTGACTTCATCTGCTGGGTAATAGGCCCTGCGCACACCAATGATGGCATAGCCCATCCGTTCATACAATTTAACTGCAGGAATATTGGAGGGGCGGACCTCGAGAATGATGCGACTCATTTTCTGCTGAGTCGCAATGCCCTCAATGGCTTGCATCACGCGACTACCAATGCCATTGCGACGCAATAGCGGATCAATCGTGATATTGAGTAAATGCAATTCGTCAACGGCCGGATACAAAATGCAATAGCCCCACAATGCAGGCAAATTTGGGGACAGCTCTGTTGTGAGTTTTAGTGTATTCAATTCAGGCCGAATGCAATAGGCCCAATGCCCTGCTGTAAGCGAATCCAAAAATTGACCTTGTGTCCAGGGATGGCTGTGCGAGATTGCTTCCAAGGACAGTACCGCTGGCATGTCCGATGGCTGCATCGGCATGAAGGTCAATTGGGTATCGAGGGCACTAGTCATCTAAGGCATGAATAAGAAAAGGGATTGCTGCACAAAATAAAGAATTCTATTTTGCACCACGTTCAGCGCTAGTCAGCGCCACTTTATTTCGGACATACAGCGGCTCCAATTGATCCACCGTAATGAGTTGGTGATTAGCCACCATCGCCTGTGCGCAGCGCAATACTCCGCTAGCGCTGACCCCAAGAGCGCCATCCATCTGACTAGCGGGCATACACTGCTCAAAATAGGCAGGGTATTGAGTCACTGCACTGCCAAATACGCATTGACTCATGCTAATTTGAACATCTTCTGGCTTGCTCAGTTGAATATCACCGATGCGCTCAGGTTTCCTTACGCTGTAATTGGCCCAATAGACTTCACCCATGCGGGCATCAATCGCAACCGTGAACGCGTGTTTGCTTGGGTCCATGGTTTGCAACAAGCGATGGTCGATTGCACTGGCTGCGATCGCATCCAGACTGGCAACTGCTGCTATCGGCAGATTGGAAGCAAGGGCTAAACCTTGCACCACTGCAACACCCAATCGCACCCCAGTAAAGGCGCCTGGACCAATGCCTACAGCAATCGCATCTAGATCCCGTAGCATTATTCCTTCTTGTTTCAGCAGGTCTGTAATCCACGGTAGAAGGTGCTGGCTTGCGCTCGGCCCTAGTAATTCATGGCGTTCTACTACATGTTCAGGTGTAGACCCAACCGAAAGTGCAACAGAGCACCAAGCAGATGAGGTATCGATCGCTAGAATGCGTTTCAAGAACAGGCCTTACGACGACAATGCTTGAATGATGTCCGGGGGTGCCTGAACCAGCTCAATCAGAACGCCCTCACCGCCGAATGGAAATTCATCATTGCCTTTGGGGTGAATAAAAATAATATCGTGGCCTGCGGCCCCTTTACGAATTCCGCCGGGGGCAAAGCGCAGGCCTTTACTGCTAAGCCAGTCATGGGCTATCTGTAAATCATCTACCCATAGGCCAATGTGATTGAGCGGAGTTTGATGCACTGCCGGCTTTTTCATAATATCGACCGGCTGCATCAGATCAACTTCGATCGCGTGCGCGCCATGGCCGATTGCACAGATGTCTTCATTGACGTTTTCACGCTCCGATACATAGGTATCTTTAAAGGTAAAGCCCAGCAAATCAACCCACAATGAACGCAAGCGCTGCTTGTCCTCGCCACCAATGGCAATTTGCTGAACTCCTAAAATACGAAATGGCCTTGCGTCCGTCATGCTCGTCCTTTACTCAAAGCGAATAATCAGTTGATCCACTGCCAGGCTATCGCCCTCCTTGGCCAGGATTTCAGAAACGACCCCATCCTGCAAGGCGGAAAGGGTGTTCTCCATTTTCATGGCTTCAATTGAGGCCAATTTCTGACCAGCGGTCACGCTGTCGCCAGCACGCACTAATATTTTGGTTAAGAGGCCTGGCATTGGCGATAAGACCATTTTGGAGGTGTCCGGCGGCAACTTGATCGGCATACGCGCCTGCAGCTGTGCACCAAGCGGACTTAACACCATGCATTCGTATTGAGCACCATCCAATACCAAGAAATACCGAATACCGCGGCGTTCTACTTGCGCTGATATAGACTGCGTTCCGTTGATGGTGGCATTGAGCACAATTTGACCTGGACGCCATTCGCTCACAATGTCGTAGCGACTGATGCCTTCTGCGGTTTCCACATAAACGGAATAGACACCCTCTTTAAGCTCAACCCGCGTTGGTATGTCGATGGGATTATTCATCGAGCCAACCCGCTTTCCGGTTACCACTACAAATTTTTTGGTAATTTGCATCTCATGGCCTGGCAGCTGACCATCAATCACTTGTATGTATTCCAGGTAGCGCGTGCGCATGAAGGTGGCGAGCGCAGCCAAGCGATTGGGATCAGCCGGCTGTACTGAATCGCGCTGAAATCCATTGGGGTACTCTTCGGGGATAAAACCCGTTGTAAAGTCACCCGAAACAAAACGTGGGTGCTGTAAAAGCGCCGCCTGAAACGCAATATTGGAATGAATCCCGTGAATCACAAATTGATTGAGTGCATGGCGCATTTTATGAATCGCATCCATGCGATCGCTGCCATGAACAATTAGCTTGGCAATCATCGAGTCATAGTACATGGGGATTTCACCGCCCTCATACACTCCCGTATCAACACGAACACCGTTTTCTTCTGCTGGAGGACGGTATTTTACAAGGCGGCCCGTCGATGGTAGAAAGTTGCGGAAAGGATCATCGGCATTAATTCGGCACTCCATCGACCATCCGTTGAGCTTGAGCTGATCTTGTGTAAAGGATAGTTTTTCGCCTGCAGCAACGCGAATCATTTGCTCGACTAAATCCAGCCCTGTAATCGATTCAGTCACGGGATGTTCCACTTGTAGGCGGGTATTCATCTCCAGGAAGTAAAAGGATTTGTCTTTTCCGACTACGAATTCCACAGTACCGGCGGATTGGTAATTGACGGCGCGTGCTAAGGCCACGGCCTGCTCGCCCATGGCTTTGCGGGTAGCGGGATCAATAAAAGGCGATGGCGCTTCTTCGATTACCTTTTGGTGACGACGCTGAATTGAGCAGTCACGCTCCCACAGATAGACGATATTGCCGTGCGCATCGCCGAGTATCTGAATCTCAATGTGCCGTGGACCTTCAACAAATTTCTCAATAAATACGCGGTCATCACCAAAGCTATTCATGGCCTCGGTACGGCATGCTGCAAAGCCTTCGAACGCCTCTTGATCGTTGTGCGCAACCCGCAAGCCTTTGCCCCCACCGCCTGCAGATGCTTTGATCATTACGGGGTAGCCTATGTCTTTGGCAATCTTGACTGCGCGATCTGGACTATCAATCGCTTCGTTAAAACCCGGAATGGTATTGACCTTGGCTTCCATGGCTAATTTTTTAGAGGCGATCTTATCGCCCATAGCGGCAATCGATGCAAACTTAGGCCCAATAAAGACAATGCCCTCCTCTTCGCAGCGCCGGGCAAATTGCTCGTTCTCGGATAAAAATCCATAGCCAGGATGCACTGCTTGAGCGCCAGTGTCTTTACAGGCCTGAATGATTCGGTCCATTACCAAATAGGATTCACGCGATGGCGCAGGTCCAATGCAGACAGCCTCATCTGCGAGCTGCACGTGCCTTGCCTCCCGATCGGCTTCAGAAAATACAGCAACCGTCTGAATGCCCATGCGTTTGGCTG
>JBIILR010000074.1:0-7819 GCA_044338365.1 Polynucleobacter sp. | reverse complement strand
CCTGGCAATGAGAAACAAGCGGCTAATAGTGCTGCTGTCCAAATTTCCAGACCAAACTCACCGACGTAGTACTGCACCATCCATAAACTAAGGCCAACATAACCACCAAACACAATGCTGTAGTACTGACAGTAGCGCAATACCTTTGGATCTTTTAACGCCTTCAGTTGGTCTTTAAAAGAAATATTACTTGCCACCAAATGAGATGGATCGCTATCGCTAAACATCCAGAATAGAAGTGCAGCACCCAACATAACGGCTGCATATACTTCTGGCACTGCAGCCCATCCAAACGCGACCACTAAAGCAGGCGCCACAAATTTGTTCACTGCAGCGCCAGAGTTACCAGCACCATAGACACCCATTGCAAATCCTTGGCGATTTTTTGGAAACCATCTTGCTACGTATGGAGTGCCGACAGAAAATGATCCGCCAGCTAGGCCTACGAAAAGACCAATTACTAAAAAATGCCAATATTGCGTTGCGTAACTCATCATCCAGATAGGAATGACAGTAGAAAGCATCAACAAAAACATCACAATGCGTCCGCCAAATCGATCAGTCCAAATGCCAAGCGGGACTCGCACAATCGAACCAGTCAAAATTGGCGTAGCTGTTAAAAGGCCAAACTGCGTAGCGCTTAAGTCGAGTGATTCTTTAATCGGTATACCAATCACGCCGAACATCATCCACACCATAAAGCAAACGGTGAAGGCAAATGTGCTGACAATCAGAACTGAATATGCTGTAGTGCTAGTTTTGGCTATCGAACTCATGAATACACCTTAATGTAATGAGTTGATTATCAAAACTAAAGAGGATTAAAAGTATCCTCCAAAAGACTACTTTCAAAAAGCAGTCGAACTATAAGCAGCTGTGGCCTATAGTTCTATAGAGCTACTACTTACGAAATAATGCCTTCAGCATTAGCAAACACTGCCACCTGAACCCGAGATGTCAGACTGAGTTTTCTCAAAATATGCTGCACGTGAATCTTGACGGTCGTTTCAGCGATACCAAGCTGCCTAGCAATTTCTTTATTACTTGATCCAACAGCAATTAAGCGGACAGTATCAATCTCCCTAGGCGATAAAGTCGCTGCTAATGACGTATTTGAGGGCTTACCTTCTTGCTTGGCACCGGTCTTAAATGCACTAACCAACTTATGGGTGAGCTCTTTGCTAATAACAGACTCCCCAGCAAATGCCTTGCGAATACCAAGTAAAAGCTCATCTTTTTCGCTCGTTTTAAGCAAGTATCCTTGAGCGCCATTTTGCAGAGCCTGGATCAAATCTGCTTCATCCTCGCTAACCGTAAGCATGATGACTGTCGAGTCTGGGGAGGCATGAAAAATATCAGGCAGTGATTGAATGCCGCTAGCGCCAGGTAAATGATTGTCAAGCAAAATAACGTCGGGCTTTAGTGATTTACATAAGCGTAATGCCTCAATGGCATCTCCGGCTTCACCAACCACTTCAAAATCACTTGCCTGTGAAATTAAAGCAATTAAACCGCGCCTGAACAAAGTATGGTCATCAACAACTAGAATCCGAATCTTTTCCAATTTACCCAGCCTTTAATATTGACATAAAAAGAGTATCACTTACGTAGGAAGAGTTAAGGATATACATGTTCCTGCTAGCGGCTTCGAACTCAACTCCAATTTGGCTCCGATTTTATTTGCGCGCTCCTGCATAATACTCATTCCTACATGCGTACTATCAACTGCATTTTTCTCTACAGTGAAACCGATCCCATCATCAATTACTTTAAATATCCATTTGGGTGATTGCGCTACCTCGACCTTCACAATGGCCGCTTTCGAATGCTTCCGAACATTGGATAATGCCTCTTGAATGATGTGCATGACCTGTATCTGAACATCTGGAGTCAAAGGTAGCCCCTCCCCCTGCACAGATAACTCTGTATGAATACCTGATTGATGCTCGAATTTTTGTAAAGTCGTTTTAATCGCCGGCTCTATATCTTCGATATTAGTACGCGTTCTAAAATGCAACAAAAGCTCGCGTACGTCACTATAACTTTCTCTTAAACCCTCATCCAGCTCCCCTAAGATCGTTTTTGCCTTTGTAGTTGCTGGCTCTACTATCTCCTCTTTTAGCATACCAACCTGTAATTTTAAAAATGCTAATGACTGCGCAATTGAATCGTGCAACTCTCTTGCCAATAAACTACGCTCTTCCGAAATAGCCGCCTCTCTCTCCAAAGCTTTAATCCGCAAAGCTTCCATTGCCCCAGCCAAATGATGTGCCAAGGTCCCTAGCAAGGCCCTCTGATCTGAATCTATCGCCTGCTCCTTAATATAAAAAATATCAATTTCCCCAAGTAAATCTTGCTGAAATAGGATCGGAACCGAAATAAGAGCGTTATAACCTGCCTTTACGCAATGTCGATCTGCCTCCATCTTTGGATCAAATGTAATTACCTGAATTTCTGCACTGCCACTAGACTGCCCACAGTAACAGTCTCCAGCAACCAAACATTGCTCTTCCTCGGTAATAGATGAGGGTAAATTTGCGCCCGATAATAAAAAATACCTCTTATTTGCCTGATCTGTCCAACGTATCGCGATGGCAGAAGCTTCCGTTATGGACAAAATTCGCTTTGAAAATCCTTGTGCCAATCTTTCCAGATTACCTTCTGTTGAAACGAATGAACTCAAATCATATAAAGCTTGCAAACGATTTTTTTGCTCCTGAAGATGTAAAGTCTTTTCTTCAACTTTTGCCTCTAAACCGCTATATAAGTCACTAATAGTTTCAGTCATTGAATTAAAGCCCATTGCCAAATCGCCAAATTCATCCTTGGCCTCTATTTGGACTCTCGTATTTAATTTACCCGATTTGACACTCTCGAAGCCGATGCGTAATTTCTCAACTGGATCAAGAATCACAGAGTACCCAACATACATAATGATCATCGTAGCAAGGAGAGAAATGGCTAACATCGCAAACTGAAACAAGTGAAGCATTCCAGTCCAATAATCTACCTCTACTTCAATTGATCCCACAAATTCATCAATTCCAGATACAAAATTATTGATATTTACAACAGAAATGGTCTTGTCTTTATTTTTGGATAATCCCTCATTAATATCCTCCCACTGATTTTGAATTTGGGAGAAATATTCTCTATTGATGTTATTCCATGGTACAAAAAGGGGTCTAGCAGGATCCCCTGTTTTAAGCACATTGATGCTACCATTAAATTTATCAATAAGCCTTTGCGTTGCCATGAGATCCTGCTCGTTTGCCAGTAGCGCCAACTGATAGGTTTGCATCCTCATGCGGCCAGCCTCATTAATCGCAGCTGCGCCACCCTCAAGCTTCCAGGTTACCCATAAAGTAAAGCTGATAGAAATCATTGCCAACACCAAAAGGGTGGTGCCAATGATCATCAATTTCTTTTTTAGGGTAAATTCAGTATTCTTCATTTTCAACAATTAACTATAAAAAATAATCATGCAAATAGAGAGAGAAAAAAAATGGCTTAAGCGCTTACATCCAGGACTGTTTGGCATATCACTCGGCTTGCTTAGCCTTTCATTTGCCTGGGGAAAGTACGCTTATGTAAGTAATATCTCCACCCAATTCATGGAAATGGCTCTTCTTAGTCTTGGTGTATTCATTCTATGCCTTCTAACTGTGCTTTGGAGTATTAAAGCTGTTTTACATCCAGCAGCTATAAAAGAGGAATTCTTAAATCCCGTTATAGGCCCTATGATGGCTTATCTACCGATTAGCACCCTTTTGGCTGTTGCATTAATTCTTCCTAGATTTCCGGAGTATGTCATCTTCGGCTATGCATTAACGATCCTATCCCTCCTGATTCAAGTCATCATCGCATGGCGCGTTGTTCATCTTTTATCCATGGGGAACATACCCAACGACCAGGTAACTCCAGCCTTGTATTTGCCAATTGTTCCAGGGGGGCTTGTTGGAGGTGCAGCCTTAGTTGCAATTGGGTTTCCCGGCTTTGGGTACTTAGTTTGGGGGATGGGTCTTGGTGGATGGGCTTTACTAGAAATGCGAATCCTACACCGCTTGTTTGCGGGCCCCCTGCCAGCACAATATCGTGCGACCATTGGTATTGAAATGGGTCCAGCAGCGGTTAGCACAATTACTGCCATTACGATTTGGCCAAACCTGCCAGTAGATGTCATCTTAGTTGGCTTAGGTATTGCATCTGGTCCTATCTTTGCAGTACTAACAAGATGGCGGTCTTGGACAGCCGTTCATTTTTCTTTTGGATTTTGGTCATTCGCGTTCCCTGCAGCTGCAACCACCTCCTGCGTAATTGAGGCGGTAATACGTGGCGGATGGCCCCATGAGGCTGCGAATATCGCTATCGCTATATCTACGGCGCTTGTTTTATTTCTGCTTAGTAGAACAACAATTTTAATAATTAAGCGGCAGTTGTACTAGTGGACGTTGATTGCGCATTAGCCACAAGCACCTACATACCCACAACTAGTACAGTACTCGCAGCCATCTTTTTTAATCATTGCATGAGCACCACACTCAGGGCATTTTTTTCCTGCCATGATACCGCTATCCATACTCTTTTGAGAATCAAATTCTCCAAAAGTAAATTCTTGGGCGGCTTTAAACTCTGCAATTCTTCTTTTTGCTAAAATATTTTCAATTGCGAAAGCAACAGCAGCCACTTCAGAGTCATGCCACATCGGTGCCAATGCACCATCTTGTTTCCTTTTAGTTCCTAGTCGTACAGGACCTCTATCCCAAGCAACTTTTCTCATATCGCTTAAAGCTCTAGCAAGGAAACCACCGCGTGCTGCAAGAGAAAGCATACGCATACTCGAAGTAATCCATTGTTGCGACTCTCCGCTTTGCCCCACAGGCATAAAAAATTCAATTGCCCTCTCAACACTTGCTTTCTGACCATCAACGACCCCCTCAACCGTTAAAAAGGAAATGATTAAATAGAGTGTTTTTTGTCCATCCTGGGTCCAGTAACTAATTTTCTCAGCAACGGCAGGTAGCTCGCCATGAGGTCTACGATCCACCACTTTTTTAGATGGGCTATTTCTCCAATCCTCACCTTCTTGGTCAGACACTTCTAAAATATCTGCGGGGCTAGTAATTATCTGCAATACTGACCCCAAAATACTATTGGGCCGATAGGTGGCCATCCCCTTGAGCTTAGATTTCCATGCTGTCAAATATAGATTTTTAAATTTCTCATACGGATAATCTGCGGGAACATTCACTGTCTTCGAAATAGCGGTATCAATGAATGGCTGAACTGCCTCCATCATCTCGATATGATCCTCAGCAGACATTTCAAGTGCGGTCACAAAATAATCTGGTAGTGCATTTACATTTCCACCCAACTCTTTGAATAACCTCCAGGCATGGTCCTCGACCGCATACTCTTTCGTTGAGCCGTCAGCCTCCCTTTTTTTTCTGGTGTAAGTCCATGAGAAAGGCGGTTCAATACCATTTGATGCATTGTCTGCAAATGCAAGACTCACCGTTCCAGTGGGCGCTATCGATAATAGATGACTGTTTCTCAAACCATGAAGACGAATTTTTTTCTTAAGCCCTTCCCCAAGACGACTTGCAAAACTCTCTCCAGAAAGATATTGACCTATATCTAAATCAGGAAATGCGCCTTTCTCTTTTGCCAACTCAATGGAAGCATCATAAGAAGTATCACGTAGGCGCTCTGATATTTCCGCCGCTTTTTCTCTCGCTGGAGCGCTGTTGTATGCTAACTTAAGCATGATTAAAGCATCCCCAAGGCCTGTAAAGCCTACGCCAATGCGTCGCTTGGATTGAGCCTCAAGCCGCTGCGCTTCAAGTGGCCAATAGGTCACATCTAACACGTTATCAAGCATTCTGACTTGTGTTTTTACTACTGATGCAAACTTATCAAAATCAAAGTATGGCTCACCCTTAAATCCAAAAGGATTGACGACAAATTTGGTTAGGATAATAGGGCCTAAGTCACAGCAACCATAGGGAGGCAAAGGCTGCTCGCCACAAGGATTTGTGGCTTCAATTTGCTCACAATAATTTAGATTATTATCGCGATTGATATTATCGAGAAACAAGATACCGGGCTCAGCAAAGTCATAAGCAGATTGCATTACCTCATCCCAAATATCCCTTGCCTGCACTTTTTTATAAACCCATAATCGGTCTGTTCTTTGGTACGCCCCATCAGCAATGAGTAATTCACCAGGCTTTGCCTTGTGTATTAGCTCCATCTCTTCACCATTTTCAACCGATCGCATGAAATCATTTGAAACACTAACGGAGACATTAAAGTTATTCCATCGCCCTGGTGATCTTTTTGCAGTAATGAAATCCAATACATCTGGATGATCTATCCTCAAGACACCCATTTGCGCTCCGCGCCTTGCTCCAGCGCTCTCCACTGTAGAACAGGATTGATCAAATACATTGATATAGCTACATGGACCCGAAGCAATAGAGCCAGTGCCCTTGACCTCTGCGCCTTTTGGCCGAATTCTAGAAAAGTCATACCCAACGCCACCTCCACGACGCATCGTTTCGGCAGCCTGCTTTAAAGCCTCATAAATACCAGGGTATCCATCCTCATCTAAGTCCTGAATACAATCTCCAACTGGCTGCACAAAGCAATTAATGAGTGTTGCCTTAATCCCAGTTCCAGCCGAGCTCATAATGCGACCGGCGCCAATGGCACCTGCATTGAAATTCTCCAAGAATTTCTTCTCTATTTCCTCGCGTATAGACGGATCTTCTACTGAGGCGAGACTTTTTGCCACCCTTGCAAAAATAGTTTGCTCATCTTTTTCACCACTTTTCAAATACTTTTCTGCTAATACATCAAAACTAATTGGCTGCATAACCATAATCTACTGGCTCCACCTCTGACAATAATTGGGTAATTAATTCGATGACAGGGCGTATCTGATTACCAAGAGGTAAGGCGCCTGCCCCTCTAAAGAAGAGTCCCTTCTGTATATTGCCAGTTAGTGCGCTCCCAAGAACTTTATCGATACAAAATTGACCCCAAGAGCTATTACCATCACGTAAGCCACAATCGTGAAGGCAATCAAAAATCATTGTGCAGCGTGGTTTTTTTCGAGCCTTCCCTTGAAGAATGCTCTCAACTTTGAGGTATTTTACGAGCCAAGGTGTTTTGACTGCTCTCGCTGGAAGTCCTGCAACACTCAAAAACTCAGCCAAATCCTCTTTCTTGGCATTAGCAAGTACATGCTTAAATGCCTCGTCAGCATCGCTCTCGCAAGTTACTGCAAAGGCAGTGCCCAACTGAACACCGGATGCCCCAAGCGCCTGCAAGCGCCTAATATCTTTTAAGGAGGAGACTCCGCCTGCTGCAATAAGCGGAATTTGCCCGTCAATGCCGATTGACTTAAAAAAGGCAATGACTTCGGGAATCACATTTTCAAAATTAAATTTTGGGTTATGAATATCCCCAACATTAGATGCTCCTACATGCCCTCCCGCTAATCTTGGATTCTCGATCACAATGGCATCTGGTAAGCGACCTTTCTTCATCCATTTTTTTACCAATAATTGAACACCTCTGGATTCAGATAGAATTGGAATCAAAATAGTATCGGGAAAATCTGCCGCTAGGTCTGGTAAGTCGAGCGGTAATCCTGCGCCAACCACTATCGCGTCAGCGCCATTTTCCAGAGAGCACTGTACATAAGCAGCATACTCATTCACAGCCTTCATGATGTTCACTGCGATCAAACCAAAACCCTCAGAATCTGATTTTGCCTGGGTAATTTCTCGCTTTAATGCCTCAACGTTAGCTT
>JBIILR010000003.1:0-27877 GCA_044338365.1 Polynucleobacter sp. | reverse complement strand
CGATATGGACTTTTCGGTATCGACCGTATTGGCTACCGATGTACAACAACAGCAATTTACGAATGCCATGCGTATGGATTTAGCGCTGCAGATTCTGCGCCGCATATCGGCTACTGCTAAGCCTAGGCCGCCTGCTGCCGGCGGTGCTAAGCCTGTAATGGGCAAACCGTAAGAATGGGGCTCGTTCTCCAATGATGACAAGCGATGCGCTGCAAGCGCACATCAGTGGCCTCAAGTCTAGCCTAGCGCTCTCACCTGTGTACGTCTTTAGTGGAGATGAGCCCTTGCTGATGATGGAGGCCATGGACCAATTGCGTTCTGTAGCTCGCAAGCTCGGCTATACCGAGCGCGAAGTATTGATGCACGAGCGCTACTTTGATTGGTCCTCTTTGCTGTCTGCTGGGCAAACCATGTCTTTGTTTGGCGATAAGCGCTGGCTCGAGCTGCGCATTCCGTCAGGTAAGCCCGGCCGCGATGGCGCAGAAGCACTCAAGCTATTCGCTGCGCAAATCCAATCCCAAGCACCCGGTCATGATGGTCCGGATACCATTGTCTGCATTGTGTTGCCAAGACTCGATGGAAAAACCAAAACGTCAGCCTGGTTTAGTGCGCTAGAGGAAGCATCGATCGCAGTGCAAATTGATTCGATTGATCGCAGTCATTTGCCGATGTGGATAGCGCAGCGCCTGAAAAAACAGGGCCAGTCTGTCGAGTCTGGTTTGGCCGGTCAAGAGGCGCTGGAGTTTATCGCCAATCAAGTAGAGGGTAATTTAATTGCCGCCCACCAAGAAACCCAGAAATTGGGTTTGCTCTATCCGCAGGGCGCTTTGACGGAAGCGCAAATTCGCGAATCGATCCTCAAGGTGGCACGCTACGATGTATTTCAGTTAACGGAGTCGATGTTGGCAGGGGATTTAGCCCGCTTAAATCGCATGCTCGATGGCCTCAAAGGGGAAGGTGAGCCTTTGCCATTGATTTTGTGGAGCGTAACCGAAGAGCTTCGGATACTATCAAAGCTACAAGCCGCAAGTCAGCGCGGCGAGTCGGTACAGCAGTTGATGCGCGCAAACCGGATTTGGGGAAACAAGGAAAAGCTGTATCCCGGGGCCCTGCGCCGCGTGAATCCCCTGAAACTGCGCCGCGCAATGCAGGTCGCGGCGGGTTTAGATCGGCAGGCCAAGGGTTTATCGGCAGCCGAATTGCCAGCAGATCCGTGGGACGGATTACGTTTGGTTGGCAGTTTGTTGCGATAGAGAAACAGAGTGATAGAGCGAATATGAGTACAGTGATTACGGAAATGATGCAGTCGATTGGCAAGGCGGCAAGAGCAGCCTCGCGGGCGATGGCGCGCGCCAGCACTGAACAAAAGAACCAGGCCCTCCTGCATATTGCCCGATTGGTGCGCGAGCAGTCCGCACGCATCATCGAAACGAATGCAGTGGATGTAGAGCGCGCAAAAAAAAGCGGTCATGATGCAGCATTCATCGATCGCCTGACCATGACAGCCAAAACGGTCGAGTCGATGGCTTTGGGTTTAGAGCAAATCGTCACCTTAGAAGATCCGATTGGAAAAATTAGTCCACTGAAGCGACAAGCATCCGGTATCGAACTCGCTCAAATGCGGGTACCACTGGGTGTGATCGGCATCATTTACGAATCCCGTCCGAATGTCACGATTGATGCGGCGGCCTTGTGCCTCAAGTCCGGCAATGCCGTGATTTTGCGCGGCGGCTCCGAAGCGATTGATTCCAATACCCTCTTGGCGGGTTTAATTCAGCAGGGTCTCGCTGCAGCGAACTTGCCTGCGAACGCAGTACAGGTGGTGACTACGACAGATCGCGCTGCGGTCGGTGCAATGATCACCATGACCGAGTACATCGACGTGATCGTACCGCGGGGTGGTAAGAGCTTAATTGCGCGCTTGATGGCGGATGCCCGAGTACCGATGATTAAACACCTCGATGGCATTTGCCATACGTATATCGACCGCGATGCCGATCTCGATTTAGCTATTACTGTTTGCGACAACGCCAAAACGCAGCGCTATGCCCCTTGCAATGCGATGGAGACCTTGCTGGTGCATGAAGCCGTTGCTAGTTCGGTATTACCACGCTTATGCAAAATTTACCAAGACAAAGGGGTTGAGCTGCGGGTCGATGTATCCACGCGCAAGACTTTAGCTGCGGCAGGTTTTCAGAACTTGGTGGACGCGACAGAAGACGATTGGACAACCGAATACCTTGCGCCGATTTTGTCGATTAAGAGCGTGGGCTCGCTGGACGAGGCGATGGATCACATTGAACGCTATGGCAGTAAACATACCGATGCCATCATCACCACCAATACGGCAACTGCAGACCGTTTCTTGCGGGAAGTGGATAGTGCCAGCGTGATGGTCAATACCAGCACCCGCTTTGCCGATGGTTTTGAGTACGGCCTGGGTGCTGAGATTGGCATCTCCAATGACAAGCTGCATGCTCGCGGCCCGGTTGGTCTAGATGGCTTGACCTCGCTGAAGTACATTGTGATGGGCCATGGGGAAATTAGAAGCTAATTAAATCGGTATAGTGGTTAGCATTGAACTAAAGCAATGCTGCTTTAGTGAACCAACAAAGGGGATGAACATGGGTGACGCGTATCTTTGGACGAAAACATTTCATATTGTTTTAGTGGCTTCGTGGTTTGCTGGCCTCTTTTATTTGCCACGCATTTTTGTCAATATGGCGCAAGAGACCAACCCGGAAGTCAATGCCCGCCTCTTGGGTATGGCTGATCGCCTCTTTCGGTTTATGACCATTTTGATGGTTCCTGCGGTGGTGCTGGGCGTCGTACTTTGGCTCCACTTTGGCATTGGTCGTGGTGCCGGCTGGATGCACCCCAAACTTCTTTTTGTGCTGATCATTTTGGGATACCACCACTCCTGCTATACCATTTTGAAAAAATTCCGCAAAGGCATGAATAAGCGCAGCCACATTTGGTATCGCTGGTTTAATGAAGTGCCTGTAGTCTTACTTGTCATCATCACCGCCATCGTCGTGATCAAGCCATAAGCCAATCGGCATTCACCCTTTTTATTTTCTAGGCTTTCTTCATGCGATTTTTTGTGGTGTGTCCCGGCGGATTGGAAACAGTCTTAACTACTGAGCTGCGGCAGATTGCCGAGCGTCCTGAAGTGAAATCCCAAGGTGCTTGGGTGATTGATCCAACGCCAACTAGCCCAACGGGTGGCGTTGGCTTAGCTGGTCCTTTATCGGCGGCGATGGCGCTCAATTTGCATTCGCGAATTGCCAGCCGCGTGCTCTTACAAATGGCGGAATCGACTTACCGGCAGGAAGAGGATTTGTATCGCCTGGCGCATGGCCTGGCATGGGAAGAGTGGTTTAGCCATACGCAAACCCTGCGGGTCGATGTTACGGCGCATCGCTCGCCACTCAAGAGCTTGAACTTTGCGACCCTGAAAATTAAAGACGCGATTGTGGATCGCTTACGTGAAGTCTCGGGCGACCGTCCCTCGATTGATACTGCCTTTCCGGATGTGCGCGTACAGGCCCATCTCACTGCAACCCATGTGTCGATTTATTTGGATACCTCAGGCGAAGCCTTATTCAAGCGCGGCTGGCGCGATGAAAAGGGCGATGCGCCTTTAAAAGAAAACCTCGCTGCGGGTATTTTGGCCTTAACGGGCTGGCAGCCCAAGCAGCCCTTGTTTGATCCGATGTGCGGTAGTGGCACCTTTTTAATCGAGGCAGCACAGATCGCAATGGGCATTCCGTCGGGAGCGATTCGGGCTGGCCTCTATGACGAGGCAGGCAAAGAATCAACGCCCACGCGCTTAGCGTATCGACCCCTCGTCACTTCGGTGCATGGCTTTGGCTTTTCCCGTTTGAAGCCATTTTCGGTTGGCGCGGAACAGAAAAAATGGCAAGCCCTGAAAGAGGCCATACTGGCAGAAATCCTAGAACGGCGTAAGGCCTTCCCGGATGCCCAGTCATTGGGTATTAGCGGTAGCGACATTAATGAAAAACTCGTCTCCATGACCAAATCCAATTGGCAGCGTGCCCAGTTACCGGGTTTGCCAGTGGTACGTCAGGTCGATGCCTTAGCAGCCAAGCCCCCTGCCATTGCCAGTAACCCAGGAGACTCGTACGCAGCCGCCTTGCCAGGACTCGCTTTACTCAACCCACCCTACGGACAACGCCTGGGAATGAAAGGTGGTCGGGGCGATGATCGCGATCCAGCGCAGAATCGCTATGACGATGAGGGCTACGGCGAGGATGATGCAGATCCATATAGCCAAAACATTGAGACCGGGCGGCAGAGCGCTAAACGTTCCAGCCGTGAGTCATTAAAGCGTTTACAGGCCGAAGAAGAAATCGATCCTGCATTTTTAGAGTTCATGAAGCAATTTGGTCAACACCTTAAAGATGCGTTTGGCGGCTGGCAGGTGTTTATCTTGACTGCAGATATGGCCCTTCCAGGGCAGTTGCGCATCAAAGAGTCCCGCCGCACCCCACTCTTTAATGGCCCGCTCGAATGCCGTTTATTCCGCTTTGAGATGCGCTCCAAAGAGGAGCGTTTGGAGTCTGCCAGTAAGCCGATTTAGAATTAGAAACGATGATGTGATTATCGCTATAAAAAAGAAGATGGAAAGATAAAACGCCATGGAATTCAAAACCTATATGTGCCTGATTTGCGGTTGGGTCTATGACGAGGCAGCTGGCTTGCCGGATGAGGGGATTGCGCCTGGAACGCTGTGGCAAGATGTGCCCATGAATTGGACTTGCCCCGAATGCGGCGCGCGCAAAGACGATTTTGAAATGATGGCAATTTAAGTTCTACAGCAAAATACACATAAACAAATAAAACGAATGAGAATCACATGGGCTTAAATGAAACCGTATTCGAGCGTGCACAAAAAACCATTCCGGGCGGCGTGAACTCCCCCGTGAGGGCGTTTCGTCAGGTGGGCGGCGCCCCGCGATTTATTAAGAAAGCGCTCGGCCCACACTTTTGGGATATTGAAGATAAGCGCTATGTGGACTTGATCATGTCCTGGGGCCCAATGATAGCCGGTCATGCCAATCCAGAAGTAGTTGAGGCAGTACAGCGGGCCGCTACCCTGAGTTTTAGCTACGGCGCCCCCACCATCGGCGAAATTGAATTAGCCGAGCGCATTTGCGCGATCATGCCCAGCGTCGAGCAAATCCGCATGGTATCAAGCGGGACAGAGGCCACCATGAGCGCCTTGCGTTTGGCGCGCGGCTATACCGGACGGGACTTGATCATTAAGTTTGAGGGTTGTTATCACGGCCATGCCGATAGCCTCTTAGTAAAAGCAGGTTCGGGCTTACTTACTTTTGCTGATTCAACTCAAAATGCACCCTCATCGGGCGGTGTTCCGCAAGACTTAGTAAAGCACACCTTGGTACTGCCCTATAACGATACTGCGGCGATTGAGGAAACATTTAAATTGCACGGCGATCAAATTGCGGCCGTGATTATTGAGCCTATCGCCGGCAATATGAACCTGATTAAAGCCAAGCCAGAATTTTTAGCAGCGATCCGTAAATTAACACAGCAGCATGGCAGCGTCTTGATTTACGACGAAGTCATGACCGGCTTTCGGGTGGCGCTCGGCGGCGCGCAAAGCTTGCAAGGCATTACACCGGACCTAACTTGCCTCGGTAAGGTAATGGGCGGCGGCATGCCCATGGCGGCCTTTGGCGGTAGAAAAGAGATCATGCAAAAGTTGGCTCCTTTGGGTAATGTGTACCAAGCGGGCACCTTGTCTGGCAATCCGGTTGCGGTTGCGGCCGGCATGAAGACCTTGGAAATTATTTCGCGGGATGGATTCTTTGATTGCCTGAGTGGCCAAACCAGCAAATTGATGGTGGGCCTGAAACAGGCAGCAGATGCAGCAGGTATTCCATTCTCCACCGATAGCGTAGGCGGGATGTTTGGTTTTTACTTCACCGAGCAAGTCCCCACCTCATTTGATGCAGTCACCAAGAGCAATATCGATGCGTTTAAGGTGTTCTTTCATGCGATGCTGGATGAAGGCGTCTACTTGGCTCCATCAGCCTATGAGGCTGGCTTTACTTCGATAGCGCATGACAATGCGGTACTCGATGAGATTATTACTGCATCGAAAAAAGCGTTTGCCAAACTGAAATAAGTACTCGGCAAGACTGCAGGTTTACATCCGCAAAGGATGGTCGTAGCCCGCTACCTGCACTATGCGATATTTGTTTGAACGACCCTTCGCAGTAAAGTCGGGAATTTCAATGGCTGTGAGTTTGCCGCCCCAAACGCAGCCGGTATCAAGGCCGCTGACATTGCGCCTCTGAATCAGCCCGAGAGTTGACCAGTGCCCAAAAAACACAGGGGTATTTGCGGTCTTGCGCTGCTTCACTTCAAACCAGGGTAGATAGCCTTTCGGGCTCGCCTCCAATCCCTCCTTGCTCTCAAATTCCATTTGGCCTTTGGGGGTGCAAAAACGCAGGCGGGTTAGGGCATTGGTAATTACGCGTAGGCGATCGTTTCCTTTTAGGGAGTTACTCCATTTGGTAGGCGTATTGCCATACATCTCTGCCAAAAAACGTTTGTACGATGATTTACGCAGCGCCTTCTCGACCTCATGGGCGTACTCCAGAGTTTGGCTTAAATCCCAGTCGGGAAGTACGCCCGCATGAACCAGCAATGCACGGCCATTACTCAGGGCCATCGGACGATGGCGTAGCCAATCGATCAGTTCTGCTCGGTCTTTGGCTTTTAAGACACCATCTAAGGTATCTAAGGGGCGTGATCCTCGCAGGCCAGCATCGCGTGCCAGTAGATTGAGGTCATGGTTGCCAAGGATGCATTCCGCAATGCCTTGCTCTTGCAGTTTTTTGAGGCGACGCAGTGTTCCTAAGGAATTCGGGCCTCGATTGACGAGGTCACCCAAGCAAATGAGTTTCGATTTCTTGGGTAATTTAGCAATCAGTGCATCGAGCTGCACTAAGCAGCCTTGCACATCGCCGATAGCGTAAACGGATGACATGGGCAAAGTGTAGTGGATAAACGTGAAATCGTTTAGCCAATAAGTCAGTCAGGAGCACTTACCTTTTTCACTACGCTGTACCGAATCAAGGTTTCTTTTCTAGCCTCGTCGTGATTCACGATGGGTAGCGGGTAATCGCGGCCGAGCAAAATACCAGCGGCTTCTAACTCAATGTGGCCGACTTCCCATGGCGCATGAATCGATTTATCCGATAGCTTTTCTAAGGCAGGGATGTAGCGCCGAATGAATTTGCCTTGTGGATCAAAGCGCTGCGATTGGGTGGTGGGATTGAAGATGCGGAAGTAGGGCTGCGCATCACAGCCCGATGAGGAGGCCCACTGCCAGCCACCATTGTTCGAGGAGAGCTCAAAATCATTAAGATGCTTTGCAAAGTAGGCTTCGCCCCAGCGCCAATCAATTCCCAAATCTTTTGTTAAGAAGCTGGCTACTATCATGCGCAGGCGATTGTGCATGTAGCCGCTTTGATTGAGTTGATGCATAGCGGCATCGACTAAGGGATAGCCGGTCTTGCCATCGCACCAGGCCTGAAAGCGTTTCTTGGCAATGGCGCCGCTCTTCCAAACAATCGAGTCGTAATCGGGTTTAAATGCCGCACCTTTAGCCAAGCGAGGGTGATTGGCCAAGATCATGAAATAAAAGTCGCGCCAGATCAGTTCGCTCAGCCAAATGGTGGCGCCCATGCTACCAGCCAGCATCCGCCGATGTGCTTCGCGCACCAAACCCCGAATCGAGAGCATGCCAAAGCGCAGGTGGGTGGATAAATAACTCACGCCCTTAATGGCTGGAAAATCCCGCCCAATTTGGTATTGGTCGATGCGCGTCAAGAAGTCTTTTAAAAACGATTGACCGCCTTCAGAGCCGGGGGGTAGATACGTTTCGATGCCCGTTGCGCTAAAACCCATGGACTTGAGCGTCGGAATACTTAGATCCAGCTTTTTTGGAATCGTTGCCAATTGCCCTGGCTTGGGAGTGCAAGGGTAGGGCGCAAGATCACGCTCCTCTAAGCGTTTGAGCCAAGCATTTTTGAATGGCGTAAAGACGGAGAAGACCGTGCTGGAGTTGGTTAGCACTTCCTTCTTTTCAAAGATCACTTGGTCTTTGAAAGACTCAAAAGCAATACCCTGCTTTGCAAGCGAGGATGCAATCACAGCATCGCGCTCAATCGAGCTGGGCTCATAGTCATGATTGACCATGACGCACGAGACCCCGAGTTCACTTGCTATATTGGGGATGCATTCTACTGGATTGCCATAGCGCACGATGAGGCCACCGCCTTGCTGGCGAAGGGCTGTATCGATTTGACTTATGCCCTGCCAAATAAAGTCGACTCGGCGATCTGCCGTGACTTCAGTACTTTTGCTGTCCTTTAGGAGATCTAAGATAGTTGTATCAAATACAAAAACCAGCCAAACCGATTTGCTGGATGCAAGCGCATTGCTCAGCGCGGCATGGTCATAAAGGCGTAAATCGCGGCGTAGCCAAACCAGGCTTGCGGAATGGAAATGCGTGGGGGAAGGGGTGTTCGATAGGGCCATAGCCGCTATCTTAGGGCTTAATCCGAATTAGGGTAAAACTTCAGTAAATCAATGATCCAAAAAAACAGAATGTCGATCCAAAAGGGATGGACTGCAGGCTGTTAGTTTTGCAGATGAGCTACTCGTTCAATAAATGAGGTCTTTACAAAGCGTACGCTTTAGCGTACCATGCAGCAAAGGAGTAATTTTATGACCACCATAACTGCAAGTGAAGCTAGGGCTGGGCTCTATCGCTTAATTGACCAAACAGCAGAGACACATAAGCCGGTACTAATATCGGGTAAACGGTCAAATGCCGTTTTGGTTTCAGAAGAGGATTGGAGTGCAATTCAGGAAACGCTATACCTATTAGCGATCCCGGGGATGCGTGAGTCGATTAAAGAAGCAATGGCTGAGCCTTTGGCTAAAAGTAAAAGGGCATTAAAGTGGTGACATGGAATGTTGTCTATTCCAAGTTTGCTCTCAAGGACGCCAAAAAACTTTCAGCAGCCGGACTACGCGATAAAGCCGAGGCTTTATTAGATATCCTAGAAATAGATCCGTTTCAGAATCCGCCTCCATATGAAAAGTTGGTTGGGGATTTGAGGGGTGCTTACTCTCGCAGAATAAATATTCAACACCGTTTGGTTTATGAGGTTTTTCGGAAAGAAAAAATGGTGCGCGTTTTAAGAATGTGGGCACATTATGAATAATCTACTCATCGTAGCGTTTCTAGAAAAAGTCAAAGCAGTCTTATTTAGAATTTATCTTTCAGTATGTTCCTCTAATTTTTGAGCACATTAAGCCTGGGTGGCATAAACCAACAAAATGGATAGCATTTTTTTCGTTTTCTCCAAAGTAATTCATGTCCTGATTGAGCCCCTCAATTGGCTCCTGATTCTAATTGCGCTAGCGTTGCTATTTTTATTGCTGCGCAAGAATCACCTCGTACGGCGGGCATTAGGCATTGCACTCTGTTTAGGATTCTTTATTGGTTACATGCCAACTTCACAGTTTGCTATGCGAATCTTGGAGGATGCAGTGCCGCAGACGGTGCTTACGCCAGAGTTACTGACTCAAGTGGGTGGAGTCCTGATTTTGGGCGGTGCGATTGAAGGAGGCCCCATTACACGTGATCGCGGTGAGGTATCGATTTATTCGTCTGCCGAGCGTGTGACGAAGTCATTTCAGTTGCTACGCCAACATCCTGAACTGCCATTTATATTTAGCGGCTATTCGGGACGCTTAATGCCGCAGGGGCTTTCTGAAGCCGATGCGTTTAAACAGTTGCTTCAAGAGCAGGGCCTAGGCAATCACCCGGGTTATTACGAGAACCAATCGCGTAATACCTACGAGAATATCGTCTATTCCAAAAAAATCATCGATGGGATTGCAGAAAAAGAAGGCGCCCCTGTTAAGCCTTGGCTCTTAATCACGTCGGCACGGCACATGCTGCGCTCGATGCAAGTAGCGCATAAACAGGGCCTTGATGTGCTACCCGCTTTGGTGGATTACCAAACCAGCCATTCCCACTCTTGGCATCGCTTTGATTTAGTTGAGGGTGGTGAGCAGTGGAATTGGCTGATTCATGAGTTGGTTGGAATGGTTGCTTACTGGATTACCGATAAAGGGGCATTTTCGGTAAAATGAAATCGCATGAGTTCCCCTAAGAAAACCTCCAATAGCAAGCGCCCGAATGACGCAGAAGGACCGGGCTCGGCCTCGGCTTATCCAGACGCGATACCGCAACCAAGTGCGCAACTGGCCAATCAATTTTTACTCGCCATGCCTGGCATGCTGGATGAGCAGTTTGCAGGTTCGGTGGTCTACCTCTTTGAGCACAATGCCAAAGGCGCAATGGGCCTCGTTGTAAATCGCCCAACCGATGTCAATTTGTCGACCCTGCTCGATAAAATCGAACTCAAACTGGAGATCACACCATTTGCTGATCAATCCGTCTATTTTGGTGGTCCAGTGCAAACCGAGCGCGGCTTTGTATTGCATGAACCATCTAATTCGAGAGCTGTAGATGCAGGGGCCAGTGTTGATCCCTCCGCTAATTCAGCTGCATCGGCTACAACAAGCTACAGCTCCTCCTTAACCGTACCGGGCGGTCTGACGATGACTACATCGAAAGATGTATTGGAAGCGGTTGCCAAAGGCAATGGCCCAAAACGCTTCATCATGACCTTAGGTTATGCCGGTTGGGGCGCGGGCCAGCTTGAGGAAGAAATCGCCCTCAATGGCTGGATTAATGCCGAACTCAGCCGCGCGCAAATGGCCGAGATTATTTTCAATACGCCCTCAGAGCAGCGCTACCAGCGGGCCATGAAAGCCCTGGGCTTTGATCCCGCCGATCTATCGGGGCAAGTGGGGCATGCGTAAAGCAGCCAGTAAAGCAACATGATCCAGTCGCGAAGCTATGCAAAGCGGTCTGAGTGATGGATATGAAGGCCATTACTGCCCTCGCATTTGACTTTGGTACCCGCCGCATTGGTCTGGCGGTGGGCAATTCGATTACAGGCTCGAGTCAGGCCTTGGCCCCCATTACTACCGACCAAGACGATGTCCGTTTTGCCCTCATCGCCGCTCAAATTAAAGAATGGGCGCCTGATCAACTGGTAGTTGGTCTGCCGTGTCACCCGGACGGTGCTGAGCACGCCATGACGGCAAAAGCACGGCGTTTTGGCAATCAGCTTCAGGGGCGTTTTGGCTTACCTGTAGCCTGGGTCGATGAACGCTATACCTCGGCCGTTCTTGAAAACGATCTGGAGTTCAAGAAAAGCCAAGCCGGCAAGAAAGATGGTGGCCTTGACTCGGCCTCAGCCAGACTGATTTTGGAGCAGTATTTTTTAGAGCGCTTGGCTTAAAAATAATAGGGCGCTTAACAGATATTTTCGCTGTTAATGTCGGTAGCACGGACCTCATTTAAAACAGCATCAAGGCGTGGTCTGTAGAAACCCCTGTGACGTTTTTATCTATGCTGCCTTGACCGTCTTTTCCTTCTTTGAATGGTATTTTTCATCCTTAAGCCTGGATCTGGCAGCACTTTGCTTTTGCAAGGTCTCAAGCGCCACCATTTTTAGCTCGCCATCGACAAACCGCTTCAACGCTTCGCGCATGAGTGGCTGATAACCCATTTGGTATTTGCCACCCAAGAGCTTAAACATATCGATTAATTCCTTATCTAGGCGAATGGAGATCATTTGTAAGCCAAGAGCATCATCGATTTCAGAGGCTAACTTGCTTGGGGCTGCCTTGGTATGCTCATCGCTCTGCCCAAGTACACCGCTTTCCCATGCCTCGGGAGTATCTGCAATTTCCGTTACACGCTGTTTGGGGCTCATTGGATTCCTCATTTATGAAGTAAATATAATATATAGCAATTATAAAGATTTATTGTATATACTTAATTCTACCTTATTTGGTGGATCTGTTCTATTCTTTAATCTGCTATCTTCAAGGTATTTGCCCGTAGTGTGATTGAAAAAGCACTCTTCCACATCCACGCGCTTGAGTTGATGTTTTTCCCAAATATGCGCCAAGACGGACTGACTTGTGACGAGATTATTCATGTATTGAGCCCGTTTAAATGTATATACAAATTATACGATTTCAATACCAATAAGGCAATTCATTTTTCCCCATAAACGATCGCCACAGAATAACTTCCAGCTTGATAAGGGGACTTTTAGCTATTTCAATACAAAAAAACTGCTATGTATCCCCCGGCACAATAAAATGGGAGTCAGTGAACTTGTGTGCTGAAGCCGAAATGCAGCAGAGCAATGTAAAAACCTGCACGAAGTTGCAAGGCAGCACAACAGCACAGGATATAAACCCTTTCAGGACGCCACGATGGACGCCGAGTTACTGTACAAAAAACTGCTAGCCCATCTGCAAACCAGAATAACTAAATCCAATCCGCCATTGGCGCTAGCCGGTTTAGCGATTGGTGGCGCTTGGATTGCTGAGCGCTTGGCACGCGATTTAGACTTGCCGAATTACGGCGTGATCAATGTGGCCTTTCATCGGGACGACTATGCTGAAAAGGGTCTTGCTGCGATGCGCTCAGCCGATGGCATGGCTACCCACTTACCATTTGATGTCGCAGGCGCGCATATCGTGCTGATTGACGATGTCTTGCTGACCGGCAGAACCGTGCGCGCCGCCCTAAATGAATTATTTGATTTTGGTAGGCCAGCTAGTGTGGAGCTAATGGTGCTCGCCGATCGCGGCAAGCGCGAGTTGCCGATTGCTGCTGACTTCGTTGGTGAGCACGTGAGCGTGCCAGACCACCAGATACTCGCCTTGGAAAAAATTTCTCAAGGTGAAAATAAGACGTATCAATTCCGCTTTGTGCTGGAGGAGCGAGTATGAGCATTCAGACCAAGCAGACCAATCAGGCTAATCAGATCAATAGTGCGGGCGAGCTTACCCATTTACTGACGCTGGAGGGCATGCCCAAAGAGCAGATCCTACATATTTTGGACACGGCTCAGCAATTTGTCAGCGTGACCGATCCAGCACGCGAGGTAAAAAAAGTACCGCTCCTTAGGGGGAAGAGCGTATTCAATCTCTTTTTTGAGAACTCCACGCGCACGCGCACGACCTTTGAGATTGCCGCCAAGCGCCTATCAGCTGACGTAATCAATTTGGATATTTCTACTTCATCCACCACCAAGGGTGAGAGCCTGATTGACACCATCGATAACTTGATTGCGATGCAGGCGGATATCTTTGTGGTGCGTCACAGCGTCTCGCGCGCCCCCATTGAGATTGCCAATCACGTACCGCCATATGTGCATGTGATTAATGCCGGTGATGGCAGCCATCAACACCCGACGCAGGGTTTGCTCGATATGTACACCATGCGTCACTTTAAGCAAGACTTCACCAAACTCAAGGTGGCAATTGTGGGTGACATTGTGCATAGCCGGGTTGCCAAGTCGAACATTCATGCGCTGACCGCCTTGGGCTGCATCGACATCCGTGTGATTGGCCCAGAGAGCCTATTGCCCAATGATTTGGATATGCTGGGCGTGAAGGTGTTTCATAGTATGGAAGAGGGCTTGCGCGGTGTTGATGTGGTGATGACCCTACGCATTCAGAAGGAGCGCATGGAAGCCGGCAAGGTACCAGAAGGAGATGCGTTCTTTCGGCAGTTTGGTCTAACCCAAGAGCGTTTGGCTTTAGCCAAGTCCGATGCGATTGTGATGCACCCCGGCCCCATGAACCGCGGCGTCGAGATTGACTCCAAAGTCGCAGATGGCGCGCAGTCGGTCATCCTCAAACAAGTCACTTTCGGGATTGCGGTTCGCATGGCAGTGATGTCGATTGTGGCGGGCAATTAAATGAGTGAAGGCTTGCGAGAAGAGCCTAAGGTAATCATACCGACGCTGACACAAAAGAAGCGCTGGCTTATTTTGACGCACGCATTCAATATGGATGGGCGGGCTGCGAGTCAAACCATTACCGACAAAATTCCTTATCTACTGCAAGCCGGAGTTGAGCCCATTGTGCTTAGTGGCATTACGGGATTGAAAGACCAGCGCTTTGCGCACCATCAATATCTCGCCTGGGCCCCTGCTGGGTTTCGCTTCGATTTTCGCCATTGGGTTGCCAATCGCTATGGCCGTGGTGTTGTATACAAAGTTAGTACAAGCCTAGTTTCAATTGCATTGGCACCGTTCATAGCGCTTGAGCGTCTACTGCTTGGGTATTCAAGCCAGTGGTCATGGGTTTTCCCAGCCTTTTTTCATGGACGTAAATTGATAAAAGCAGGTAAGGTCGATGTGGTTTTTTCGGTTGGTAGCGCGTGGTCTGCGCATTTAGCGGGAGTGTGGTTAAAAAAAGCCACCGGCATTGAATTGATTTCTGAAGTGCACGATCCCATGGTGATTCGCAAGAACGAAAACGATCAGGGAATCGCCAAGCCAAAAAATCGCGATGCTGCATTTCGGCATTATTTAGAAGCGCAGCTGACGCAGCACTCTAATTTAGTGTGGTGGTTTACGGAAGGAGCGTTGCACTATGCTGCGGTGCGTAATCCCAATCTCAATACCCCCGGAAATGCCCATGGATTTATGGTCTTACCTGGGGCTGAGCCACCAGGAGGCCTCTCAGCTGGTCAGCAACATGTGTATACGGATCACCTTAACGTATGCCATTTTGGGTCTTTAGCAAAAGACCGATCCTTGTCCACCATTCTCAAGGCATGTATTCCCCTTTTTCAGAAATACCCCGAGGCACGCAATCACCTCCGACTCCATGCCTATGGAGCCCCTCTTGATTCCCTAACGCTGGATGCCCTGAACAAATCGGGCTTTGAGGACGTACTTATCGCTCATGGACGCCTAGAAAAAGACCCGATCACTGGAAAATTAGGACGGGAGCGCGTAGTAGAGAAAATGCAAAGCGCAGATGTACTGCTTTTAATGCTGGGGCATGAAGAATGGTGTACTGAATACATCCCATCCAAGTTTTACGAATACCTTTGGGCTGGCAGGCCGATCTGGGGTATTAGCCACCGCAATCCTCAGCTTGATCACATGCTGCTGGAGCGTGGATCCTATATTTGCTCTGATGGATCAGATGAGGAAATAGCTCGCATGCTCGAGGCAATATGGCTAGATTGGCGTAAGCAGCAGCTGACCCAGCCGATCTGGAAGCCGATTGGCGTTGATCAAGCAGTAGCTAGTATCTTGAATCACGTGCAAAGGAATAAAGTCAATTGAAGGACATCGTTCTCTATTGCAAGTCCTACTCAAGGGACTTTCTGCGCCTAAAACGATTGCTGTTGTCTATTGATGAATTCAATCAAGAGAATCTGCCTTTTTACATCTCTACACCTCAAAGTGAAAGGGCGCTTTTAGAAGAGGTCATTGGTAAGGCGGGTTATCAATGGGTATCCGATGAATCGATCGTGGCAGCCAACCCCCGTGCCAACATGGCTCAATATGAAGGCATGCCTGGAAGCTTATCGCAACAAATTGTGAAATCCGAATTTTGGCGCTTGAGGCTGGCAGAAAACTACCTTTGCCTTGATTCCGATTGTTTGTTTATTCGGCCATTCACGGCTGCAGACTTTCTATCGGTAGATGGTACGCCCTACACAGTCCTACATCAAAATAAAGAGTTGTTTCAGATGGCCACCAATCGCGGTCACCATAAAGTTGAGCGCGACTTGCGTGCTGAAGCGGAGCGAGTTCAGTCTCTATTTGGGCGGGTAGGCCCTCGCTATTACTGCGCGCCAGCCCCATTTATTTGGTCGGCTCGCGTATGGGATTCGCTTGATCGGAACATGCTGGAGCCAAGCGGTAAGACTTTATGGGATTTTATTTCTCCACAGCATCCCGAGACTTTAATTTACGGGGAAGCCTTAATGAAGTTCAAGGCAATACCCCTATTGGCGATTGAGCCCTTATTTAGAACCTACCACTATGAATGGCAGTATTTTGTGATGCGACGCCTTGGCGAAACCAAAGCAAAAGTAGCGCAGCACTACCTTGGCATCATCTATCAATCAGCCTGGGAAGCGCGCACACAATACGGAGAGTCTACTAAGTCAATGCCGTCACGCTTACTAAGGCAGTTAAAACGCTTTGGCCGATACCTGCAGAGTTATTTTTAAGTTGTTTTATTATCTTAAGAAAGACTTTGGTTAAAAATACATCCATTAAAAAAAGTAAGATATCAAGGTTTGCGATATCCGTATCAAGCACTACTGAGCAAGGTAAAAAATGATCTTAGTAACTGGCGGCGCAGGCTTCATTGGCGGTAATTTTGTGCTCGATTGGCTCAAAGACCAAAAAGCCGAAGGCATCGTTAATTTAGATAAATTAACCTATGCTGGTAATTTAGCTACCCTCGATTCTTTAAAGAGTGACCCTCGGCATATTTTTGTCCATGGTGATATTGGTGATCAAGAGTTGGTAGCAAAACTATTAAAAGAACATCAGCCTAGAGCGATTCTGAACTTTGCAGCCGAGAGCCATGTGGATCGCTCGATTCATGGCCCAGCAGAGTTTGTACAAACCAATATTGTCGGCACATTTAATTTACTGGAGTGCGTAAGGACTTATTGGAACCTCTTAGATGAAAGCAAAAAAGAAGGCTTTCGCTTTCATCATGTCTCGACGGACGAGGTCTATGGCTCTTTATCGGCAAGCGATCCCGCCTTTACTGAAACCAATCCCTATGAACCCAATAGCCCCTACTCAGCATCGAAAGCCGCTTCAGACCATTTAGTGCGGGCATGGTTTCATACCTACGGCTTTCCTGTTGTTACCACCAATTGCTCAAATAACTACGGCCCTTACCATTTTCCCGAAAAACTCATTCCGCTGGTGATTCTCAATGCATTAAATAGCAAACCCTTACCCATTTATGGCGATGGTCAGCAAATACGCGATTGGCTCTATGTGGGTGATCACTGCTCGGCCATTCGGGAAGTGCTTGCTAAAGGCAAGTTGGGCGAAACCTATAACATTGGTGGCTGGAATGAAAAAGCCAATATTGAGGTAGTCAAAACCATTTGCAGTATCTTGGATGCGCTTAAACCCAGAGCCGATGGCAAATCCTATGCCGAGCAAATTACCTTTGTCACAGATAGGCCTGGCCACGATCGCCGTTACGCGATTGATGCGAGTAAAATCAAGCAGGAGCTAGGTTGGAAACCCCAAGAAACCTTTGATACCGGCATTAAAAAAACGGTCCAATGGTATCTCGATAACCCGGTTTGGATTGAGGGTGTGGTGAGCGGTTCGTATCGCGAGTGGCTGCAGAAGCAATACAACTAAACGCGCAACTTACATCACAGCCATATAGACTTCCCACATGAATATTCTCGTATTTGGTAAAGATGGCCAGTTAGGCAAGGCGTTTAAGGCCATCTTTGATAAAAGTAAGCTGGGTGAATTGCATCGCATTCAGTACGTTGGCCGTGCTGAATGCGATCTGAGTAATTCAGACGCGATTGCAGAATTACTTAATCGAATCAAGCCAGATTTGCTGATCAATGCTGCTGCGTATACAGCGGTGGACAAAGCAGAAACGGAAGTGGATTTAGCCTATGCGATCAATGCCAAAGCCCCAGAGGTGATGGCGATGTATGCAAAAGGCCAAGGCGCTACTTTCTTGCATTACTCCACGGACTACGTATTCGATGGCAGTAAGAAAAGCCCCTATGTAGAGTGTGATGTTCGTAATCCTCTGGGTATCTATGGCAAAAGCAAGGCAGCCGGGGAAGAAGCAATTGAAGAAACGTTTGCTAATCTTCCTGCAAAGTCGAGTGCGCAATATGCAATTTTGAGATCCAGTTGGGTTTATGGCGATGGGGGTAATTTTATCCGTACGATTTTGCGCTTAGCCATCGAGCGTGAAACCCTCAAAGTTATTGCCGATCAATATGGTGTCCCAACCAGCGCCACTTGGCTAGCAGAGCTTAGTTTGGCTTTGGTGCTCAATGAACAGCATCAGTTAAAGCCATTTCCATCGGGTATTTATCATGCGGTGCCCCTGGGGGAAACGACTTGGCACGCCTTGGCATGTTACGCAGTCCAGGCGGCGATCGATGCAGGCGCAATGCTAAAGCTTTCTCCAGATGATATTCAGGCAATCCCCGCCACAGACTACCCCTTACCGGCTCCTAGGCCGATGAACTCAAGGATGGCGAGGGGCGCCGATACTACTCTAGATCAGGCGCTGGATAAAGCACAAGCAGACTCAAGCAATATGACAAAATCTCTCTTATTAGCGCAATCGTGGGAGCCGCAAGTCGCAGCCTATGTTCAAGACTTAGCTTTCTACAAAATTATTTAAACGCACTTCACGTTACCCTATGGCATCCAAAGGTATTTAATCATGGCAGTTAATCAAACGAACTCAGTCAAGCGCAAAGGCATCATTTTAGCGGGGGGCTCTGGCACCCGTTTGTATCCTGTAACGCAGGCCGTCTCGAAGCAGCTGATGCCGGTCTACGACAAGCCCATGGTGTATTACCCTTTAACGACCTTGATGCTCGCTGGCATACGAGATATTCTACTCATCTCGACGCCGCACGATACGCCGCGCTTTACGGAGTTACTGGGCGACGGTTCGCAGTGGGGTCTCAATATTGAGTATTGCGTACAGCCGTCACCCGATGGCTTGGCGCAAGCGTTTACTTTGGGTAAATCCTTTGTGGGTAATAGTCCAAGTGCCTTGGTGCTGGGCGACAACATTTTTTATGGTCATGAATTAGTAGAGCAACTGGCTAGTGCCAATGACAGAACTGCAGGTGCTACGGTATTTGCTTACCACGTCACCGATCCCGAGCGCTACGGCGTAGTGGAGTTTGATAAAGATTACAAAGCCCTCTCGATTGAAGAAAAGCCTGCAAAGCCCCGCAGTAACTACGCCGTAACGGGCCTGTATTTTTACGACAATCAGGTGTGTGATATTGCGGCATCAATTAAGCCAAGCGCCCGGGGTGAGCTCGAGATTACCGACGTCAATCGTGCCTACTTAGATAAAAATGAACTCAGCGTGGAGATTATGGGTCGTGGCTTTGCCTGGCTGGATACGGGCACGCACGATTCTTTGCTAGATGCTGCAGGCTTTATTGCCACACTGCAAAAGCGCCAAGGCTTAATGGTGGCTTGCCCTGAAGAGATTGCCTATCGCCAGGGTTGGATTAGTGCTGAGGCAGTGCAAAAAGTAGCCGATCAGCTCAAGAAAAACAGCTACGGTCAGTATTTAACAAAAATATTGAATGAACTCAGTACCAGTCCCCAAGCCATTGGCTTATCCAACAAAAGATAATACAAAAGATACCGCAATGACAGCCGATTCCAATCTAAAATTGCAGGTCACGCCAACTGCTATTCCTGAAGTCTTAATCATTGAACCCAAGGTCTTTGGCGATAATCGCGGCTGGTTTACCGAATCCTTTAATGCGATTGCCTTTGCAAACTCTACTGGCCTGAATGTACAGTTTGTCCAAGATAACCATTCTTTTTCTAGGCAGTGGACCCTTAGGGGGATGCATTATCAGCTTAAACATACCCAAGGCAAATTAGTGCGAGTCACGGCCGGCTCGGTATTCGATGTGGCGGTAGACATGAGAAAAGACTCCAGCACCTTTGGCAAATGGGTTGGTGTAGAACTCTCCGCTGAAAACCACAAACAGCTGTGGGTACCTCCGGGTTTTGCCCATGGCTTTTTGGTGTTATCTGAGACGGCTGAGTTTTTATACAAAACAACCGATTACTACGACCCGAGTAGCGAAGCTTGCCTATCGTGGTGCGATTCCACCATTGGAATTGAATGGCCGATTCCACTGGGCAAACAGGCTTTACTCAATGCCAAAGATGCTGTAGGTTTAGCCTGGAATCAGGCGCCGAAGTTCTAGTTTCCCTATGGTATGAATAGACTGCTTAGTTGGGTCGCAAACAATACGATAATGCGGTTATGACCAGTCAGCAGCACAATCCCTTATCCGCAGTTACTCAAGCAAATGAGGCGCCCAAGATTCTCTTGGTCAAACTCTCTTCACTTGGGGATGTGCTGCATAACCTGCCGATCGTGTGGGATTTACGTAAACGCTTACCTGAGGCCCAAATCGATTGGATTGTGGAAGAGGGCTATGTGCATTTACTAGAGCCCCTCAAAACAACAGAAACATTCAGAGGCATTGATCGCATTATTCCAGTCGCCTTCCGGCGCTGGAGAAAAAATCTCCTCTCCATAAAAACTTGGCGTGAGTTTTTTGCCATGCGTAAATTATTCCAGACCACCACTTACGATGTTGTGCTAGAGACGCAAGGTTTGCTGAAGTCAGCTTTGGTATGTGCCCTTGCAAAAAAATCAAATAATGCTGTTGTTGCTGGCCTAGGCAATGCAACAGAACACTCGGGCTATGAGCCGATGTCTAGGATGTTTTATACCGAATCAGTTCATGTACCCATGAAGTGCCACGCGATCGATCGCTCACGCTGGGTGATGTGCTCAGCCTTTGATTGGCCACTATTGAATCGCAATGAGGAGCCGCCACGTTTTTATCCACAACAGTTTTTAGAACAACTGCCTCTACTCTTGTTTGAAGGCCTTAAGAAAACCAATCAGGGCATTCCGCTGCCATATGTAGTCTGTTTTCATTCAACAGCCAGGGCGGCAAAGCGCTGGCCGAGTGAATACTGGGTTGAATTAGGCAAAGCGTTATCAAGCCAGGGCTATCAAGTACTATTTCCATGGGGCAGTGAGGTTGAGATGAAAGTCAGTGCCTTGATAGCAAGTCAGGTTCCAGGAGCAATCGTACCTAGAGCGTTTTCAATTGAAGAAGCCTATTCCTTAGTAGCGCATGCGGCATTAACTATTGGGGTGGATACGGGATTAACCCATTTATCAGCGGTATTGGGTAAACCAACCGTGGAAATCTATTGCGATTCCCCAAGGTGGAAGACGGAGGGCTATTGGAGCAAAGTGATTGCTAATGTCGGTGACCATAAAAAAGCCCCAAATCTTGAGGATGTGATCAGAGCCGTAAGGAATATCAGCAGCGCATGAATTAGTGATGCTGTCCTTAAGCTATGCTGCGCCTCGTATTTGAATCTACCTTTAGATTGAATGCGTACAACCTAACAAATAACTGGACATTTTTTAAAGCCGTCAAACCTTCTTTTGTAAGACGCTGACTAAATGCGGGATGATTAGGTGTTGGCTAACCACTTTGAAGGAGCCCTTAAAGCCATACAATGCAGCGATCCTACTCACGTCATCAAAGTATCCCGTGAATGTCTCATGCGTCAGAACACCAACGTGGGTTGGATCTCCGAAAATAGCAGAATAAGGATATACCGGAGTGTGCGAGAGAAAATAGCCATTGGGCTTAAGGGTGCGCCAAACCTCATTCATGAGTTCTACAAATGGAAAGCGACGATTGGGCGCATAGATAACCCTTGGAATGTGCTCAATGATGTCAAATGCAGTAATAAAATTAAATGCATTGTCCTCAAATGGGATGGGCTCAACTGTTAGATCGGCCGATTTAATGTATTTTGAAGGGTTATCACGGATATCAATGCCGTAGACCTGTTCAGCATGAAATGGATTTTGTGGGCTTAAACCACAACCTAGATCAAGCGTGCTAGTACCTTGGAGACCGGATGCTTTTGCAGTCAGTCCTTTTAGGCATTGGTCAACTGATTTGGCTTCTGGTAAATCAATCAAGCCGCCCATCGATTTTCTACCTGACCTATAAATTTTAAAAGGCCGAAAAATTCTATTAAAAGGATTCATAAATATTTATTCTATGTAAGTGCTGGTCAAATGATCGTAAATACAACTGATATTTTGATTTACTTGCAAAATAGTACCACTTAATTTGTTAGTGTTGTTATATGAACCAATTAACTCTGCCCGTAATTCTGTATGGTCGCTCTGGCAACCGGATACGGAAAATAGCAACTTTCCTTTAGCAAGCATTGAGAGCATTTTTTTCGATAATGATACATGGCAAATAAAAATTCATGGCAAGGGGCATGGTGAAGGAGAAATCATTCATTATGCAATTGAGTATTCCAAGTGACATTCCCCCAATATCGTAGACACTTTTGATAGCGCAATTTGACGTTGTTCGAACGCAATTGGACTTAATTGAGCAAGATGCGTATGACGCCTTACTCGATTGTCCCATGGGGACTTCCTGCGGCCGTATAAATCTTCGATTCATTTAAAGATCTCAGATTTTGCTTGTGCCCTGGCGTGATAAATCTATTTCTTAATTAATTTGCTTTTGAGGCTACGAAAGAAGGATTCTGTGACCGTGAAATCCCAGCAGTTGCGCCGCCTACTCTTAACGGATCTATTTGTCCCCTCATGAATGATTCTCCCCAAAATTATGTACATTCCGAAGTAAGTGATGCGGACATCATCAGGTAATCGCTCAACAAGTGCTTATCTAGGAGTTTGTTAACCTAGAAAAGCTTAATTTTTTAAGGATAGTTTGTCTTTTGAGGTAATGGGCTTGGGGGAATGTAAGTTGCAATTTTTGCACATAGCGTTTTGTATGTTAAGTTAGTTAATATTTTTTCTCTACCGGATTTTTTTATCTTATCGGTCTCTGTATGCCACTCAATTACGGTCCTGATAAGACCTTGTACCTCTTCGGAAGTATCGTAAATAATGCAATCTTCTAAATCTTTAAAATGACGGAATAAGTCTTTGGGGGCATCCGTTAAAAGCAAGGCTCCGCTTGCCAACGCATCAAATGCTCTAGTATCAAGTCCCGTTGTGGCTTTTTTTTGTCTCTGAGCTCCCAAAACGATTTTTGATCTGTTAATTATTTCGTTAAGATTAGGGCCAACAATATCTCTGCCACGATGAATAAGTTTTAAATCCTTTTTCGAAAAAAAGATAGAATTTTTAAGCCAGTGATTTCCGTAAAGCGCGATATTATTCGTTGCTTTGTAAGCCGAAAATAGGACTTCTTCCCGCCATGGGCTCCAAGAGCCGTAGAACAGAAGATCGATATCCTTTGCCATTTCTGGTATTGGATAAAAATCTGACGATGAGGCCACATGCGATTGATATTCTGAGCGAATATTAATATCACTTAGTAGCTCCACAATTTCGCTACTGTATGAAAGATTGCTATCAAAGAGTCTTGCAAGCCGAATCAGTTTGTTTATATCTGGTTCGGGCTCTAACCACCATCCCACTTTAGGAATTTTGGAGTCCCTAAGAATGGCTTCGCCAATCGGATCACCATGTATACATAAAATTAGATCAGGTTGAAATTGCTTAATCCGATTCTCAAACTGACGATCTCGAAACTGTTCATAAGAGAAACGCGACCACTTAAAGAGATCTTTATTTATATCTATAATCCCGAAAAATCTTAAAATTTTATTTATTTTTTTAAAAAAAAATCTGTTTATCCAATGCTCAGAGATGTTGGTTGAAAAAAGATTTACCTCTATATTAAGTTCTTTAAATTCTTTCTTTAGATACGACATTATTGCGAAGTAATCATCGAAGGTAATGAGAATTTTTTTCATGGACATTTCAAAAACTAATTTCGAAAATGGGGTATGGTTATTTTCATTAATTACCTATAAATAAATATCAAAGTCGATTTTTATATAAGATTAGAAAGTTATTTACAAATTCAACGTATTTAGAGGGCTTGATAAGCACCTTTCTTTTTACGGCATGAATATACCATTATTCAAAAAGCTTACTTAATATACCAATTCTTTTCTGTGCAAAATTAGATTACCAAAACAAGGATCAGGGAAAAAAGTGAAGGCTTGCATTTCAAGCATTTGGTCTCTAACTATACAGTCAAGGATGCCACGAAAATTAAGACTTCAGCGGAAATAAACAATGCGATTGCAAATGTATTTATTCTGCCTCCTGCCTTAATCATCCTAAAGCCTTGAGTGGCGTAATTCAATATAACATGCAATAACAAGAGCGCCCCAGGTGTGCCAATTGCTAATGCAGTATCAAGCCAGCCGTTGTGTGTATGTGATGCGAAAATTGCCGGTGGATTTTGACAAAACTGGGTTATTGCAGTTTTATACGTATGTTTAGAGCCATTGATCTCCATTGAGGTAGATACAGGCTTAACCCATTTGGCTGCGGTACTGGGTAAACCTACGATTGAGATTTACTGCGATTCCCCAAGGTGGAAGACGAAGGGCTACTGGAGTAACCGCATTGTTAACATTTTTAATTTAGGAGACTTTAGGGGTATTCCGCAGGTAAATGGGGTGTTGCAGGCTGCCGATGCGCTCTTAAAAGAAGGGCGCTAATAAATGCGTAGAAATTACAAGCCTTCAATGGCGGGTTGCAATTGACAGTAGTTGGGCGAAGGATAATAAATTGCGTGCAACTCAGAGTTTATTGACTTAATGCATGCAAATCAGTTGGTTAACTGTACTTTTTAGGCTGGATTTAATCCAAGTACATTTGATTATTCGGATAAAATGGACTTTCTTTAAATATAGAAACCACACCAGTTTCGATAGCCCACTTAATGAGCAACAGCGTCAGATCTCTTTTGGTAACTCCAGTCATCCTATGTGGCGGGTCTGGCACCCGTTTATGGCCCTTGTCGCGGTCTGGCTTTCCGAAGCAGTTTTTAGTGCTATCTGGTGACGGCTCTAATCAGAGCTTATTTCAGCAGGCAATCACCCGAGTTAATGCCCTTGGTAATGCGCAAATTGACTTAAATCCAACTTTAATCGTGACTAATGAAGAGCACCGCTTTTTGGCTTTGGATCAATTACGGGAACTTAAGAGTGTTGAGGCAGCGCTATTGCTTGAGCCCGTAGGCCGTAATACTGCACCAGCATTATGCTTGGCAGCGTTGCAGGCCTTAGATAGTGGGATAGAAGATCTTGATCCGATCCTTGTCATTACTCCGGCCGATCAAACAGTGCAAGATCATGCAGCTTTTGTAAAAGCCTTGCAAGATTGCGTGGCGGTGGTGGCAGAAGATCAGACTAAAAAGACGATTGCCATTTTAGGCATTACACCAACTGCCCCTGAAACAGGCTATGGCTATATTCAGCGCGATAGCACTAAGGGTAAGAATAATGAATTTACTGTAGTGCAGTTTGTGGAAAAGCCCGATATCAAAAAAGCACAAGCTTATCTAGTGGATGGAAATTACTTATGGAATAGCGGCATGTTTGTGCTACGCGCCAGCACTTGGCTTGCTGCATTGGCGGAGAACCGCCCTGACATTGCAAAAGCTACCGAGGCCGCTTGGAAAAATAAAGCCCTAGATCAATCGGGAGAAGTGGTGTTTGTGCGACCCGATAAAGCCCTCTTTACTGACATTCCAAGCGAATCGATTGACTATGCGGTAATTGAAAAATGCATAGTAGGTACTTTTTTGGTAAAAATGATAGAGCTCGATGCGGGCTGGAATGATTTGGGCGCTTGGGATGCCGTTTGGCAGGTCGGTAAGCGGGATGCAGAAGGCAATGTCACCTCAGGCGATGCCTTGCTGGCTAATACTAAAAACTCCTTAGTGCATGCCAGTAGCCGTTTAGTAAGCGCAGTCGGAGTAGAGAATCTCATCATCGTTGAAACTGCCGATGCCGTTTTAGTGGCGGACCGAAAAAATAGCCAGGATGTGAAAGGCATTGTGAGTAAGCTTGAGCAGCAAAAACGGGAAGAAAAGAATTTGCACCGCAAGGTTGCTCGCCCCTGGGGCTGGTATGACAGTGTGGATGAAGGTGAGCGGTTTAAAGTCAAGCGCATTCAGGTGAAGCCGGGAGCAAGTTTGTCGCTGCAAATGCACCACCACCGAGCAGAACATTGGATTGTAGTCAAAGGAACTGCCGAGATTACCAATGGGGATCAAGTCATCATCTTGAGCGAAAACCAAAGTACTTATATCCCACAGGGCCAGACGCATCGCTTAGCAAACCCTGGCAAGACCCCTCTAGAGATTATTGAGGTGCAATCCGGCAGCTATCTAGGCGAGGATGACATTGTGCGCTTTGAAGATACCTATGGCAGAAAGTAAGGATCAGTTTATGAGCCAAAAAGTTGCCTTGATTTGTGGTGTCAGTGGCCAAGATGGCAGTTATCTTGCGGAGCTTCTACTTGGAAAGGGTTATAGTGTTTTTGGCACATCAAGGGACGTGCAGGGCTCTGGCTTTGCTAACTTGCGTCAGTTGGGCATTAAAGTGCAGGTTCAATATATCTCGATGGTGCCAGAAGACTTTCGGAGTGTGTTGGTAGCGCTGCGTAAAAGCAGCCCTGATGAGATTTATTATTTGGCAGGTCAATCTTCAGTGGGCCTTTCATTTGAACAGCCGGCCGAGACTATCCAAAGCATTACATTAGGTACGCTCAATATGCTCGAGGGTTGTCGCATGATGGATAAAAAGATCAAGCTTTATCATGCCGGCTCAGGTGAATGCTTTGGCGATACCCAAGGCAAGCCCGCGAATGAGCAGACCCCGTTTTATCCCATGAGTCCGTATGCGGTTGCTAAAAGTTCGGCGCATTGGCTAGTGAATAACTACCGCGATGCGTATGGCCTCTTTGCTTGCACGGGGATCTTATTTAATCATGAGTCGCCACTGCGCCCAGAGCGCTTTGTAACGCAAAAGATCGTTCGAGCAGTTAAGCAGATTGCGCAGGGGAGTAATGAGAAACTCAAATTAGGACGCTTGGATATTGCTAGGGATTGGGGCTGGGCCCCGGAATACGTAGACGCCATGTGGCGGATGTTGCAGCAAGATCAGGCACAAGACTATGTTATTGCCACCGGCATGACCATGACCTTAGAAGAGTTTGTGCAAGCCGCTTTTGAAGAAGCTGGCTTGAATTGGCGGGAACATGTGGTTCAAGATCCCAGTTTATTTAGGCCAACTGATTTAGTAATAGGCCGCGCCGATCCAAGTAAAGCAGCAAAGGCATTGCAATGGCATGCATCTACCCGCGGCGTTGATGTCGTCAAAAAAATGTACCAAACTATTTGATTAAATTAATAGACATATTATCGATATGACCAGTAAACAAAATACCGCTCAAAAAGTTGCCCTCATCACCGGCATTACCGGCCAAGATGGCTCATACCTTGCAGAATTTTTATTAGAGAAGGGCTATGTTGTACACGGCATAAAGCGCCGCGCTTCTTCGTTTAATACGGAGCGCATTGATCACCTCTATCAAGACCCGCACGTCAACCATCCGGATTTGATCTTGCATTACGGCGATTTGACCGATACCAGTAATTTAGTGCGCATCATTCAAGAATGCCAGCCCGATGAGATTTATAACTTGGGCGCGCAAAGTCATGTGGCAGTTTCCTTTGAGTCGCCCGAATATACTGCTGACGTGGATGCGATGGGTCCGTTGCGGATGTTGGAGGCGATTCGTATTCTGGGTTTAGAAAAGAAGACGCGCTTCTATCAAGCCTCTACTTCTGAGCTCTATGGTTTAGTCCAAGAAATACCCCAAAAAGAGACTACCCCGTTCTATCCACGTAGTCCTTATGCGGTAGCCAAGCTATATGCCTACTGGATTACCGTGAACTACCGCGAGGCATATGGTATGTATGCCTGCAATGGCATTCTCTTTAACCATGAGTCTAAGCGCCGCGGTGAAACCTTTGTAACGCGTAAAGTCACTCGGGGCCTAGCCAATATTGCGCAAGGACTTGAGAAATGCCTTTACATGGGCAATATCGATGCCCTGCGCGATTGGGGTCATGCCAAAGACTATGTGCGCATGCAGTGGCTGATGCTCCAGCAAGATAAACCAGAAGATTTTGTGATTGCGACGGGTGTGC
>JBIILR010000073.1:0-7994 GCA_044338365.1 Polynucleobacter sp. | reverse complement strand
ATCTGTCCGATTACATTTTTTGCTACTGCATCCGGTTTAATAATAGAAAGGGTGCGCTCCATTGCCATGCAAAACTCCAGTGATTAATTCAATAGTAATAAAAAACAGCCATTTTTGACCAAAATTAGGAAGGTATGGGCTGCCGATGCGGGTATTCGGCGTTTATTCAACGCCCTGCGATTATACATTGCTTAGCCCGTATTTACCCCCATATCCATTACCCTAAGCCATTGAATTTACTGGGTATAACCCTATTTTATCTATTCCTATTGGATTGGACCCTTGATTTAATCGATTTTGTCTATACTTACTATCAAAGTCCCGTGGTGGGCTAACGTTATTAGATAAAAGGAGTCAATATGAGTGATTTGAACTCGTTCGGCTTTGGGCAAACAGGCTCAGTTGCAAATGCACAGGTCCGTAACCGGGTACTGCGCAATACCTATGCCCTGCTGGCACTTTCCATGGTTCCAACCGTCATCGGCGCTTGGTTGGGTGTTGCTTTGGGTTTCAAGCTATTTGAAGGCAGCCCCTTCATGGGCTTTATTGTCTTTATGGCTGTAGCCTTCGGTTTCTTCTGGGCCATTAACCGCAATAAAGACAGCGGCCTAGGCGTAGTGCTGTTATTGGCCTTCACCTTCTTTATGGGCGTGATGCTGTCCCGTTTAGTTGGCTATACCCTGGGCACCTACAGCAACGGCGCAACCCTCATCATGGGTGCATTTGGTGGTACTGCCTTGATCTTCACGGTCATGGCCAGCATTGCTACCGTCAGCAAGCGTGACTTTGGCAGCATGGGTAAGTTCCTCATGATTGGCGTCATACTGCTGATCGTGGCCTCCCTTGCCAACATTTGGTTGCAAATGCCTGCCTTGATGTTGACCTTGATGGTGTTGGCAATTGCGATTTTCTCTGCCTTCATCCTGGTGGACGTACAGCGCGTTGTCAATGGCGGTGAAACCAACTACGTGATGGCGACACTCGCAATTTACTTAAACGTGTACAACATCTTCACCAACCTCTTGGCCCTCTTTGGGATCATGGGTGGCGATCGCGACTAAGTAGTAATCAGCATGAAAGAGAAGCGCCCTTCGGGGCGCTTTTTCTTTGGGGCTTTATCCAGCGCTGCTGATTAATAGTAATAATGACAATTAATGATGAGTCTTTGTTTTCCCTCGGCGATATTGCTTCAATGATTTCTCCAAATGTTTGACGTTGGTAGGAAATTTTAAAAGATGGAATGTTTCCATCATGCTGTTATAGGTATCGAGCGACATCAGCACGGCATCCTCCGCGTCCCCTCGCGAAATAATGGTGACATCCTGATCAGCAACGACCTGATCAATGACTTGCTTAAACTGCGTTCTCGCTTCTGAAAAATGAATAACGCGCATGGCTTGCTCCGTGACTTGTTCTATTTATTTTACAAATATACAGAGGAGTCTCTTTGGAAGTAAACGCCTGTTCACCTAAGCCCAAGGCTCTTTAAGTAAAGACTTTAATAAGCGCCTTCTAAGGCATAGGTCGCACGTTCGAATACGAAGTTTCGGCTAAGCCAATCGTGCTGGGCAAACATAAATCCTAAATAAAATAATTGCGTAGAGTATTAACACGGTTACAAACTCAATTGCACAGTAATAGGGCCCTTAATTATTAACAAAAAACCTTAAAAAAAAAGGGGTTATTTTTAACCCTCCTTTCGGGTATAAAGAAAAAAAACAGATTCATAAAAAGTATGTACGTATAAGGAAAGTTATATGCGCAATATGAAAGTAAATGCCATAAGTCTAGCAGTTGCCGCATGCTTTTCTAGTGCAGTAAGTGCCCAATCAAACTGGCAGGGAGCTTATGCAGGCCTCTCCGCTGATCTATTAAATACAACTGTTAATAACGGGTGGTGCGCTCCAGCAAACGGTCCTAATAATTGCGCTACACCAAATAATAGTTTAGGAAATACAGGTTTAAATTTCGGGGTTTTTGGCGGATACAATTTGCAAAAAGATAGCATAGTCTACGGTATGGAATTTGATCTAAAGCTGGGAAATCTTAATAAACAGACCAACTACAATACCCCGAGTTACGTTGGTTCTGGCGATACTGCGGTTGCTATACCAAACACCTCCTCCTCCAAATTAAGTGTTTCATCAATTTCTTCACTACGCGGAAGATTAGGCATAGCTAGCGGTAATAGCCTATTTAGCCTAAATGCCGGTATTGCTCATGTATCAGCAAAATTTACTGCAAGTACGTCGAGTAACCCTTCCGGCGGGTCCCAAAGCCTTTCCCAATTTGGTCCTGTCATTGGCGCAACTTTTGATCATAAATTAAGTAATAGCATGAGTCTTCGCCTTGGGGTCTCTCAATATTTTTTTGGTCGTAGCTTCAACGTAGAAAATCTTGGTGGTGGCCAACCAAATCCAAATACTTTGGGCAATCAAGTGAAGATTAATGGAATCACTAACATCTCCGCTGGTATTTCCTATCAATTCTAATCTTTACTTTCTGCTTAATGGGTAGCTTGCTACCCATTTTTTTATTCTATGAACAATATCGTATTTGAATTAAAGCAAGCAGAGGATGAAAGAATCGCAGGTAAACTCGGCTCAGCAAAAAAAAGAGTTGTAAATATAATTAAGTCTTATCCTAACTATTTTTCAGCTTTGGTGCTACTTGGTTTAATTTATGCTGATGAACAAGAGTCTGAAAAAGCATATCAAGTCTTATTAAATGCATTTTTAATTAATCCAGATAACGATAACCTAAAATTATCCATTGCTGCTTTATCTCTGGACACTAAAAAATATCAAGTCGCTAAATATTTTTTATCAAGCATAAAAGAGCATAGTGCTGAATACTTTAATATTTATGCAAAAATTTATAGCGCTCTAAAACAGTACGACGATGCAAAAATTGCATTTGAAAACTCCTTACGGTATGACGCTAACTGGTACGACACAAAATTCTATTATGCAAAATGTTTAGCCGATCTAGGCTTAACTGAGCAAGCTAACAAATGCCTAGTCGAGCTCTACAATGGCGGTTTTGCAACAATAGAAGTTATAGACGCGCTGATAGGGCCAGAAGTAAATAATTGTGAAATTATTGATTTCGACAAACACATTCACCACTTATCCAATAAAAATTTAGAGGATGGTGAGCATTACGTTCTTGCTAATTTGCATCACAGGAAAGGAAATTATGATCTTGCATGGGCGATGTGGGCAAAGGCTAAAGAACTAAAACTATCTAAGGAAAGAAATCAATTAATTCAATTGGAGCAAGATAATACAAATTGCCTCAAGGCGCAAAAAAAGTACATTATTTCAGCCAAGCCTTCAAGATCGTTTAATAAACCCGTTTTTTTAATTTCAGGGCCTTCGCGAACCGGTAAAACAACACTAGAAAAGGTACTTTCAACGAGCTTAAATTTAAAAGCCGGATATGAATCTACCTTGTTTGATGATATTTTTAAAAACGTTGTTGAAGATGCTGGTCTTCCGTATCAAAAAAACTATCATTTTTCAGTCCTAACAAATCAGATGATTGATTCTTTTAAGATTGGTATTGATCAAAACCTTGAAAATTTATGTGGCAGTAGTAATGGTTTTAGCATAGCCACGCCGGGTGTAATTTATGGCGCACTCAGTTACATGCAAAACTTTGACAATGTTTATTTTGTTCATATTTGCCGAAATCTAGATGATCATATATTTAAAATGTTTACAAGAAATTACAAAGAAGGTAATGAGTACGCACTTTCTATAGAGTCGATTAGAAATTATATAAGTTGGTATAAGCAAATGGCGGACATCATATTAAGTATCTATCCCCAAAGGTCCCTCAGAATTAATTTTGAAGATTTAATTGACAATCCGAACGGTATAGTTCAGAAAATATCAGAAGTGTGTTCGATAGAGTGTCAGGCTAATTTATCATTTAGTTTAAAAGGCGACGTGGGGATATCTAAGGAATATAAAAAATATTTTTGATTAATTATGAATTGCTGAGCAGACTATTTTTTAAATATAGCTACTTATACTCAAGCAACCAAGAAACACCAAAACGATTTTGACCAGACACGAATTCTTATTAAATAGCAGGCCCAGTGAGATCAAACACCGCAATCGATTCCACGTGTGATGTGTGGGGAAACATATTGATGATGCCGGCCGATTGCAACTGGTAGCCGGCTTGATGTACCAAGATGGCGGCATCCCGCGCCAAGGTTTTGGGATTACACGATACGTAGACGATACGTTTTGGTAAGAAGGCATCCCACTCGTGCTGCCCTGCTGCTTTTGCTTGAACAATATTGACTAATACTTGGCAGATTGCCATTGCACCCTCTCTCGGCGGATCAATTAACCAGCGCTCGGCTTTGCCCCATGAAACAATCGTTTCGATACTAACCTCGAACAGATCGCTTTGCATGAAACGGGCTTTATGGCTGAGCTGGTTGTGCGCTGCATTTTCAGTAGCGCGCTCCACTAGACTGGCAAGACCTTCGATGCCCAGTACGCTAATGGCTGTGCGAGCCAATGGCAAGCTGAAATTACCGATGCCGCAAAAGAGGTCGAGCACCCGGTCGCCCGCTTGCACTTCCAGCAGTCGCAAGGCGCGGCTCACTAAGGAGCGATTCATCAGGTGATTGACCTGGGTAAAGTCAGCCGGCTTAAACGGCATCTCAATGCCAAACTCCGGTAAGCGGTAACAGAGCATCCCCGTTGGCGGATGAAAGGGAGCCAAGCTTTGTAAGCCGCTGGGCTGAAGCCATATCCAAACGCCATGGCGCTCTGCAAAGTCTTTGATTGCAGTTTGATCTCTATCCGTTAGCGGCTCTAAATGCCGAATGGCCAAGGCTGTAACCTGACTACCAACCTCACTGCCCTCACCAACTGCCAATTCAATTTGCGGCACTCGGCCTGGATCGCTGAGCGACATAATGAGCGCGCGCAGGGGCTCGAGTAAATCGGATACGTGCCTCGGCAAAATCGCACACGAAAGCATATCCGCAACATACGCACTTTGGTGTTCATGAAAACCCACCAGCACCGTGCCTTTTTTAATCGAGCGATTGACCACACTAAAACGAGCGCGGTGGCGATAGTGCCAGGTTGGCCCCGCCATCGGCCGCAATACCTCTTGCGGGCGGAGCTGCCCGATGTGCAGCAGATCATCTTCCAGCACGCGCTGCTTGATCGCGATTTGTGCGCGGATATCCAAGTGCTGCATGGTGCAACCGCCACACACTCCAAAATATTGGCATGCAGGCTTGGCCCGAAAGACCGCCTCTTTGAGAATGTCGATTACTTTGGCTTTGGAGAAGCGTGATTTATCTCGCGTAATTTGGTAGCGCACCAGCTCGGTTGGTAAGGCGCCCCGAATGAAGATTACTTTACCGCTCTCTCCGCGTGCAGCTGCTTCCTCACTGGGCGCTAAGCGCGCAATGCCTTGGGCATCAAGATCCAAGCCCTCGACTACGATGGGATCCGATACAGCGTGACTTTCTGGCGCTACGCGTGCGCGTGATCGCCTAGGCATCGCCTGCAAAGCCAGCGAGGTATTCTTGCCAGGCTTGGCCGTTTGGCTCTTTCGCCTCTTGCTCTAAATAGTGCTTCACAAAGTCCAACTCTTCATCGTGCTCGGCTTGCGTCACTCCGCCCCGCAACAGTTGATAGCGGCAATACATGAGGTAGGTATTGACCACATCGGTTTCGCAATAACGCCGTATGTCAGCAATCTTGCCGTCTTGGTAGGCTGGCCAGACTTGACTGCCATCCATGCCCAGCTTGCCCGGAAAGCCGCACAGTTTGGCTAAGGCATCCAAAGGCGCATTGGCCCGGCCATTGAATTTGGCGAGCAGATCCATTAAATCCAAATGCCGCATGTGATAGCGGCTAATGTAGTTATTCCACTTGAACTCGCGGCTATCGCTATCCTGGCTCTCGCCCATTTCCCAATAGCGCGGTGCATGCACTTGATTAATTAAGGCGCGGTAGTGCAGCACGGGCAAATCAAAGCCACTGCCATTCCACGATACCAATTGCGGTGTGTATTTTTCGATCAAATCAAAAAATGCCTGTATCAATACTTTCTCAGAATCATCTGGATTACCAAGGGAGCCGACTTTGATTTGCGGTAAACCCTCTTTAGTGGTGCGCCGAATCACACAGGAGATTGCAACGATACGCTGTAGATAAAGGGGTAAAAAATCGCTACCGGTTTTATCTAAACGCAGTTGCATGACTTGCTGCGCTACATCGCTATCCGCCATACTTGCCGGAAAATCCTCCAGCCGGCGCAGTCCCGCTACATCCGGTATGGTCTCAATATCAAACACCAGAACGGTTGTCATGCCGCCTTACGTTACTGCAGGAAGGGCAGCGGATCTACGGGCTTGCCATTGACGCGAAGCTCAAAGTGAAGTCGCACGGAGTTGGCATCGGTGTCGCCCATTTCTGCAATCTTCTGGCCTTTGCGCACTGCATCGCCCTCTTTCACTAACAGGTTGCGATTGTGGGCATAGGCCGTGAGGTAAGTATTGTCATGCTTGACGATCACTAAATTGCCGTAACCGCGCAGGCTATTGCCGGCATACACCACACGGCCATCGCTTGCCGCCTGAATCGGATCCCCTAACTTACCGGCAATGTCGATGCCTTTATTCTTGCCATCCACAAAGTCTTCAACTACCTTGCCTTTGGCTGGCCATGACAAACGAATGCCTGGCGGCGGTGCATCGGGCTTGACTGCCTCAATCTTAGGTTCCGCTGCCGGCTCCGGCATACGCTGATCAGCATTTTTCTGCGGAGCGGGTGTGGTCGCTGCTGAAGTCAGCGGTTTGACGGTCATCTTGCCAGCAGGTGGGCGGACCAGTAATAGCTGATCAACCTCAATTAAGTTGGGGTCGGTTAAGTTATTCCAGCGCACGATGTCGCGATAAGACTGCCCTTGGTCCAGCGCAATCCGTAATACGGTATCGCCCCGCTTCACACGGTAATAGCCAGGGGGCGTAGGCACGACGGCCGCACTACTGACCGACTCCACTTGTGATCGATCCACAACCGTGGCCGGCTTAGTGCGTGGCGTAGTGCATGCCGACAACAGTACGCTTGCGCCAATAACAAGCAGCATCCATTGCGCTGGCCTAGGGCCGCGCAGGATGGGAGAAATAGCAATTTGGGAAGGGTTTTTCATACTACCCCTGATTGTAAAGGTACAAAAAAGACCTCGTCTAGAGCCGTGCGCTGATAGCGGTGGGAGCTCACCCGCTCAATCAGGAGTAATTGCTGCTCTTTTGCATTGCGCGCCACCGGGGCAACCAAACGGCCACCAATGGCCAGCTGATCTAATAAGGCATCGGGAATGCCCAAACCCGCTGCGGCGAGGATGATCGAGTCAAAGGGGGCGGCTTGGGGAAGCCCCAAAATGCCATCCCCATAAATCAGTCGGAGATTTTTAATCCGAAATGGCCTTAAATTATCGCGGGCTAAATCATGCAGCGGCCGAATGCGCTCTATCGAATACACCTCATTTGCTAATAGGCTCAGAACCGCTGCTTGATATCCACAACCCGTGCCGATCTCTAAGACTTTGTTCAGAGGCTGTTTTGATTTATGCAAGAGCTCAATCATGCGCGCCACCACCGATGGCTTGGAGATGGTTTGCTGATGCCCAATCGGCAATGCAGAATCTTCGTAGGCTTGGGGATGAAGTCCTGCATCCATAAAAGCGTGGCGTGGCACCGTTGCAATTGCGTCTAAGGTTTTGGCATGCTTCACGCCGGCCATCGCTACCTTGGTAGCAAGTGCCTGCCGGTGTCCAGCAAACCGATCAGCAGAGGCCGACTTCAATCGCGATTCCAGCCGTCTGCAGCCATTGCTTTTTGCCGAGCATGGTCAGTGAGGTCAAGCTGCATCGGCGTAATCGATATACAGCCCTCGTTGATCGCATGAAAATCCGTGCCAGTAGATGCATCCTTCGCATCGCCAGCA
>JBIILR010000072.1:0-8044 GCA_044338365.1 Polynucleobacter sp. | reverse complement strand
CCTATATGCAAAGCGCGTATGACCCGGGGCAAGCGCAGTCCCCTGCATTTTCTCAGCAGCAATTGCAATCGCTGGTTTCATCGATTGCGCTCTATCCCGATTCCCTCTTGTCCCTCATGTTGCTGGGTTCCACTTACCCACTGGAAATCGCGGAAGCGTATAACTGGAGGCGAAGCAACGCTAGCCTGAGTGGCGCTGCCTTGCAAAATGCATTAAAGACGCAAACCTGGAACGATAGTGTGAAGTCACTCATTTCCTTTCCACAGGCTTTTAATATGATGGGCAGTAATTTAGAGTGGACGCAAAATTTAGGCAACGCCTATAAATTGCAGCCGGCCGATACCATGAAAGCAGTGCAGGCCTTACGTAAGCGTGCACAGCAAGCGGGGACTTTAAAAACCAATGCGCAGATGACCGTAGTCACCGATGCCAATACCAATATTTTGATCGTGCCGGCGAGTACCCAGGTTGTCTATGTGCCAGCCTATAACCCTAATGATGTTTATGGCCCTTGGCCTTACGCCGATTACCCACCATACCCCGCTTACAACCCCGCATGGGGGATGATGTCCTTTGGGGTGGGCATGGCGATCGGCGCTGATTTTTGGTCGACCCCCAGCTGGAGTAATGGCACGATTAATGTGAATAACAATAGTGATCCCATCCGGCCTAATCGCGGAATTATTGGCCCGAGTAGCATTCAGAATCAACAGCGTTTGGCTAGTGACTGGAAGAACAATGCAACAGCGCAGCAAAAGCAAGACGCACGGCAGTTAGGTCAACGCGCTAATAGTGATTTTCAAAAAAACGCCACGGCTCAAGAGCGCCAGCAGGCAAGCCAGTTAAATCAATCGGCGCGGGCCGATGCGGCTCAAGATAGAGCCAATCCCAATGTCGATCGCGAAAGCCTGCAAGAAAATGCCTTACGTAGCCAAGCCCGCTCGGATGCCAACCAAGATCGTTTTGGTGGTGATCGCGGTGGCTATGGAGGCGGTCGAGGTGGTTTTGGTGGCGGCCACTTTGGTGGTGGCTTTCGGCGCTAATCAATTAGGAAAAGAATTTCAATATGAAGACCTTCCATTTTTTTCAGTACCTGCGGCGCGTCACATTGCTCTTTGTGGCTAGCGGCGCTATCACCACCGGCGTATTAGCGCAAACTCCCTTGCCCAATAGCGATGCGTCTACGGCTGCATTTGTAGCGCTCTGCCAAAACCGAGCGGATATCGAAGCGCAAAATTTTTGTTTTGGTTTTGGTGAGGGTGTTTACCAATCGTTCGTAATGCAACGCAGCCCGAATACTAAGTCAACGATTTGCGTGCCTAAGGGCATGTCGCGCGATGCCGTACTCTCTGACTTTTTGGTGTGGATGCAAGCTCGTCCGCAATACAACGGCGACTATGCTGCCAAAACCATCATCCGTTTTTTAAGTAGCCGCTACCCCTGCGCTAAAGCCCAGTAAAGCGACTCGCTTAAATCGAGACCACTTTATTGGGGTTGAGGATGTTGTCTGGATCGAGCGCGCGCTTGATGGCTTTCATCATGTCGTGCGCAACCGTACCGCGGTGCGCGCGCAAATCATCCAGCTTGAGTTGACCGACTCCATGCTCTGCGGAGATCGAGCCGCCGCACCGTTCAACCTGGGCATAGACCAGCTCATGAATGGCAGTTTCTTCGGCTTGATTAAACGCGTGCGGATCGACGCCCTTCGGCGGCGCAATGTTGTAATGCAAATTACCATCCCCGAGATGCCCGAAATTAATAATGCGGATGCCGGGATACGCGGCGCGCATTAAAGCATCGGTACTTTGCATGAATTGATCTAAGCTCGACAAGGGCAGGGTGATGTCGTGTTTTAAGTTCGCCCCTTCTTGGGCCTGGGCGAGGGTGATGTGTTCCCGCATCTGCCAAAAGGCCTGCGCTTGCGATAGATTAGTAGCAATGATGGCATCTGTTACTAAACCTTCTTCTAGTGCTGTCTCTAGTATTTGCTCCAGTAATAAGCGCACATGCTCTTCGCTCTCATGATCGGATAATTCAATCAAGATTGTGTAAGGTGGGTTATTGCTCAGGGGATTGGTCATCTGCGGAAAATGGCTGGCGCATAAATCCAAGGACTCCTGCGTCATCATCTCAAATCCGGTGAGCAGCGATGCCGCTCGCTTTTGAAATAATCCCAAGAGGGCAATCGCTGATGGAATATCACTGGTGGCAACCAGGGTAGTCCACTGGGATAGGGGGAGGGGGTATAGCTTTAATACGGCTGCAGTAATAATTCCGAGGGTACCTTCTGAGCCAATGAAGAGATCGCGCAAGTCATATCCGGTATTGTCCTTGCGCAGTCCTTTGAGGCCATGCCAGATTTCCCCTTGCGCAGTCACCACTTCTAGGCCCAAACACAGGTCACGCGCATTGCCATAACGCAAGACGTTGGTGCCGCCGGCATTGGTTGCTAAATTGCCGCCGATCATGCAGCTGCCTTCCGCCCCTAAACTTAATGGAAAGAGCTGACCTGTCTCGGCAGCTGCTTCTTGAATCGATTGCAAAATGCAGCCGGCTTCCACCGTCATGGTTTGATTGGCGATGTCGGTGCTGCGAATGCGGTTCATGCGTTTTAAGCTGAGCACGATTTCATGGCCACTTGGCAAGGGAGTGGCGCCACCACAAAAGCCGGTATTACCACCTTGCGTCACGATCGGCACCTTGGCAGCGGTGCAGCATTTGACGATGGTAGCGACTTCTTCAGTACAGGATGGCATTACTACTGCAATCGCTTTGCCGGTAAATCGCTTACGCCAATCCGTTAAAAAAGGCGCCTTGTCGTCTGCACTAATCAGGACGTAGTTCGGCCCCACAATCGATTGCAATTCGGCGATAAACGATTCGGTATGCATGGCTTAATGAACTACGGCGTGGGTTGTTGGTCGGACTGTTGCGCGGATTGCAATTCTCTTTCTTTTTTCTGCCGTTTGTATTCTTGTTTGAGGGGCTTCAAATACATCAGTACGGCAATAAAACCAATCAGACTAAGGAGCGTTTCTAATACGGCCATCCAAAAATTGGCGCCGGTTTCAAATAAGCGTACCAAGCCTTCGGTCATATAGATTAGGATCAGCATCGAGGCCCATTGCATGGTGTAGTTCTTTGCTTTCCAGATGCCCGGTATGGCAAACAGTAAAGGCAGGCCCTTGAGTGCCATCCACGAGCCGCCTGGTCTTAGTGGGGCAATAAACCACTCCCATGCCACGCAAAGAAGAAAGAGCCCAGCGAACGCAGCCGTTGCGATTAAGACGTATTTATCTTTCACCTCAATTGACTCTAGCAAGGAAGGATTGCTGTTTGGCATTTAGTGTGCCGACTGGAGTTGTAAGGCAATCTGCGCCAAGCGTTTGCCTTGTGCAATCGCTAAACGCTTTTCTTCTGGGCTAATGGGTGCGCGGCCATCGGCATGGGCCACGTGCGTTACGCCATAGGGACTGCCACCAGTCGAGGTGGTCATCAGGTCCGGTTCGCTGTACGGTAAACCGACCAGTAACATGCCGTGGTGGAGCAGCGGAATCATCATGCTCAGTAAAGTCGTTTCTTGGCCGCCATGCAAGCTGCCGGTGCTGGTAAAAACGCAGGCGGGTTTGCCACTTAATGCGCCGCTGAGCCACTGTGCGCTGCTGCCATCCCAGAAGTACTTCATGGGGGCGGCCATATTACCAAAGCGGGTGGGTGAGCCCATCGCCAAACCAATGCATTCTTCTAGATCACGGTATTCCGCGTAGGGCGCTCCATCGGTCGGCACTGCGGGTTCGGTTGCCTCACAGACGCTCGAGATAGCGGGTACGCAGCGCAGCCGTGCACTCGCACCCGGTACGGATTCAATGCCTTCGGCAATGAGCCGCGCCAAATCCCGGGTGGCACCGTAGCTGGAGTAAAACAGCACTAATATGTCAGCAGTATTCATAAAGTAAAGCCCATTCTTCTTATCAAATTCTGTTTAATCCTGGTCGCATGCCCTTGTAATCTCTTATGATACGGCGATGCAGCTTATTCGTAATCCCCAATTATGGCTTGCTTTGGCCCGCGAGTTAGGTCAGCGCAATCGCCACCTATTGCTAAATCAAGTAGCGGGTAGCCTGGCCTTTACGACGACCCTGGCCTTGGTACCGATGTTTACGGTCGGATCCATCCTGATTGGCTACGTGCCACAGGTCATCGAGATGAAATACGCCCTGCAAGAATGGATATTAAATACCTATTTGCCTGGCGGCATCAACCAGCCCGTTTTGCGCTACATCGATCAGTTTTCTGAAAAAGCCAAGGGCTTAACCTTATTTGGTTTGGCGGGCTTATTTGTGACGACCGTACTCACAATGGCGGTGATTGAGAAGGCCTTCAATCAGATCTGGCAGATTAAAGACAAGCGACCATTTTTTAAACGGTCGGCCATCTATTTTTCAGCCACGGCTCTAGGTCCCTTGGTATTAGGCATTGGGATCTACCTCAGCGGATGGTTGCTAAGTGCAACCCAGGGATTGACCGACGCTGTCTCGATTCGGTTTGAGGTCTTCGCCCTCATTATTCCGCTCTTACTGACCATCAGTTTATTTACCTTGGTCTACAAAGTGTTGCCATTCACCTTCGTTGCCTGGCGCGATGCCCTCATCGGTGCCTTGTTCGCTGCGATCGTATTTGAGTTAATGAAATACGGTTTCGGCTTTTTTGTGACGAAAGTACCGTTTTATAAAACCGTCTACGGCACCTTTGCCATCTTGCCATTGGCGCTGATTTGGATTTACGTGACCTGGTGGGTAACCTTGGCTGGCGCATTGCTAGTAGCCAATATGCCCTTGATTCGATCTGGCCTATTGCAGACTCATCAGCCGAAGTAAGGGAGATTCCGCCTTGCAAGCCCATGCGCTTAGGGCTATATTGGAATCAGTTTCGCGGCTTCATTTGGCCGCATCGATCAAGGAGCAATCATGAAAGTCAGTGATATTTTGCAGGTGAAGGGCAGTGCGCTCTACACCGTGGCACCAGATACTCCTTTGCAAACCGCCATCTTGGTGATGAGCGAACACGATATTGGTTCATTGGTCGTGATGGACTACGAGAAGCTCATTGGCATACTGACCTTCCGTGAGCTGATTAAAACCTTGGCATTGCATCGCGGCACCGTCGACGGACTTACTGTCCGCTCAGTCATGATTGCTAATCCCTTAACCTGCAGGATGGATACCGAACTCGATGAGGTCCGCCGCATTATGCTCACCCAGCATGCGCGTTATTTGCCGGTGGTGGACCAACAGGTCTTGATGGGGGTGATTTCATTTTATGACGTAGCGAGGGCCGTGGTCGAGGCTCAGGACTTTGAAAACTCGATGCTCAAGGCCTACATTCGGGATTGGCCTAGCGATGAAACGGAAAAAACCGCAAACTAAGCCCCCAATGCCAGCAATGCCATAATGGCGGTATGTCTGGAAACACCTTAGGCCTCCTATTTAGTGTGACTACCTTCGGGGAGTCCCATGGCCCTGCTATTGGTGCGGTGGTCGACGGCTGCCCACCCGGAATGCTGCTCTGTGAAGCCGATATACAGCACGACTTGGATCGGCGCAAGCCGGGTACTTCGCGCCATGTAACCCAGCGCCAAGAAGAGGACCGGGTAGAAATTCTGTCGGGCGTATTCGAGGGCAAAACAACCGGAACGCCGATCGCACTGTTGATTCACAATAAGGATCATCGCAGCCACGATTACGGCAATATTTTGCAAACCTTTCGGCCCGGCCATGCCGACTATGCCTACCATCACAAGTATGGCTTCCGAGATCCGCGTGGGGGCGGCCGCTCTTCTGCTCGTTTGACGGCGCCGGTAGTAGCGGCAGCAGCAATTGCCAAAAAATGGCTACATGAGCAGTACGGCACCCACATTTACGGCTACATGAGCCAATTGGGCGAACTTACTGTGCCCTTTGAGGATGTGAAACACATCAAGCACAATCCCTTCTTTGTGGCCAACAATTCCATGTTGCCCCAACTCGAAGACTATATGGATGCCTTGCGCAAGGCAGGTGATTCCTGTGGTGCCAAGATTGAAGTGCGCGCAACGCATGTACCCATGGGCCTGGGTGAACCTTTATTTGATAAGCTCGATGCCGATATAGCCCACGCCATGATGGGGATTAATGCAGTGAAGGGTGTTGAGATTGGCGCTGGCTTTGCAGCGGTATCGCAGCGCGGTAGTGAGCATGGCGACGAGTTGCATCCCGATGGCTTTGCGAGTAATAACTCGGGCGGCACATTGGGTGGCATTAGTACCGGCCAAGACTTACGCGTTGCCATTGCAATCAAGCCAACCTCCAGCATCATGAGCCCTAAAGAATCGATTGACCTGGATGGCAAGCCGATGACGGTGCAAACCAAAGGGCGGCATGATCCCTGCGTTGGTATTCGGGCAACCCCGATTGCCGAGGCCATGCTGGCATTGGTTTTAATGGACCATGCTTTGCGTCATCGTGCCCAGTGCGCTGATGTTCAGGTAGCTATGACAGCAATTCCAGGCGCTCGTCCTGGTACGCAGTCTTCCTAAAGCAACACTACGCATGACGCTATCGGTACGCTGGGCCTTCGGGTCCTTTTTCTTTTTGTACTTTGCCTACGTCGGACTCATTTCACCTTTTGCCAGCCTGTATTTTTTAGACAAGGGATTTAGTGCGATTGAGATTGCCGTGCTGATGTCGATGTTGCAGGTCACGCGTATCTTAGGGCCCTTTTCGTGGGGCTGGTTATCGGACTACCTGTCGAATCGGATCGGCATTATTCGGTTTTGCGCGGCATTTGCCAGCCTCGTGTTCTTGTGCATCTTTTTCCTGGAAAGTTACATCGCGTTTTTTGTTTGGATGTTTATCTTGCACACCATTTTAAGTAGCCTTACTCCCCTAGGGGAGGCGGCGACGGTGCATGCTTTATTTAAAGACAACTCCTTTGATAAGCGTTATGGCCGATTGCGTTTATGGGGTTCAATCGGCTTTATCTGCATGGTGCTTTTGGCCGGTGAATTTTTTGATCGCTATGGGATTGCTTGGTTTCCGTGGATTGGAGCTGCAGTCCTCTTTTTGCTCGCAATCGATACCTGGTGTATGCGCGAGCCTAAGCTCGATCGACGCCCGATGGTGCGCGGGGAGCTACGCAGTGTTTTAGTTAATCCCGATGTCCGTTGGTTTTTGGTCTCGGGCTTTTTTATGATCTTTGCGCACGCTGCCTTGTATGTTTTTTTCTCTCTGTACTTGGTCAGTCTCGGATACGATAAATGGGAGATCGGTCTCTTTTGGGCGCTGGGCGTTTTCGCTGAAGTGGTTTTCTTTTACTTTCAGAGTAAGGTACTCAGTAGGCTCGATCCTGAAGTGGTGTTGCAAGCCACCTTTGGCATGGGGGTTGTGCGCTTCATGCTGATTGCTTTATATCCAACCACTGCAGTATTGATTCTGGCGCAGGTATTGCATGCCGGCACCTTTGCGGCGCACCACAGCGCCAGCGTCAAGCTGATTCAGCGCTGGTTCTCAGGCCCCTTGCAAGCCCGTGGTCAGGCCTTATTCACCACGGTGTCGTATGGCCTAGGCGGTACGCTTGGCGGCCTTACTGCCGGCTGGGTTTGGGAAGCATTGCAGCCACGGGATGTGTTTGTGATGTCGGCTTTGGCTTGCGGTCTTGCGGGCCTGGCGATTCAGAAGTTGCGTCCTCGCCACACTTAGTGTGGAGTAAGTTCCACACAGGAATCTTGCAACTACATGGATGAATAGTTTGGACCGCCACCACCCTCGGGCGTAATCCAAATGATGTTTTGCGTGGGATCCTTGATGTCACAACTCTTGCAGTGCACGCAGTTCTGCGCATTAATTTGCAATTGCGTTTCGCCATTTTTCTCAACGTATTCATATACGCCAGCGGGGCAATAGCGTTGCTCTGGACCAGCATAAGTTTTTAAGTTAACTTGCACCGGCACCGATGCATCTTTAAGCGTGAGGTGGGCGGGTTGATCTTCTGCATGATTGGTGTTGGA
>JBIILR010000071.1:0-8082 GCA_044338365.1 Polynucleobacter sp. | reverse complement strand
AGCAAAAGCCAAGTCCGAACTGTAAAACATGATTTATCTAAAGTCATATAGTCGCTCTGGGTTGCTTACCAGTATCTGCTGTAACAGCGTAGGCTCTTCAATCCAATTCCCCAGCAGATCACACAGATCAGCATCGTTTGGCATAAATCCCTTCACCATGACATGGGGCCAGTCAGTCCCCCAGACAATCTGCTGTGGATTTGCTTTTATCAAGGCCTGCGCAAATGGATTGACATCCGAATATGGCGGAGTAACTTGCTCCGAAATGCGATAGGTGCCAGTGAATTTAACCCAGGCACGGCCCTCCCGCATCATTGCACACAGATTCTGAAAGCCCGCATTGGCAATACCAAGAGTTGCTTTCACGTAACCAAAATGGCCAATCACAATCTCTACTGGGAAATCATGAAAGTCATTTTGTAGCTGCGGAAAGGCATCCACGTGCATTAAGAATTCCAGATGCCAGCCAAAGGGAGCAATACGCTGCGCCAGCGAACGGAGCATGGCCATTGGCAATTGCCCCGTTGCATCGGCTAAATCAACGATATTGCAGCGCAGTCCGCGAACACCTGCTTGATGCAAAGCTTCAATTTCAGCATCGGTAATGGTGTTATCCACCACTGCAACGCCGCGCAATTTTGCTGGAAAAGCCTTGAGCGCTGCAAGCATGGCACGGTTGTCAGTGCCATAAATACTGGGCTGTACTAAGACGGCGCGCTCAACCCCCAAGTGCGTTAAAAGATTGAAGTAATCCGGGAGCAGCGCATCTGGCGGAGTGTAAATGCGCTCACTGAAATACGGAAACGTACTTTGAGGCCCGCAAATATGGGCATGGCAATCGGTTGCCCCAGCCGGAAAAAGCAGATCGGGCCGACGCAATACCCGATCTGGAGCCTGGCATAGTGGCGCCTTATTGAGGTTCAATACCTGCGTCTTTTGCAATCTTGGTGTACTTGGCGATTTCATTCCGAACAAACTGGGCTGTTTGCTCCAAATTCATCGGCTTGGATGTAATGCCTGCTTTCGCGTAGGCAATCTTGATATCCACGTCCTGCAGTGCGCGATTAATATCTTCGTTGATCTTAACCTTGATTTTCTCTGGCGTCGCAGATGGAGCCCAAACACCAAACCAAAGTCCAATATCAAAGTTCGGATACCCCTGCTCTGCAATGGTTGGAATCTCGGGTGCAACAGACGCTCGTGCAATGCTGGTTATACCCAGTGCACGTGCTTTGCCGCCGCGGACCTGCGCCATGGCTGTTTCAAATGGGGCCATGTAAAAAGCCGTTCTGCCAGCAATGGTTTCTGTAATTGCTTCGGGTGAGCCCTTATAAGGTACGTGCAACATCTTGATACCCATGGTCTGATTAAAGTACTCGGCAGCCAAGTGCGTAGAGCTCCCAATACCAGCAGAGGCGTAAGGCAGGTCACCTGGCTTGGCCTTTGCTGCAGCTACCAGATCTTTGATCGATTTATATGGGCTATCAGCACCAACAATTAATAAGTAGGGTGTCGTACCCAGAATATTCAGATCCGTCAGACTTTTTAAGTCGTAAGGTAATTTTTTATAAATTGCTGGGTTCGCTGCATACGAGGCAGACTGCACCAATAGGGTGTAGCCATCCGGCGCCGCATTAACAACCACGCCTGTGCCAACGAGACCTCCAGCACCTGGGCGGTTTTCAATAATCACAGACTGCTTCCACAATTCAGCCAGACTTTTTGAAACCAACCTGCCAGCAATATCCGCGCCCGATCCAGGCGTTAATGGAACAACCATCTTGACGGTCTTGGATGGGTATTTATCGACCGCCTGCTGCGCCTGGACATGGATGCCTGCACCCAATAAGGCTAAGCCTACAAGTCCGAGTTGCCATTTTTTTTGTATTCTTTTTAATTGCGTCACAGTAAGTCTCCTTTTATCTTTATTGTGCTGCCATGAAATAGTAAGCTAATTTATGAGACCGAGTCCAAAAAATGCCTCAAGGCTGCATTGAATTGGGCCGGCTTCTCAATATTCGCCAAATGGGCTGCATCGTCGATGATATGCATGCTCGAATGCTGAATTAAGCGATGCAACACCGTTGCTTGAGCAACGGTACATGCGGGATCCTGCCTACCCAATAAGACCATCGTCGGCGCCGTAATCTTAAGTAACATGGTTGACTGTGCCATATCCCGAACCGCGCTGGCACAGGCAATGTATCCATCCACTGGTGTATTCAAAATCATCGTACGAACCCGCTCGACTTTTGCTGGCTCGCTGGCAACAAATCCATCTAAAAACCAGCGTTTGATGGTGCCATCGACTAGACCGCCTAAACCCTGCCCTCGCGCAATTGCGAAACGCTCCTCCCACAACGAGCGCGGTGGCATCTCGCTGGCGGTGTCACACAAACTCAATGAGATAACCCGATCAGGAAAATGAGCGCCAACAAACTGGCAAATCATTCCGCCCATGGATAGGCCGACCAGATGGGCCTTGCTAATGTGCAACGCATCCATAAGACCCACTAGATCGTTCGCCAATAACTCGATGCTGTACGGACCAGGAGTCACCTCGGATTGACCGTGCCCACGGGTGTCATAACGCACTACGCGGTAGTGTGAAGTCAATGCAACAATCGTGTCATCCCACATTTCTAAGCTCGACATTAAGCTATTGCTCATGACTATGACGGGCGCAGTCTCAGGACCGTCGATTTGATAAGCCATCGTGATGCCATTGGCATGAATCGTTTTCTTCATAACACCCTTACAGTAAACGGATTGAACGTAAAAATAAATTGCAAAGCATCTTTTGTTTGCATTAAGACACTAATTCTACTCAGAAGACGCCTACTTCACATACACTAGTGCCATGATTGCTGGTTTAGTTCAAATCCTTTTCTTTCAGGGCTTAGGCGAGCTGATTTCCAAGTTTGTCTTTACCACCCTGCCAGGGCCTGTGATTGGGCTGGTCATACTGTTAGCGTGGCTGATGCTGCGCGGCAAACTCGATCCATCTTTGGCTTTGGTAGCCGATGGCTTTAGTCAATACTTGGGCCTGCTATTTGTTCCCGCTGCGGTTGGGGTAGTTCTGTTTTTACCGCAACTCAAAGAGCATGCTGGGGCACTCATAACCGCATTGGTGGTGAGTGTTGTCCTCACGATCACCACTAGCGCGCTCATCCTTAAGTGGATGCACCGCGAGCCTAAAAATGATGCGTGAGTCTACCTCCATTGTGGAGATCTGGGTCTACCTCTCAGGCAGCCCCTTAATTGCACTCTTCATCACATTAGCTGCCTATCAAATCGGTTTATGGCTCTATCAGCGCAGCGCCCAAAATCCAATTGCTAACCCGGTAGCCATCGCAGTAATTTTGGTTTCAGTGGCAATCGAGTTGCTGCAAATGCCGTATCGGACTTATTTTGAAGGTGCGCAATTTGTCCACTTTTTATTGGGTTCAGCTACGGTCTCTTTGGCTATTCCGATTTACCGCGGCATTCAGCACTTACAGAGTCGAGCCCTGCCATTGATTATTTCCTTGGTCTGCGGCGGCCTCGTTTCCATTTTGAGTGCAGTCGGCATTGCAACGGCATTAGGGGCTGATCAAACCCTGGTTGGCGGCCTCTATTCGAAATCAGTCACAGCGCCCATTGCCATGGGTATCGCTGAACAAATAGGTATCTCGCCCACGCTGACCGCCGTGTTTGCGGTAGTGACCGGCATTCTGGGTGCAATCTTGGCGCGCTTCATCTTGGATGCATTAGGCATGAAGTCGTGGTGGCAGCGGGGCTTTGCCATTGGGGTTGCATCCCACGGCATTGGCGCATCGCGGGCCTTTAGTGTGAGCCCTGAAGCAGGCGCCTATGCCAGTCTAGCGATGGGTATGCACGGTATCTTGGGCGCCATTGCGATACCGTGGATTTTTCACCTGATGAATCGCTAAGCTGAGATACCTCATCCCAAATGCGTTTTTAAAAATGCTTGGGTACGCTGCCATGCCTCCTTGGTAGCTGCAGCGTTGTATTGCAATGGTGGCAAATGCCGCGCATCCGCTTCCGGATTCGTGAAGGCATGCTTTGCCTCATAGCGATAGAAGGTATAAGGCGCGTTTGCTGCTTTGAGATTGGTTTCGAGTTGATCAACGCCGGCAATGGGGAAGAATTCATCGTGCAAGGCCCAATGGCCCTGAAGCGGCTTCTGAATTTTGCTGGCATCCACGTATTCGAGTGGAGGGTAGCCATACCAAACTACGCTTGCATCTAGTTCGGGTACGTGGACTGCCGACAGGAGCGTTAGTGCGCCGCCCATGCAAAAGCCGGTGACGGCAACCTTGGGACTGCCGGTTTTCTTAAGGTATTGCACCGCCCCTCGAATATCCTGCGAGGCAACGTCTCCGAAGTTCAAGTCACCCATCAAGTGCTCTGCTTCTTTAGCCTCTAAGGCCAACTTGCCTCGATACAAATCGGGTACTAAGGCGCGGTATCCGGCTGCAGCCAATTGATCGGCTACAGCCTTAATCTGATTATCCAGGCCCCACCATTCCTGAATCACGACTACCCCAGGTCTGTTTGAGCCCTGCTCTGACTCAGAAAGATACGCGTTAACGGATTGGCCATCGGGGCGTGTGTAGTGAATATGTGAATGCATAGCGGTGTACTCCTTAGCTAAGTGGGAATAGAATGAAAACGTACACATTAAATTACCACAATCAGGCACAACCGCTATGCTTGCCTCTCCCGATCAAAGCGTATTGCTCATCATCGACATGCAGTCCAAGCTGATGCCAGCGATTGAGGACCATGCGCATGTACTCAGTCAATGCATTCGGCTGGCGAAAATAGCCCAGCAGCTTGGCATACCCATCATCGGGACCGAAGAGAACCCAGCAGGACTTGGGGAAAACCATCCTGAATTAAAGGCCTTGTGTCAAAAAACGGTAAGTAAATTTCATTTTGATGGCTGCAGCGATGGGCTCATCAGCCATATCCCTAGAGATCGTAAGCAATTGGTATTGGTTGGCTGCGAGGCGCACGTTTGCCTTATGCAAACTGCCCTTGGGCTTCTTGAGCACGGTTTTGCAGTCTCGATTGTGGTGGACGCCATCGGCTCACGCCAATCCCTCGACAAGACCATGGCTACTCTGCGCCTAAAAGAATCCGGCGCCACACTCAAGACTGTTGAAATGCTCGCATTTGAGTGGCTCAAAACCTGCAAGCATCCTAGTTTTAAAAATGCCTTGGCTCTAATTAAGTAAGCAACGATCTTTCATCAAGCAAAAGACGCATCGAATTTGATTCAAATCAAATCAGCAAGGTCTTTTTTGATTAAAAATATGGCAATGTGAGTGCTAAACTGAATTGCTAGCTATTTTTACTACAACAAGAACCTGCCACCCTCCTTAAGGACAAAACATGAAAATATTGTTACCCGTAGACGGTTCAAAATCCGCTATTAATGCGTGTAAGTATGTCGCTAAGCTATCTGCTGATCTTAAAAGCAAGTGCACTGTCACCCTGATCAATGTGCATGATGATGTTGGCCTTAACCACGTAAAGCAATTTGTAGCCAAGAGCGTAGTCGATGATTACCTGCGTGAAGTCAGCGAGAAAGAGCTCAAGCCGGCACAAAAAGTATTGGATGCAGCTGGCATCAAACACTCGATGGTGATTAGACGGGGTAATATTTCTGAAGAAATCATTGCATTAGCAGACAAAGAGAAAATGGACATGATTGTGATGGGCTCGAAAGGCCGCAGTGGCTTTGTCGATATGATCATGGGCTCGATTGCGCAAAAGATTGTTTCTGGTGCAAAGCAGCCGGTTGTTTTGGTGAAGTAAATCACCTACGTGCCCTTGATAGGCCGATAAAAAAGCCTCGCAGAATTGCTTGCGAGGCTTTTTCTATTTCTGTAATGAAAAAGAAGGGCTTACGTTGTACCGTAGTTCTTGGCGATAAAAAATGCTTTATCTACATTGGTTTTCCATACGACCCCATCGCCAATTTGCCCGGTTTGACAAACTTCGACAATGCGATCCATCAGACGATCAGCTACGTCATCGCTGCAGACAATCTCAATCCGTACTTTTGCTGAGTAATCGGTTAACTCTTCTTTTATCGATGCTTTACCCGTGCTACCTGGGGCGCTGCAACCCTCTACACGCGTCACGGTCATTCCTGGAAAGCCGGGCGTATCCATTAAGGCGTTTCGTAGGGCGGGCAATCGCCCAGGACGAAAGACGGCTTTAATTTCGATCATGCTTCAATCTCTTTTTCTTCAAATGAACGGTATAAGACTGGCAATACCAATAATGTAAGGGCAGTAGAGGTAATTAAACCTGAAATTACTACCACTGCCAAGGGCCGAGTCACCTCCGAGCCTGGGCCGCCCGAGAATAACATCGGCACTAAGGCCAGCATTGCCACGGATGCCGTCATCATCACCGGCCGGAAGCGATGCTCACACCCCTCGATCAAGGCATCTTGCATCGAGCGCCCCTCTTCCCGCAACTGCTTAATAAATGAGATCAGCACTACGCCATTTAAAACCGCAATACCCCATAAATTGATAAAGCCAACCGCTGCCGGTACCGATAAATATTCGCCACTAATGAGTAAACCAAAGATACCGCCAATCGACGCAAAAGGCAGAACCAAAATAATCAGACCAGCTAAGCGGATCGAATTAAATAGCATGAAAAGGAGGAAGAAAATCGCCGCAATCGTAATGGGAATAATGATCATTAAACGCGCCATCGCACGCTCCATGTTTTCAAACTGGCCACCCCATTGCAAGCTATACCCCTCTGGTAGCGTTACTTTCTTCGCGATTTGTTCTTGGGCCTCCTTCACAAAGCCACCGAGATCTCGCCCTTCGACGTTTACACCAATGACCAGACGCCGTTTACCACTCTCCCGCGAAATTTGTGCAGGACCGTCCATCAGGCTAATTTCAGCCAAGTCACGTAGCAATACTTGAGCGCCATTGGGTGAATGCAAAATGATTCCGGAAATCGCCTCGACATTGTCGCGGTAGGGTGCGGGATAGCGCAGCATCAAGGGGAAGCGGCGCTCACCCTCATACACAATCGAGGCTTGTTTGCCGCCAATCGCCGTTTCGATTACCTCATTTACGTCCGAAACATTAATACCGTAGCGCGCAATCGCATCCCGATCAATCTTGATATTGAGATAGTTCTGACCGGATGCTTTCTCAATCCGTAAGTCGGTGCTGCCTTTCATATTACTGAGCACTTGACTGATTTGATCGCCGAGTTTTTTAAGCTCCGCCAGGTCTTCACCAAAAATCTTGATGGCGACCTGCGAACGTACACCCGAAACCATCTCATCGACCCGCGCGGCAATCGGCTGGGAAATCGATAGCTCAACACCGGGTAAGGTTTTTAACTTCTCCCGAATTTGATTTGCAATCTCCTCTTGGCTTAAATCGCGATCGCCCAATGGTTTGAGTGTGACAATGGGGTCGGACTCAAAGGGCTGACCTGCATCGGCGGATGACTCGCCACGGCCTAAGCGCGAGACGACACGCTCAACGCCTGGTACTGTCATGATGCGCTTCAACGCCTCAAATTCTAATTTGACTGACTCATCTAAAGAGATATTAGGCGACTTGGCAATTAAAGGCGTAATCGAACCCTCTTGCATTACCGGGATAAACGATTTTCCGAGCATCATAAATGCAATAAAGCTCGTCACCAATAAGATAATGGCACGCTTCACCACCAACTTCGGGTTGTCCAAGCACCAATGCAGCCACTTGGTATAGGGTGTTCTTAAAGCCCGAACGATGCGCGTATCTTCCTCACCGCCACCTTTTAAGATGTAGGAGCAAAGCACAGGCGAAAGGGTAAATGACAGTATCAAAGAAATTGCGAGGGCAATGGCAATCGTAATCGCCATCGGCGCAAACATCTTGCCCTCCATCCCCTCTAGTGAGAGCAATGGCATAAATACCAAAATAATGATGCCAACACCGAATAGCACAGGCTTACCCACTTCTGTAGCGGCTTCTAAGATGATGCGATTTTTGGATTCGCCTGATTTGAGGCGAGCGCCTAATTTGGCAAAGGTATTTT
>JBIILR010000181.1:0-8112 GCA_044338365.1 Polynucleobacter sp. | reverse complement strand
GTGTTGCAATAACCACCTTTGTTTAAATCGTGCTTAACGTAGCCGGCGGATGCCAATGTCTGCAAAGTGCGGTGCGCATTGCTCCGGGTAAGGCCGGTTAATTTGGAGACCTCATCGATTGAGAGCGCATCACTTTCGGAAAGTGATAAGGCTTCAAGCACCATCAACCCCTTCAGTAATGTTTTATCCATGTTCTCACGGTATAGGGCCAGGTACCACCGGGCGCCATGCAAATAATTTAATTTACTTAAAGGCAAGCCTAATGGTAGAGTTCAAGCGTGTCAAGATATTATAGGATTAAAATCCTAAATAATAGGATTACCATTCACAAACTTAAGGATAGCTATCACAATGAAAAATTACCTGCGCAATGGATTAGTGTTTTTAGCGCTTGCAATGGCAGCGCACTTCAGTTTTGCTCAAGCTTGGCCAAACAAGCCCATTAAACTGGTTGTTCCATTCCCACCAGGCGGGGCGAGTGATGCCTCAGGGCGTGTCTACGCGCAGTTTCTGACTGAGAAGTTAGGTCAATCTGTGGTGGTAGACAACCGAGCTGGAGCCGGCGGTGAAATTGGGGCGGATGCAGTCGCAAAATCACCTGGAGATGGCTATACGTTTTTACTGGGTGCGCTTGGAAGCCACTCTATACATGCTGCAATGCCATCTCAAAAACCTCTATATGACTTAGCTACTGCTTTTTCATGTGTTTCAATGACTTCAACAACGCAGATGGTCTTAGCAGTAAACAGCTCCCTGCCAGTAAAAAATATTCAAGAACTGATTGCGTTAGCTAAAGCTCAACCCAATAAATTAAGTTTTGGCTCAGCTGGTCCTGGGACTCCACAACAAATGGCGGGGGAATTATTTAAAGTAATGACAAATACGCAGTTACTGCATATTCCATACAAAGGGAGCGGTCCTGCTGTAACAGACTTACTTGGTGGTCAGATTAATATGGTTTTTGAGACCCTGCCTGCACTCCTACCACACGTGAATTCTGGAAAGATAAGGCTCTTAGGCGTTTTAGGTCCTAAACGCGTACCTGCCTTTCCAGATCTCCCAACCGTTCAAGAGCAGGGCGTACCCGGATACGAAGTTATGACTGCCTATGCAATACTTGCGCCAGCGGCTACACCTCCTGAAATCGTAAACCGGCTCTCACGTGAGGTCCAGGCATTATCCAAAACACCAGAAGTGCAGGCTGCATTTAGAAAAGGGGGATCAGAAGCGTTGGGCACCACTCCCGAAGAGACTTGCCGCTTTCTAAAAGATGAAATGGCTAAATGGGCTGATGTAGTCAAACGTTCAGGCAAAGCTCTTAACTAATAAAATCACATGCTTACTCAAGATATTGTTACTAATAATCGTAGTGAAAAAACAGCTCTACTTTTTGAAGCTGAAACTTTAAGCTACGAGGATCTTGATAAGCTATCCAATCAATTTGCTCATTTTTTTCAAGCGCGAGGAATTTCTAAGGGGGATCGTGTAAGCTTTATCTCCCTCAATGACTCTCTGCTGGTTGCAGGATACTTTGGGGCATTTAAAGCGGGTGCAATTGCAAACCCAATTAATAATCGCTTAACGCCCGCTGAGCTTGCCTATATCCTCAACCACGCAGAAAGCAAGTGCATTGTTATTTCTGCTGATTTTATCGAGGTGCTCACTAATACTCTCGGCCTGCTAAAAAACCAACCTGAAATTTTAGTTTTTCGAGCGCCAGAAATCGTGGGCATCGATGCGTATCACGATCAAGACATCAAACATTCCTCTGCTGATGCATTGGTCATAGCCGGTTTAAGCCCTGAAGATGGGGCGCTCTTACTATATACCTCCGGGACTACTGGAAAACCTAAAGGGGTTTTATTAACCCATGCGAATTTATGCCATGCTGCCAAAATTGTGAGCGCGGGTTTTGATATCCAAGAAAGCGATAGAACACTCTGCGTTATGCCGCTATTCCATACAAATGGCCTAATGTTTAGTAACTTACCTTTTTTATATCGTGGCGCCAGCATCGCTTTACGCAAGCGTTTCTCTGCTAGCAACTTTTGGAGTGAATGTAAGGAATACGCTGTCAATTCCTCCAGCGTTTCACCAACCATCCTATCGTTGTTATTGGAGCATGAAAAACAAGCGCCTCAAGCTAGTGAGATTGCACTGAAATATATTAAGGTAGCATCAGCACCCACCTCCAAAGAGTTGGCTGAACGTTTTGAAAATCGCTTTGGGAAGAATTTACTTCTAGAAACATTTGGGCTTACAGAGACAACAGCAATTAATACAATGAACCCATTGCGAGGCATTAGGAAATTTGGCTCCATTGGTCAAGCCCTTGATCCGCAAAAGGTGATGATCGCTGACGAGAATGGCAATAGCTTGGCAGCTAATGAGGTCGGGGAATTACTCATCCAGAGTGATTTAATAATGAAAGAGTATTACCTAGACCCCATCAATACAGCTAACACCGTTAAAAATGGTTGGCTTCATTCAGGGGATTTTGCCAAAATAGACGAAGAGGGGTTCGTTTTTATCGTTGGCAGAAAAAAAGAGATGATTATTCGCGGGGGTGAGAATATATCCCCACTAGAAGTGGAACAAGTAGCCGCTCTTCATCCAGACGTTTTAGAGGCAGCAGCAGTAGGCCTTTCCGATCCAATTTGGGGTGAGCGGGTTGGATTGGTGGTTGTGTCAACGAAGGTTTTAAGCGCTGAGGCCATTATTGACTTCTGTCGCGCGCGCCTAAGCCCATTCAAAGTTCCCGAAAATGTGGTTTTTAGTGATAAATTACCTCGTAATGCCATGGGTAAAGTCATGAGAAACGCATTACGCGCTGCATTTTTAACCTCAGAGGTTCAATCGCATGAGTAGCAAGAGAGTAGCCGTTGATTACGGCGACCGAAAAATTGATATCGAAGTTCCAGAGAGCGCATTCATTGCTGAATACCATGAAGGCACTCTGATCGAAAACCCAAGAGAAGCCGTCTTAAATGCACTCTCCAATCCTTTAGGGATGCCACCTTTAACCTCGCTAGCCAAGCCTGGAATGAAAGTGGCCATTGGATTTGATGACATCACTAGGCCCAATCTACCTGCCAGAACGATATTGCCGATATTGGTAGAAGAGTTAAATCGTGCCGGCATTCAGGATCGCGACATACTTTTCATCTGCGCGTCGAGCAATCACCGAAAGCCAACGCGTACCGAATTGGCCAATCATTTAGGTCCTACGCTATTTAATCGCTTTTGGCGTCTCAATGCCATCGTGAATCATGATTGCACCAATCAAGATGAGCTCACTTATCTTGGAATTACTGAGAGTGGGCGTTATGTTGAACATAACAATCGCTTTCTTGATGCCGACCTCATGATTTATCAAGGCAATGTATCCTCCGCCCAAGGTCCAAGCTATACCGGAACCGGAGTCTGCATCGGACTAGCGTCTACCAAAAGTATCGCTTCTCACCACAGCATTAATGCTATTCCAGACCCAGAAGCCAAAAAGATGCAAAGCGGGGAAAAGAAAAAAGCAGTCAACGTAAAAGATGAAATGAGTGCCTTCATGGAGCAGGCTACTGGAAAACAAGTTTTCTATATCAACTCCATCAATGGCATTGGTGGAAAAATGATTGGAGTTCATGCAGGCCATGCTAGTAGTATCAAGGCACCAGCTTGGGAGCTAGCCAATAGTCGATTTGTTTACGATACGCCTCAAGCGGATGTGCTGATTGTTGGTCTATCAGCCAGTTTTTCTTATGGAAATGCGAACAATACACTCATTGCAGGTGCAGGTACCTTTACGCTCCCACGCTATAACGCTGAGGGGCCGGTCTTGCGCGAAGGCGGTGTGGTGATTGCAGTTTCACCGACAACTGGCTTCATTGATCCTCAGCTCTACCCCTCATATCAAAAAGTCATTGACGTATATGGAAGCCTTCATAGCCCTCGGGGATTGATTGACTATGAAGATGAATTCAATAACAACCTTGAGTACACCCATAAATATACCTACGAACATGGCTACCCACCTCTGCACCCATTTTGGCTGCTCTATGAAAACGAATACTCTTTAAATAGAGCGGGTGCGGTCATAATGGCTGGAACCAGTAATCCTGGTGCATTTCGCGCAATCGGGATGAGCACTGCACCAAACTTTGATGCGGCCTGGAAGATGGCAAAAAAGATCGTGGGGGAGAGCCCAAGAACCGTTGTTGCGCCCAGCTTTTGGAGTAAGCCGAGAATCAAATTTAGAGTGGATGCATAAGATTGACCAGTCAAATTCAGAGGATCCATTTTGATTTAATCGGCGGCATTGCTGGCGATATGTTTGTGGCTTCACTAGCAGACGCTCTTCCAGACCTTGGCAAGGAAGTGCTTGAAACCATGAAGGGTTTTTCCCAGACCAGTAAGGGAAGGCTTCAATACCTAGACCATCATGACGGCGTATTAAAGGGCTTACGTTTTGATGCCGCAGAGCACCCTCATCAACACGATCACGATCACCACCATCATCACGATCACCATCATGGCGATCATCACGAGCATGTTGACTATCAACGTATTTGCAAAATACTCCAAGAGTCCAATTTCAAACCATCCGTTATACAGCATGCACTGAACTTATTTTCCCTGCTCGCTCAAGCAGAGGCTCAGGTTCACGGCATCGAAGTGGATAAGGTAACTTTTCATGAGGTTGGCGCATGGGATTCGATTATGGATTTTTGTGTTGCAGCCCATTTTATTGATACAGTCGGAAGTATTGATTGGACGTTCTCTGCTCTTCCTCTTGGTGGCGGCACGGTTAAAACGGCGCATGGAGTACTGCCAATTCCAGCCCCAGCTACGGCAATTCTGATGCAAGGGATGCCTGTTATTGATGATGGCATTCAAGGGGAGCGCGTAACCCCAACCGGGGCGACCATCATCAAGTACCTTCGTTCCATCTCAAAAAAGCCAGACTCAAGCTCTCTCTGCATTTCACAAACTGGCAATGGCTTTGGCAGCAAAAAACTTCCATCCATCTCAAATGTATTGCGTTGCTTGGTCTTTAGCTCCGAAGGTAGCGCAACACAAGAGGATCTCATTAATATCATTACCTTTGAGATTGATGATCAGACATCAGAGGAGCTCGCGATCGGCATTGAATCTCTGCGCCAGCATCCTGGCGTCATTGAAGTCTATCAATTGCCTTTGTTTGGAAAAAAGGGAAGGATGTTTACGCAACTCCAAATATTGGTAAAGCAGGAGTCACTCGCAGAAGTCTGTGAGCTTTGCTTTGTTGAAACCAGTACATTAGGTCTCAGAATTGCAGAGTCCAGTAGGAAGATCCTAAAACGATCATCTGTAAATCTGGGAGAATTCAAGACTAGGGTCAAGCTAGCCGAGAGACCAGGTGGAGAAAGATCAGCAAAAGCTGAAATCGATGATATCTCCGCCATCTCGACTGGTTCATCACAACGTATTTCAAATAAATTACACCTAGAGCAACAAGCCTTAAAAAAAGATGAGTAATTCTCAAACCACCAAGAATATTGAATTAATTCAACTTGAGATATCACAACATCCCTCTGTAGCGATTGCGCTCAGCGGAGGAATCGATAGTATTACCTTGGCAGTACTTGCCGGCTCTATTAAAACCTCTTCTGTAATGATGTTTCATGCCATCTCACCTGCAGTACCCCCTGAGGCAACACAGCGTGTACGCACTCTATCGAAGCAATTTCAATGGAATTTAAAAGAAATTGATGCGGGTGAATTTAATGACGAACGCTATCTCAATAACCCTATCAATAGATGCTTCTATTGCAAGGAGTCTCTATATACCGCGATATTTGCCATTGCAAAAATAAATGCCTCAACCATATTCTCAGGAACCAATAGTGATGACCTTCTGGAGTACCGCCCAGGGCTGGAGGCAGCGCTAAAGCTGAATGTGAAACATCCCTTTGCAAAATTAGGCATTAATAAAGACATGATTCGAAATATTGCGCATGAAATGGGCCTAGGCGATCTAGCCAATCTCCCGTCTTCCCCATGCCTCTCCAGTCGCATTGAGACTGGAATACCGATTCAAAAAAATACATTGGGACTCGTCCACCAAATTGAACTCTTAGTAGATCAAACCCTTAAAACATCCACCGTTCGATGCCGCATGAGATCATCAGCTGTTGTAATAGAATTAGACCAAGCTAGTCTGCACACGCTACTCCAGCCAGAGAATTCAACTTTAAAGAATGATTTATCTCAGCGTATTGAGGAAATGCTACAGAAAAGTCACTTGTTTAAAAAAGTGAGCTTTGATTTATACCTAACCGGAAGCGCCTTTATTGGGCATAAAAATGAAGTCTATCGAATTTAATCTCGATTTTAAGCGCGAAGAGCGCACTGGACTGAGTGAGGCTATATATTGCGGCGGAAAGTCAGTCAAACAAATCAATGCAATATTGGAAACCATTTCCAAAGCAGGTCGTTCGGTACTATTAACTCACCTTACCAGCGATAAATTTCAAGCGCTTTCGGTCGAGCTGCAGGCTTCTATTGACTTTGATTCGAGCTCTTGCACCGGATTTTTTTCTACCCCTTACCCCCTTCTTCCATCTAAAAACATTGCCATTATTACGGCCGGAACTAGTGATGCCGCAGTTGCCGCTGAAGCAGCTAGAACCCTCACTTTTTTTGGCCATCGCCATGAATTAATACAGGATATTGGTGTAGCTGGCCTTTGGCGTTTACTCGACAGAGTTGAGGAAATTGAAAAATTCCCCATCATTATTGCGGTTGCCGGATGGGATGGGGCTCTGCCAACGGTGATCGGTGGATTGGTCTCGGGCGCCATTATTGCCCTACCAACCTCTGTCGGTTATGGCGCAGCAGAGTCGGGCCGTACAGCCCTGAATGCATCACTCACTAGCTGTACAGCAGGTATTGTGGCCGTCAATATTGATAATGGTTATGGTGCAGCTTGTGCAGCCATCCGAATACTGACTGCTGCGTCACGCTCAAATTGACCATCTGGGTCAAGCGATTGCAGAGCCGCTTTTTCAGAAGCCGTCGGATAGTCAGTTGGCTTGGCATGTGAGGCATCAAATATAAAGCCCGTTCGCTCAATCACTTCTTCCAAAGTGACTTCGGGATGCCAACTTTCTAGAGCTAAACGATCTGCGCGTTTTTGAAACACCGCAATTGGTGTAACAACTCCATGAAAACCTCCCCATGAAGTTCTAAAATCTAACTTATCCACCAAGGTTCGTCGGGAATGCTCTGTACGCCATGTACAAGCTCTCTTTGCGGTTGGCAGCATGACTGCACCACCGCCGCCGCCAGGTAAGCGCACTTTGGGACTATGCCAATCGCCAATCACCGAGTTATTAGCTGATCCTTCCCCGTCAATTTGGGCAGCGCCCAAAAAGGTCAGGTCCATGCGACCCCTAGTGCACAGATCATAGAAATCTTCATTATCAAAAATGGAGGCTGTTTTTACTGCCAGCATAGGATCAGAACTCGATAATGGAATCATCGTCGGCTCTGGATCAACTCCGCCAGCGACATTAATGTAAATGTAATCCCACTCATAAGCACGCTTAGCCAACAAACATGCCAACATGGGCATGCTGGAATTTACGCCACTAAAAGTGATCTCATTTGGGCGAATAAACCGCGCCAGATTGGTGACGATGTATGAGAACGGGCTCCATGAATTAAGCATGCGCTACACCTACGTTTTCAGGGGCGCTGGAGAGATGCCTGTCTAGAACGCTGGGATCCAGAGACTGCATATAGGCCTCCACGGCTGGATAATCGATTTCATACTCTGGCCAGCAAGATCCAGGCCATGCACCCTGATGAACGATCGAATAGGCCTGAACCATAAAATAAGGGATTAAGGTCATCTCGGGTTGGTCTGTAAAAATATGGTCTTCCACCAATTTTTCTGCGGTAACCAATACCGTTTTAGCAGAGCGACTCATGATGCGGTCCCAATGCGATGTTCCATAGACGCGAACATTTCCATGCCTATCGACTTCATTGGCGTGAATGATTGCAATATCAGGCGTAATTGCGGGTATAACCCAGACCGACCCCCCTGAATCATAGGGATCTTCGATGCTTTTCCAG
>JBIILR010000070.1:0-8197 GCA_044338365.1 Polynucleobacter sp. | reverse complement strand
GGATATGACGAACGCTATTATTCCGTTGACTTTAGTCGTACCAATCATGCCAAAGTTGCTGAAGCTTATGGGGTGCGATCTTGGAGTGTCGATGACCCTCAAAAATTAGAGGCAATCCTTAAGGCCGCAATTGAATGCGGTGAACCAGCATTAGTGGATATTATTTCTCAACCTCTACAAGATGCAGCTGCGCCAGTGAGTCAATGGATGGGATAAAGAGTAGTGAAGGAAAGTGGCTCTATTACTCCCACTCGATCGTCGAGGGGGGTTTACCGCTGATATCAAAGACCATACGATTGATGCCGCGGACTTCATTGATGATGCGATTGGATACTTTGCCAAGCAATTCATGGGGCAGATGTGCCCAGTGGGCGGTCATAAAGTCTTGGGTTTGTACTGCACGCAAGGCAACGACGTATTCATAGGTGCGTCCATCGCCCATGACGCCAACCGACTTTACGGGCAAAAATACGGCGAATGCTTGATTTGATCGGCTTCAAAAATTCGTAATGATTGGATTGTAACAGCCTAATTCTGATAAAAATCAGTACCTTAGCAAAACCGGATTGTCCGTAAATCAAAGGGTAAGCGGGCAGATTGAAATGAAAAAGTAGCTCATAGTGATTTGAGTTACTCCGGTAACAAGCCCCTCAACATGGTTTGGCCAGTAGCCGCATATTCACCCTAAAGCTAATATAAATAGAATCGGGTTTATGTTCCTATAAGATCTTCATTATTTGCACTTCAAATGAGATTTCCATGTCGCTAAAACTAAAAAAATCTGCCCTTGCACTGGCTATGACTGCAGGCGCATTAATGTCTTCCAACGCCCTATCCCAAAAGGCTCCCAATGTATTAATTTTGTGGGGGGATGACATTGGCCAGTTCAATATCAGCGCCTACAACCAGGGCATGATGGGGTACAAGACACCGAATATCGACAGCATTGCTAAACAAGGTGCTTTGTTTACAGATTGGTACGGGCAGCAAAGTAGTACTGCAGGTCGCGCAGCATTTATTACCGGTCAATCTCCGATTCGTACAGGTCTGACCAAAGTTGGTCTACCCGGAACGCCCGAAGGCATGCGCAAGGAAGATCCAACCTTAGCTACCCTTTTGAAGGCGCGCGGATATAAAACGGGTCAGTTCGGCAAAAACCATTTGGGTGATCGCGATGACATGCTGCCAACTGCCCATGGCTTTGATGAGTTTTTTGGCAACCTCTATCACCTCAATGCAGAGGAAGAGCCTGAGAATGCAGATTACCCAAAAAATCCAGAGTTCAAAAAGAAATTTGGGCCACGTGGCGTCATCCATAGTTTTGCTGGCGGGAAAATCAATGACACTGGCCCCTTGACCCGTAAGCGCATGGAGACCATTGATGATGAAGTGATGGTGAAGACGATTGACTTTATGGAGCGTGCCAAAAAAGAAGATAAGCCCTTCTTTATTTGGTGGAACTCGACTCGCATGCATATTTTTACGCACCTCAAAGAAGCCTCTCGCGGCAAAACCGGCCTTGGTGTCTATGCCGATGGTATGGTTGAGCACGATGGCCATGTCGGCACCTTGCTTGCCAAACTGAAAGAGCTCGGCCTGGATGAAAACACCATCATCATGTATTCCACCGACAACGGCGCCGAAACATTTACCTGGCCCGATGGTGGCACCACCATGTTCCGCGGCGAGAAAAATACCAACTGGGAAGGCGGCTATCGCGTTCCTGCCATGATCAAATGGCCTGGCGTCATCAAGCCAGGTACCGTGATCAACGACATTGCAGCGCATGAGGATATGCTACCCACCTTGCTCTCCGCTGCTGGTGATAAAACCGTAAAACAAGATCTTCTCAAAGGTCGTAAGGCAGGCAATAGATCTTATAAAGTCCATTTAGATGGCTATGACCTACTGCCCTCTTTCAAAGGTGAAACCAAAAACTGGCCGCGCAAGGAATTTATTTACTGGACAGACGACGGTAGCGTTGCCGCCCTGCGCTACGATAATTGGAAGCTCACGTTCATGAAGCAGGATGCGGAGGGCATGGAGGTATGGCAAAAGCCATTCACCGTATTGCGCGCCCCCACCCTAACCAACCTCCGAATGGATCCGTTTGAGCGTGCTCAACACGAAAATGCCATGGGTTACCAGCGCTGGTATTTGGATCGCATGTTCATGATTGCTCCAGCAGGTGCTTATGTTGGCAAATGGCTGCAAAGCTTTAAAGAATTTCCGCCACGCCAAAAGCCTGGTAGCTTTAATTTAGATCGGGTGATGGAAGCAGTATCCCAGCCCCAGAATAAATAAGCTTCAAAGTTGTCTGATCAAAATCTGCTACCCTTTTTGGCTAGCAGATTTTTTTATTTCAATACCAAGTTAAATCACCCTGATCATGAAATCGATTTTCATAAGCCTGCTTCTCATTTTTTCTGGCAGCACCCTTGCCCAAGACCCACTACCCGCATGGAATGATGGCCCAAGTAAAAAAGCCATCATTCGCTTTGTTCAGGATACGACGCGCGCAGGCTCCCCTCAATTTATTCCATCAGAAGAACGTATTGCCGTATTTGATAACGATGGCACGCTGTGGAGTGAGCAGCCCATGTACGTCCAAATTGCCTTTGCAATCGACCGAATTAAAGCCTTGGCTCCACAAAACCCACAATGGAAAACACAGCAGCCGTTTAAAGCCGTATTGGAAAATGATATTCAGGCGATTAAGGCCAGCGGGCAAAAAGGCTTGTTTGAACTGATTGCTGCAACGCATGCAGGCATGAGTACCGAAGCGTTTCAGGTGATCGTCAGCGATTGGCTTAAAACTGCGCGCCATCCTGTCAGCAATAGACCGTACACCGAAATGGTCTATCAGCCGATGATCGAGCTACTGGCTTACCTGAGATCCAATGGATATACCAACTACATTGTCTCTGGTGGTGGCACTGAGTTCATGCGCCCATGGACGCAAAAGGCCTACGGCATTCCGCCGGAGCGCATTATTGGTAGCACCATCAAATCCAAATTTGTCGAGGTCAATGGCCAATACCGCATTATTGGACTGCCAGAGCTGGAGTGGATTAATGATGGTCCAAATAAGCCTCTCTCGATTCAGCACCAGATTGGTAGGCGTCCTGTGATTGCCTTTGGTAACTCCGATGGCGACCAAGATATGTTGTTGTGGACTACTGGAGCCGTTAGCCCACGGCTAGGTGGGATTATTCACCATACGGATGGCACAAGGGAAGTGGCCTATGATCGCAAGTCAGCCATTGGCAAACTTAATACCGCACTGGATCTAGCGCCAAAAAACAATTGGCTCGTAGTCGATATGAAAAAAGACTGGCTCACGATTTTTCCGGCGATTCAGCCTAAATAAGCAACTTAGATCTAAAAAAGAATTTACTGGGGTAGGCGCCCTAGGTGCTTCAAAATACGAATGACGTCGGGCCCAATGTGTTCATAAAAACGATAGAGGCCAGAGCACAGGTAATTTAACTGGGTTTCACCATCTTTGGTTTTGATCAGGCGATTTTTAGGGCACTCGCCCCAACAAAGCTGCAGGTAATCGCACTGACGGCATTGCTTCGGTAAGGTATCGCGCTTATCCATGCCAAACTTCTCTTGTTCTGCAGAAAACGCCATATCACCCAAGTGCGTCTCTGCAATGTTGCCAAGGCGATACTCTGGATAGACAAAGTGGTCGCACGAATAGACTTCACCATCATGCTCAACTGCTAGGCCCTTGCCACAGAATTCAGCTTGGGTACAGGTTTGCGCAGGCAATCCCGCTGCTTGCGCAATGGCAGTCTCAAATAAATTCACATGAATGCGGCCAAAGTCTTTTTTAAGCCATTCATCCCATACGACTGACAAAAAATGGCCGTACTCATCCGGATCAACCGACCAGTCGGTAACAACGGAGAGTGGGTGGCCTGGCCTCGCTCGCTCAGAGTCCTGTATTGGCGCTGACGAAAAATCCATCTTGCCTGGGGCGCTCTGCTTAAAGCTGCGTGGCTCCACTGCAGGATTAAATTGAATCCGCCAGGTACCCAGCTCTTCTGTCAGAAAACGGTAAACCGCTTCGGGTTGTTTTGCATTTTGGCGATTGACAACACACAAAGCCGCAAACGGAACTTCTGCCTTCGCCAACTTTTTAGCAGCGGCCACGACATAGTCAAAGGTAGGCTTGCCATTGCGGGTCTTGCGGTAGTAGTCGTGTAATTCTCTAGGGCCATCGATCGACAAGCCCACATGAAAGTGGTGCTGCTTTAAAAATGCAACCCATTCATCATCGAGTGCAATGCCATTGGTTTGCAGGTCATTCTCAATGCGCTGACCTGGCTTGGCATACTTTGCCTGGAGATCAACGACCTTTTGGTAAAAAGGCAAGCCCATTAAAGTAGGTTCACCACCTTGCCACGAGAAAACAACCTGCTCCCCCGTTTGCGCTTCAATGTACTGCCGAATGTGTTGCTCAAGAGAGGAATCGCTCATTCGAGCATGCTCATCGTGCTTGAGTAAATCGGTCTTGTGCAAATAAAAACAATAGTCACAATCGATGTTGCATTCAGCGCCAGAAGGCTTATTCATCGCATGAAAGCGATAATGCCGACCAGCTGGCAATGCCGGGAGATTTAGCTTTGGCTCGAGCACCGGCAAACCTTAAGGGTCACTCCCACTCGATGGTCGAGGGGGGTTTGCCGCTGATATCAAAGACTACACGATTGATGCCGCGGACTTCATTGATGATGCGATTGGATACTTTGCCGAGTAACTCATGGGGTAGGTGCGCCCAGTGGGCGGTCATAAAGTCTTGCGTCTGAACTGCACGTAAGGCAACGACGTATTCATAGGTGCGCCCATCACCCATCACCCCAACTGACTTGACGGGCAAGAAAACAGCAAATGCTTGGCTAGTGAGCTCATACCATGACTGGTTACTTGCTTCATCAATGGTATTGCGTAGCTCTTCAATAAAAATTGCATCGGCACGGCGTAGCAAATCGGCAAATTCCTGCTTCACTTCGCCCAGAATCCGCACGCCCAAACCTGGGCCCGGGAAAGGATGGCGATAGACCATTTCACGGGGCAATCCTAAAGCAACCCCCAACTCACGTACTTCGTCTTTAAATAGTTCGCGCAAGGGCTCAAGTAATTGTAGATGCATATCGTCAGGCAGACCGCCAACATTGTGGTGGCTCTTAATCGTATGCGCGCCCTTTTTACCTTTACCGGCAGACTCAATCACATCCGGGTAGATGGTTCCCTGGGCAAGCCACTTGGCATTCTGAATTTTTGCGGACTCGGTCTGAAAGACCTCGACAAACTCCTTGCCAATAATTTTGCGCTTGGCTTCTGGATCACTCACACCAGCCAATTTCGACATAAAGTCTTTCTCAGCATCGACCCGAATCACTTTGACCCCCAGATTGCGGGCAAACATCTCCATCACCATCGCGCCCTCATTGAGGCGCAATAGACCATGGTCAACAAAGACGCAGGTCAGTTGCTTACCAATGGCGCGGTGAATTAACGCCGCTGCTACGCTAGAGTCAACGCCGCCCGATAAGCCCAAGATCACTTCATCGCTGCCCACCTGCTCCTGAATGCGAGCGACGGCTTCGCTAATGTAATCACCCATGACCCAGTCGCCACGGCAAGCACAAATCGTGCGTACAAAGCGATCCAATATAGTGGGGCCTTGCAGGGTATGGGTTACCTCTGGATGAAACTGAAAGGCATAGAAATGCCGGGCTTCATCTGCCATGCCCGCAATCGGACAAGAGTCAGTCGATGCCATGAGCTTAAAGCCATCTGGCAAGGCGGTCACGGAATCGCCGTGGCTCATCCACACTTTCAGTATGCCGTGGCCTTGGCTCGTCGCAAAATCCTGTATGCCTTTGAGCAAGGCAGTATGGCCATGTGCGCGTACTTCCGCATAACCAAATTCGCGAGCCTTACCAAGCGCCTCAGCCGAAGCAACGGCGCCGCCCAGCTGGGTTGCCATGGTCTGCATGCCGTAGCAAATACCGAGTACCGGAACGCCCAGCTCAAATACGATTTGTGGTGCTCGTGGGCTCTCGCCCTCCGTTACTGAATTAGGGCCGCCAGAAAGAATAATGCCTTTACCGCCCTCATCTTGAATAAAGCGGCGAATAAAATCAGGGTCGCAATCGTAGGGATGAATCTCCGAGTAGACCTTTGCTTCACGGACCCGCCGCGCAATTAGCTGCGTGACTTGCGAGCCAAAATCTAGAATCAGAATCTTATCGTGCATCAGGCAACCCACAATCAATCAATGTGGTAATTGGGGGCTTCCTTGGTGATCTTCACATCATGGACGTGCGATTCACGCACGCCTGCTGAAGTGATTTCCACAAAATTCGCCTTCTCATGCAATTCAGCAATTGAGTTGCAACCGCAGTAGCCCATCGATGAGCGAATGCCGCCCATCAACTGATGCAAGATGGTAAGTACGCTGCCCTTGTAAGGCACTTGCCCCTCAATGCCTTCCGGTACCAGCTTCTCCGCATTGGCTGCGCTAATGTCTTCCTGAAAGTAGCGGTCTGCAGCGCCGTCAGTCATTGCGCCGAGTGAACCCATGCCTCGGTAACTCTTATACGAGCGGCCTTGGTATAAAAACACATCGCCAGGCGCCTCTTCGGTACCCGCGAACATACCACCCATCATCACGGAGTGGGCTCCTGCAGCTAAGGCCTTTGCCACATCCCCAGAATAGCGAACACCACCATCCGCAATCAAGGGAACACCGGTGCCTTTTAATGCATTGGCCACATTCACAATGGCAGTAATTTGAGGTACGCCAACGCCGGCAACAATTCGTGTGGTGCAAATCGAGCCAGGGCCAATGCCCACCTTAACGCCATCAGCGCCATACTCTACTAAGGCCAGTGCAGCGTCACCCGTGGCAATGTTGCCGCCAATGACTTGTACTTGAGGATAATTTTTCTTGGTCCAGCGCACCCGATCGAGTACGCCCTGACTATGTCCGTGGGCGGTATCGACCACGATCACATCGACTCCGGCTTTGACTAGTAACTCAATGCGCTCATCGTTATCGGCGCCGACACCTACTGCAGCGCCCACACGCAACTTACCCTCGCTGTCTTTGCAGGCATTGGGGTGCTCAGTTGCTTTCAGAATATCTTTTACGGTGATGAGGCCGCGCAATTCAAAGGCGTCGTTGACGACCAAGACACGCTCAAGGCGATGCTTACTCATTAATCGTTTTGCTTCTTCGAGGGTGCAACCCTCTTTCACGGTGATTAAACGCTCCCGCGGCGTCATCTTCACTTTAACCGGGGCATCCAAATCTTCTTCGAAGCGTAAATCGCGATTGGTAATAATGCCAATCACCGTTTTACCTTGCAGTACAGGGAAACCAGAAAAGCCATGCTCTCTGGATAAATTCATGACCTGCCTGACTGTCACTTCGGGGCCGATCGTAATCGGATCGCGCAACACGCCGGATTCGTAGCGCTTTACTTTGGCTACTTCACGCGCTTGCTCGGCTGGCTTTAGGTTTTTATGGATGATTCCGATGCCACCTTCGCTGGCCATGGCAATCGCCAAACGCCCTTCGGTAACGGTATCCATTGCGGCCGAAACCAAGGGGGTATTAATGGAGATATCCCGAGACAGTTTTGATACCAAGCTGGCATCACGCGGAAGAACAGACGAATACGCCGGCACGAGAAGCACGTCATCAAAAGTGAGTGCTTTTTGGATGAGTCGCATACAAAACCCCTAGTCGCAAAAACCGATTATAGCCTCCTGGCCTTGCGTTTAGCCGCAACCGCCTTTAAGTGGGCGTCCCGATTTTGGTTGGCCCGCTTGCGCCGGACGGTCTTTGGGTCGATTTTTAGGGGGGCATAGAGCTCTAAGCGGTCGCCATCATAAATCGGGCTATCCCATTCCCTGCGCTTACCAAACACGCCGTAGGCCCCTTTACGGCTAAATCCAGCATCCTCAGGCCCGCTCGCCAATCCGGCCTGCATTAGCGCCTCGCCGACCGTTGGCAGCACACCTGCTCGCATCTTTAGGGTAAAGGGCCTTAGCAAAGGCTCATCCCCGCGGGCATCGCAGATCAGTAATTCCATTAGGTGGTTTCCTGGGCCCGCTTTACAAAGCAGTCCACAAAGGTACCGGCAATGTAGCTAAATACGGGTCCAATGACCTTATC
>JBIILR010000069.1:0-8377 GCA_044338365.1 Polynucleobacter sp. | reverse complement strand
CCTTCTTTTTGCGGGTGATCTCATCCTATGTCCGCAATTTAGAAAAATTAGGTATCAAGGTGGATGTGCGGACCAGTGACTTTGCCTTGCATCAAAAGCGCATGAATGAATACGACTTTGATATGACTACGATTCGCTTCCCGGATACGCAAAGCCCTGGCAACGAGTTGTACGATCGCTTTGGTAGTAAAGCCGCTGAAGAAAAAGGATCGGATAACGTGATTGGCGTTCGCTCGCCGGCAGTCGATGCATTGATTGATGCCATTGTTCGCGCAGAGACGCGCACGCAACTGCAAACGGTCACACGCGCACTCGATCGGGTACTGTGGAATAGTTACTATGTGATTCCGCAGTGGTACAACCCAACGCACCGTGTAGCCTTTCGGAAAGAGATGCGTTACCCTGAGCCGCCGCTGTACTACACTGCCGAATCTTGGATTTTATTGAACTGGTGGAAGACGGATAAATCCCAATGAACGGTCAACTACTCTCCTATATTGTTAAACGCATTTTGCTGATGATTCCAACCTTGCTTGGCGTCCTCACTTTAACGTTTGCCGTGGTGCAGTTTGTTCCGGGCGGACCGGTTGAGCAATTAATGCTCGAGCTCAAAGGCAAGGGCGATGCTGCTGTGAGCGGCGCTGAGTCCTCAGGGGGCGGTAGCAATTACCGTGGCCGCCAGGGTATCGATGCAGAACGTTTGGCTGAAGTGAAAGCCTTGTATGGTTTTGATAAGCCGCCATTGGAGCGCTACTTTGCGATGCTTAAACGCTTTGCGCAATTTGATTTGGGACAGAGCTACTACCAGCATCAAAGCGTCTGGCAGTTGATCGTATCGAAGTTACCGGTCTCGATCAGCATTGGACTGTGGACTTTCTTTATTAGTTACTTGATATCCATTCCCTTGGGTATTGCTAAAGCGGTGCGCGAGGGGAGTCGCTTTGATGCGGTCACTAGCACCATGATCTTGGTGGGTTATGCCATTCCGGGATTTGTGCTGGGTGTTTTGCTTCTGGTTATTTTTGGCGGCGGTAGCTTTTTGCAAATCTTTCCATTGCGGGGCCTCACCTCAGACAACTGGAATGATCTCACCATGATGGGCAAGGCCCTCGATTACCTTTGGCATTTGGTATTGCCGATTACGGCATCGGTACTCGGTAGTTTTGCGGTCATCACGATGTTAACTAAAAACTCCTTTTTAGAAGAGATTCGTAAGCAGTATGTGCTGACGGCGCGAGCCAAAGGCTTAAGTGAAAAACAAGTGCTCTGGAAACACGTTTTCCGCAACGCCTTATTGCCCTTGGTGACGGGCTTTCCGGCCGCTTTTGTGGGCGCGTTTTTTACCGGCTCACTGCTGATCGAAACCCTGTTCACACTCGATGGTCTGGGTTTGTTGGCCTATGAGTCGGTGATGCGCCGCGACTATCCGGTGGTCTTTGGTACCTTGTACCTCTTTACCTTGATTGGCCTTTTTACCAAACTCATTTCGGATATTTGCTATGTCTTGGTTGACCCACGCATTCAGTTTGGCGCAGGAGGCGGTTCATGAATCGGTGGCAGCGCTTCAAAGCCAATCGCTTGGGCTACACCAGTTTATGGATATTTCTGATTCTATTTGGCCTTAGCCTATGCGCCGAGTTGATTGCCAATGACAAACCCCTGGTCGTACGCTATCAAGGTCAGTTTTATTTCCCCATCCTGCAGAGTCAGCCAGAAACGGTTTTTGGTGGTGACTTTGCCACGCCGACGGATTTCTTGGATCCGGATATTCGGCGCAGCATCACGAGCAAAGGGAACTGGGCAGTGTATCCACCGATTCCCTATAGTTTTGAAAGCCTCAACTATTTTGCGAAGTCGCCCAATCCAGCGGCGCCTTCCATGGATAACTGGCTCGGCACGGATGACCGTGGGCGCGATGTGTTGTCACGCTTAATTTACGGCTTTCGTTTATCCATTCTGTTTGGCCTTGCTTTGACTTTTGTGGGGGTGACAGTCGGGATTATTACGGGTGCGCTGATGGGATTTTTTGGCGGCAAGTTCGATTTAATTACCCAGCGCGCCATCGAGATTTGGTCTGCGATGCCGGAGTTGTATTTGCTGATTATTTTTGCTTCGATTTTTACCCCGAGCATTTGGCTTCTGGTGGTGTTGTTGGCTGCATTTAGTTGGATGGGCTTATCGGATTACGTGCGCGCGGAGTTTTTCCGCAATCGCGCTTTGGAATACGTACGCGCAGCGCGTGCCTTGGGCTTAACGAATATGCAAATCATGCGACGCCATATTCTGCCCAATAGCTTAACGCCAGTCATTACCTTTTTGCCATTTCGCATGAGTGCGGCGATTCTATCCTTAACTAGCCTTGACTTTCTTGGACTGGGCGTCCCGCCGGGCACGCCGAGTTTGGGTGAGTTGTTGGCCCAAGGAAAAGGTAATTTGGATGCGTGGTGGATCTCTTTGTCTACTTTTGTGGTGTTGGTCTCAACCCTGCTCTTACTGACGTTTATGGGCGAAGCCTTGCGCGATGCATTTGATTCTCGTAAGAGTGGCGCAGTATTGGGGGCGCGCTGATGAGTGAGCAATTGGCATTAGCTAGCCCTTTACTGCGTTACGACAATCTTTCGATTTCATTTGGATCCGGGCGGCGTGAAAAGTTTGCTGTCAAAAATCTGAATCTGGAGATTGGTGTCGGCGAGCGCGTCGCGCTGGTGGGTGAATCGGGCTCTGGAAAAACCCTCTCTGCTTTGGCTCCGCTGCGCCTCTTACCCGAGGGCGCCAAAGTAGACGGAAAGTTAATTTGGACCCCCGTTAGTGCAAAGCATGCCCAATTAGAGCCACAATCTTTGCCGCAATCGATTGATCTGCTCGCACTCTCAGAGCCCGCCATCCGGGAAATTCGGGGGCGCGACATTGCCATGATTTTTCAGGAGCCGATGACGGCTTTAAATCCGCTGTTTACGATTGGCAATCAAATCGTCGAAGCGGTCTTAGTGCATGAGCCCCTCACATCAAAAGCAGAATGCATGGAAAAAGCGATTGCGCTCCTGCGTAAGACGGGTATCCCTGAGCCAGAGCGCCGTTTTTATTCGTATCCGCACCAACTGTCAGGCGGGCAGCGTCAGCGCGCCATGATTGCGATGGCCTTAGCATGCAAACCCCGCTTGTTAATTGCCGATGAGCCAACCACGGCGCTCGATGTCAGCTTGCGGATGCAAATATTGGAACTCCTCATCGAGCTGCAGGCCGAGGCGAAGGCCGATCAGGGCATGAGCATCTTGCTGATTACCCATGACCTCAATTTAGTACGCCATTTTGCTGAGCGTGTCGCGGTTTTAAATCAGGGGAACTTGATGGAGTGCGGCGCTACCCAGCAGGTTTTTGAGCATCCTGAAAATACGTATACCGAAGCCTTAGTGAACAGCAAGCCGGTACGGGCACTGTTGCCTGTAATGCCCCTAGCCCCCGTGTTACTCAGTACCGACAATCTCCACGTATCGTATCCCGGAACGAAATCGGGGAATCCTCTGCAGCTCTTATCCCTCTTTAAAAAGCCACCACGCCATACCGTGCTAAAAAAAGTGCAGTTTGAATTACGGCAAGGACAGACCATTGGAGTGATTGGGGAATCTGGATCCGGCAAAACCACTTTAGGGATGGCGATTTTGGGTTTGCTGGGCGATTCTGCTGCAGAGCTTGGGGGCACGGTCAATGTGCTCGGTAGTGATTGGCAAGCTCTGGACTCTGCGGCCAGACGCAATCTGCGTTCGAGCTTGCAGGTGATTTTTCAAGATCCATTTGGATCGCTCTCGCCGCGCATGACCGTCCTGCAAATTGTCTCTGAAGGACTGGATGTCCATTTTCCGAATCTATCGGCGACGGAGCGCGAGGGTCGGGTGCTCGATATGCTGAAAGAGGTTGGCCTCGATCGATCGGCTTTGCAGCGTTACCCCCATGAATTTTCTGGAGGGCAGCGCCAACGGATTGCGATTGCGCGGGCGCTCGTATTGCGCCCTCAAATTTTGGTCTTGGATGAGCCCACCTCGGCCTTGGATGTATCGATTCAGAAGCAGGTGCTGGCGCTGCTGACCGAGTTGCAGAAAAAGTACAACCTGGCTTACGTCATGATCAGCCATGATTTGGCTGTGATTCGGGCGATGTCGCATCAAATTATGGTTTTAAAAGAAGGCAAAGTAGTGGAGTTTGGCGAAACCGAGGCCTTGATTGCGCATCCCAAGCAGGCCTATACCAAGCAACTCTTTACTGCTGCTGAAATGACCTAGTGCGCCATAGTGGTGCAATTTTGCCAAAAAAATAGGCAATTTACCGTCACTTTATGCTGAAATATCCAATATAAACAAAGACTTAGTCTAAATAATCTGTTTTGAAGGATTGAAAAAAGTTTGATACACTCCGGCAATGCCTATGTCTTTTAATTCTTCCTACTCTGCACGCGGACTTGCCCGATCGTTAGCTCTAACTGCTGCGCTCGTGTTTTGCACTGCTGCTGCGGCAAATGAGCAAGCCAAAGAAGCGCCAACCGAATCGTTTACGCAAGCAGGTAAAGCGTATTTCATTCGCGCCGCCGATAAGCTCGTGGATTCGGTATCGGGTCGTTCTGAAGGATTAATTAATCAGGCAATGGAACTCATTGGCGTGCGGTATCGCTGGAACATGGATATTCCTCAATCGGGCCTGGATGGCAGCGGTTTCGTTGCATACGTTTTCAAAGACAAGCTGAGCTTTTTAATTCCACGCAAATCGTCGCAGATGAGCAAAGTAGGAAAGTCAATCACCCGAGATGATTTACAGCCTGGCGATTTAGTGTTCTTCAATACCATGCGCATGACCTTCTCTCACGTTGGAATTTATGTCGGTGAAAATAAATTTATTCACTCGCCCTCCAAAGGAGCCAGCATTCGGGTCGATGACATGACGAGTGTCTATTGGGATAAACGTTTTGATGGTGCCCGTCGCCTCGACGGTAGCGATGAGTTTTCCGAGCAGGAACGCAAAAACCTCATGAATGAAATGAAGAAGTTTAAAAAACAATCCCAGATGTTTTAAGCGCTAATCGCCGCTTTGATCAGTGCCATTTTTTCTTGAGTGGCAATCTCCCCAGCCAGTATTGCAGCACTTCTCGCCTTAAAGTCAGCTCCGCCCATTTGCTGGAGTTTTGGTTGAATCACGATGTCTGCGCTTTGCAGCTCGTAACTATTAATGCTTTGCTGCATGATGCTAATGGTTTGCTGGAGTACTCCTAGCGTACCGCTCGCATTTTGTTGGCCAGGCTCATTTGAAATAGAAACGGCAATCACGACGGTGGCGCCCATTTGTTTCGCGTATTGCACCGGTACTGGTGCAACAAGACCTCCATCGACATACTCTCGCCCCTGAATGGCGGCGGGCTGGAATACGCCCGGAATACTGCAGGAAGCACGTACTGCTATCCCAGTATCGCCCCGACGAAAGAGCACCCCTTTGCCGGACTGCAAATCGGTTGCAACAATGCCCAAGGGGATACGCATCTGTTCAATGGGCCGGTTTTTCACTTCCCGATTGATCATGGCTTGAAGTGCGTCACCCTTAATGAGTCCGCCAAATCGACCGGCAAATGGCAGACCCCAGTCGGCAATCGCCGCTTCATCCAGGGTGAGGGCAATGCGATTGAGGTCGTTTCCGCTTAGGCCTGAGGCATAGAGGGATGCGATCACGCTGCCTGCACTGCTGCCAACCACGAGGTCAGGTGAAATGCCTTGGGCCTCCAGGGCCTTAATCACGCCGATGTGGGCAAAACCGCGTGCGGCGCCAGCACCCAGAACCAAGCCCAGAACCGGTTTTTTGGTATTTACAGCTGCGCAGGCGCTTAATCCAAGGGCGCTGGCCCCTGCCAATGTCGATAGAAGACCTAAAAAATGACGCCGATGTGGCTTGGGGGTCGGGGCTAGGGTAAATAATTCCATTTGGCTATTGTAGGCAGCCTCCCCTATAATGGGGCAACTAGTGAGCGAATTGTGAGAATTGCCTGATGGGTTTCTCCCACGCCGCACCCGCTCAGACAAGAGTGTCCGACTTAACTCCTGACCCAAAAAGTCACCTTGGACGATTGCCTGAAGCAGCTAGAGAACACCCCAACCCATGACGGATAGCCCTTTTTATGCCACTCAGGTTTTGACCTGTTAGGCCGAATTTTATGGATGATCACAAAAAACGCATTATTGAAACAGCCCTCTTGTGCGCGCAAGAGCCCATTACTGCGATGGATCTCACACGCCTCTTTGTTGATGATGGCAGCCAGAATGATATTGAAGCGATGTTGTCGGCGATACAGGCCGACTGGCAAGACAAAGGCATGGAACTGGTCCATATCGCTACGGGCTGGCGCTTCCAGAGTCGCTTATCTATGCGCGAGTATTTGGATCGACTTACTCCAGAAAAGCCACCGCGGTATTCCCGTGCGGTGATGGAAACTTTGGCCATCATTGCTTATCGCCAGCCTGTCACCCGTGGCGAGATTGAAGAGATCCGCGGCGTTGCTGTGAGCAGCAATGTGATGAAACAACTCGAAGACCGTGGTTGGGTTGAGGTCATTGGCCATAAAGAGACGATTGGTCGTCCTGGCCTCTATGCGACCACGAAACAATTTCTCGATGACTTGAGCCTACCTAATTTACAAAGCCTACCCTTACTGGAAGACGCTGCGCCGACTTTTGAATCCTTAGCTCAAGGCGTGATTGAGTTTGATCAAACGGCTACCGTCGAGACGGTAATCACCGTGGAAGAGGGCAGCAGTCCAGAAGATCAGCAAGACGCTGGGTCCGAGCCCAAGCCAGACAACACACCAAATCATTAATGACCTCTTCCAACGAAACCAATTCTGCAGCACCCATTTTGAATACCGCACCTGTTGGCAGCGACAGCAACTCAGGCGCTCCTTCTTCAGAGAATAAAAGCGACGCGACCAGTGGTGCGCCGAGTAGCGAGCAGGGCGAACGCCGCCCCCGTCGCTTTGGTAAGCACCCGTTTAAGAACCGCAAACCGCGTGGCGATAGGCCGCCACGCCAAGAGGGTGGTGAGCGTACGCCGCACGCGCCAGGCGAACAAAAAGTAAAGCCCACATTTGATCCTGCTCAAAGCGATGCCTTATTTGCTTCAGTTGTATCCGGTGAATTTGATGCAGCTCTAGATGCGCCTGAAGCCGAAATCGCCAATCCAGATTTAGCCAACTCCTCGGATGAAATTGCAGTCTCCCATCACGCCGGGGTTGAGCGCAATGCCAATCGCCAGCACGATAACGACGATCTAGATGGCCCAACAGACGATGAAATGAGTAGTTTGCAGTTCTCGAACGTCGATGAGCTACCACTCAGTTTGCGTGACGAAGTGTGGTCTGATTTAGATGGGCTAGACGATGACGCTGACGATGAGGACACCGTCAAGCTACACAAAGTATTGGCTGATGTTGGTATGGGCTCGCGCCGCGAGATGGAAGATTTAATTGTGCAAGGTCGGGTATCGGTCAATGGCATGCCAGCGCACATTGGTCAGCGGGTTGGTCCAACCGACCAAGTCCGGATTAACGGCAAGGCAGTGCACCGCAAAATTCAGACTAAGCCACCGCGCGTGATTTTGTACCACAAGCCTTCCGGTGAAATCGTCAGTCAAGCCGATCCCGAAGGCCGTCCTACCGTCTTTGATCGATTGCCTAAGCCACGCCAAGGGCGCTGGATTGCAGTCGGCCGACTCGACTTTAATACCGAAGGCTTGTTGTTGTTTACAACCTCCGGCGAATTGGCAAATCGACTGATGCATCCCCGTTACGGCGTTGAACGTGAATACGCTGTGCGTATTTTGGGTGAGCTCAGTGATGAGCAGCAATCGCAATTAAAAACAGGCATTCAGCTAGACGATGGGCAGGCTCGTTTTTTGCGCCTTGCCTCTGGCGGCGGGGATGGTGCAAACCGCTGGTATCACGTGGCCTTAACCGAAGGGCGCAACCGCGAGGTGCGCCGAATGTTCGAGGCAAGTGGTCATACGGTTTCCAGGTTAATTCGCACGCGCTATGGAATCTTTTTATTGCCTCCGCGCTTACGCCGTGGCAAATGGGAAGAAATCCCACATGAGGGCGTTGCGCAGCTGATGAAAGCAGCTGGTCTCAAAGTGCCCCAAGCGAGCGAAAAGGGCCGCTCCAATCAATCGGGTCGTGGCGACTCCAATCCATCCAGAGGGGAGGATTTCCAGCCAGATCCAATGCAAACCTCGGTCTCCTATTGGGGGTCGCGTGAAGCATTAACCATGGCCAATCAACACCATGGACTGACGCATCAAGGTAAAAATGCGAAGCCTGGAGCTGGCGGTCAAGGGCAAGCAGGTCGAGGTCGTG
>JBIILR010000068.1:0-8452 GCA_044338365.1 Polynucleobacter sp. | reverse complement strand
GAGAAAATTATAGGGATGAATTCAACTCCACCCCTACTTTCGCTTGAAGAAATTGAAATTGCCTATCCCAAACCGGATGGCAAGGGCTGGATGCGCATCGTGCATGACCTTAATCTTCAGCTTGAACCGGGCGGCATTGCCTGCCTCTTGGGGCCATCGGGCTGCGGCAAGTCGACCGTTTTAAGAGCTATTTGCGGTTTTGAGCCCTTACAACACGGGCAGATTAAGTTGCATGGTAAGGTAGTTAGCTCGCCGAAAGTACAACTAGCCCCCAGTCAGCGCCGTGTGGGAATGGTCTTTCAGGATTTCGCCTTGTTTCCCCATTTATCCGTTATTGAGAATGTGATGTTTGGTCTTGGTACCCTACCCGCAAATCAGCGTCAGGCGGTTGCCATGGATTGGCTCGGGAAGGTCTCGCTCGCCGATAAGAGCCAAGCCTACCCGCATGAGCTGAGCGGCGGCCAACAGCAACGGGTGGCATTGGCTCGGGCGATGGCCCCAGAACCCGACTTAATACTGCTAGACGAGCCTTTTTCGAGTTTGGATGTGGACTTGCGTGAGCGCCTTGCTTCTGAAATGCGTGACATCTTAAAAAACAATGGGGTCACGGCACTCCTGGTAACCCACGATCAATTTGAGGCATTCGCCATTGCCGATCACATCGGCGTGATGTATGACGGCAATATTGTGCAATGGGATACACCCTATGATTTGTACCATCAACCCGTTAACCGCTACGTAGCTGACTTCATTGGCCGCGGGGTATTTGTAAAAGGTGCGATTCAAGACAACGCCATGGTTGAAATCGAGCTTGGTAAGCTCAAATTAGACAATGATCACCACGATCCGATTGGCAGAGTAGTGGATGTGCTGCTGCGCGCGGATGATATTCAGCACGATGATGCCAGCCCACTACTGGCAGAAGTGATACGCAAAACCTTTCGGGGCGCTGATTTTTTATACACTTTAAAGCTCGCATCAGGCCAAGAAGTATTTGCCTATGTCCCTAGCCACCACGACCACCACATTGGCGAAAAAATTGGCATTCGTTTGGGCGCAGATCACGTCGTCACTTTTTCAGACTAAGCCCACTCAATAAGGGGTTTGTGTATGGGGTTATTAACGTAGAAGAACCCTGTAAAGTAGTGACTATGACTTCATTCAAAATGCGCTCTGTATTAACCTCTAGTTTGGTGCTTAGCCTCTTCTTCATGCCATTAATTTCTGCGCATGCCTCTACGGATTTGGCCAAAAAGAACACGTGTATGGGCTGCCATGCCATGGATCGCAAGGTAGTAGGTCCATCTTATAAGGCGATTGCAACTCGGTATCAGAGTCAACCGCGGGCACAAATGGTGGATACGCTGGCAACTAAAATTCGTCTTGGCGGTGGCGGTGTATGGGGTGTTGTCGTGATGCCTGCCAATACCAAAATAGGTGAGGCAGATGCCAAAAAGCTCGCTGAGTGGATTTTGGATAGCAATCAATAATTAGCCTGATATATGAAGATATTCCTCTACCTACTGCTCTCGCTAGCCCCCATTGCTGTGGCATACACCAAGGCATTTGATGGCACGCGCATCAAGGAGCCCTTGATTGTGGTGTCTTACCTCAGCATCATGCTCTGGTCCGCGCTGTTTTCCACCCTTACCCAATCCCTTACTGGAATTGAGATTAAGTACTCGATTGCCGTATTTGCGCTTGTCATGGGCTACGGTCATTTTCGTTTGGTGCAATTCTTGGCACGGCGTCGACGCAGCAAGCAATAGGACCTTGCTTAGCTGAATCAGTAGCCCTACTGCTTGATTTGCAAAAGCAAAATAGAATGCACCATGACTCATTTTTCTAGAAGGCGATTTCTAAAACAACTTCCGGCTGCCGCACTAGCAGTGACAGTGCCCTCGCTTGCTTTTTTTCCATTAAATGGAATTGCCTCCACGTCCGCATTTCAGATCCACGATCTCGATTGGTTTGATGATGCCCGTGAACGCCCTGTCCCCATTCGGCTTTACCAGCCTTTGACATCGTCCTCAGCGGCTCCCGCGCCCCTCATTATTTTTTCCCATGGCATCGGTGGATCGCGTCTCGGTTATAGCTACCTTGGAAGCTACTGGGCAAGCCATGGACTAGCTAGCTTACATGTCCAGCACGTGGGCAGCGATCGCTCGATCTGGTTTGGTAACCCCTTTAACTTGGTCTCAAGACTACAAGAAGCCGCTCAAGAACAAGAAGCGCTTGCCAGGGTAGTTGATTTGCGCTTTGCATTGACACAGATATTGAGCGATCCGCTGGGACAAGCAATCAACCCGCATCAGATTATTGCTGCAGGACACTCGTATGGGGCTAATACCACACTACTTGCCTCTGGCGCGCGCGTTAGTCAGAACGCCATTCCAATTGATCTGCGCGATCCCCGCATCAAAGCTGCCATATTGATTTCGGCGCCGCGGTTTTATGGTCAAAATGCAATGGACTCGATCTTGCAACCAGTTCGCTTGCCTACCTTGCACATCACAGCCACTGAAGACAATATCCAAATCCCCGGTTACTTTAGCGGCTATCCTGATCGCTTGGCTATTTTTGAGGCTATTGGCAGTGAACGCAAAGCCTTGGCTGTTTTTGAAGGTGGCTCGCATAGCATGTTTACTGACCGCACCCGTTCAGGCGGTGCCGTTTTAAACCATCAAGTGAAAGAGGCGACACAAGAGCTTAGCCTTGACTTTATAGCGCAGGTTTTAAATAACCAAGAGTCTGGCATTCCAACATGGGCCATTCGCCACGAGGCGATTCTATCGAAGGTCATTTCCTAAGTGGCGTCCACCGGCCCCTCTGCAGAATTGCATTAGATCCTGTAAATTAAAGACATGGCCGATCTCACAAAACCCTTTTGGATTCCTTTATTTCCGCTGCAAACGGTTTTATTTCCCGATGGCATCATTGCGCTCAAGATATTTGAGGTGCGCTACCTCGATATGATGAAAACCTGCTTTAAAAATCAAGAATTCTTTGGGATTGTTGGTATTGAAGAAGGTGCTGAAATAGAAGATCCGGCAAAGCCCGACATCCTTTTATCTCAGTTTGGCACCCTCGCCCAAATTATTGAATTTGATCCAATCCAGCCAGCCCTGTATATGACGCGCTCTGTAGGGCATGCGCGGTTTTCACTACTGCAATCGAGGCGCGAAAAAAATGGTTTATGGATGGGTGAGGTGCAGTGCGTTACTGCCGATCCACAGATGGCAGTTCCTGATGAATTAAATGACACAGCGCTGCTTCTCTCTGAAATTATTACTTCAGTACAAAAACAAGGCCTCAGCGAGAGTCAGCTACCCTTTCAGGAGCCCTATCACCTGACTGATTGCGCCTGGGTCTCCAATCGCTTGGCGGAGATACTGCCACTGTCGGTCTCCCAAAAAAATCACCTGCTGATGCAAGATAATCCGCGATTGCGTCTGGATTTAATTCATGAGTTGCTCGAGGACGGCGTTGATTTAAATTCAACGCTCCATTGATCTCTTTCATTTAAATGAACCAGAGTCGTGATGGTTGATCTTTTTATTCAGCAAATGGTTCGCCAACTGGTTGGTGGAAGTGGTCCGCCTACTGCCTTCCTAACGCCTGCCGGCGATCCTGGCCTGCTCGGCCCCGACTCAATGCCATGGGAGGTGCATGCTGATTTTATGGCGATGATGATTGGCGGTATTTCATCACTCATGTTGCAAGCATTGCACCCTGGAGCACTGGCTGGGGTCTGGGACCACTCCAGCTTTCGGACGGATTTACAGGGTCGCCTTGGTCGCACTGCTTTTTTTATTGCCGCCACTACCTATGGCCCAAGCGCAATGGCCAATCAAATGATTGACAAGGTGAACCGCATCCATGGGCACATTACAGGCACCGATGAGTTTGGCAAGCCTTACAGCGCCAGTGATCCGCATTTATTGAATTGGGTCCACCTGACTGAAACCAGCAGCTTCATGCGCGCCTATCTTTGCTATCGCAATCCTAATGTAGCAAAGGCCGATATGGATCGCTACTTTACCGAAATGCGCTTGATCGGGAATCGACTCGGTGCAGTTGAGTTGCCTGATACGGCGCTCGATACAGATAAGGCGATTGCCGCTTACGTACCCGAACTACACTTCGGCGAGCGGGCACGCGCCATAGTAACCCTGCTAGACGAATACCCCAGTAGTTTGTATTCACGGCCATTTGTTCGGCTTGTCAGTAAAGCCGGCTTCCTCAATTTACCCGACTGGGCCTACCCACTCATCGGCCGCAAAGTCCCGTCCGCGTTCGAACGAAACGCAGTGCAATCCGCCATTAACCTGATCGCAAAACCCGTCCGTAAGGCACTAAAAAACGGGGTGGCTGCCCACTCCTACCGCCGTATTTATGGACTCAATTCCACCAAAGGAAATCCCCATGCTACCCAATAGTAAGCTCACTCGATTGAATGGCGATACCGAACAGATGAGCGATTACATCGGCAAAGTCCTACTCATCGTCAACGTTGCCAGTCGCTGCGGCTTCACTAGCCAATACGCCGGTCTACAAAGCATCTATGCGCAGTTTCAGGATCGTGGATTTGAAGTGCTGGGCTTTCCGTGCAATCAGTTTGGCGGACAAGAACCGGGTAGCGCCACTGAAATCGAGCAATTTTGTAATACGCGCTATCAGACTACTTTCCCGCTATTTGAAAAAACCGATGTCAATGGCGAGAATGCCCACCCCTTATTTCAATACCTAAAGCATGCCGCCCCTGGCATTTTGGGTACCGAAGCCATCAAGTGGAATTTCACGAAGTTTTTGGTGGATCGCAAAGGGCAGGTTGTGCGCCGCTATGGCTCTGCAGACGATCCCGCCAGCATTGCAAACGACATCCAAAAGGCTTTACAAAGCCCTTAATAGGTCTATTGGAATTGGGGTTTTATGGGATTCTGCACCCTGCTAGTTAATGGCGTATAGTCGGAATAAGGGTTTTCCCTTAAAAGCCGTTTAATTTAACTAGAAAGAGCCTCATGAAATCATTTTTCTCTACTATCGCTGTCGTTTTAACTGCCCTTCTGGCTGGTAGAAAAGCCTTCCTGCGTTATCAGGCAGCACGGATTCGCTAATTCCCCTAATATTACTCGGGATGAAGTTTGCTCACGGCGGGTTTTTAACTGGAATACCAAATGCACTCGATTTATAAACCCCTTGGAGCGCTCTTAGTAAGTGTTTGCTTACTTAATGCAAGTCAATCCCTCGCTCAGCCCAGCTCAAAACAAAAAGAGCTCTTTACCCAACAGTGCGTTGATCAACAACGCAGCATTCACCAACGGTTCAGCGATAAGGTAAGTGATGCTGACTTTATGCCGTATTGCAGTTGTGTTGTTGGTGCCTTAGAGAAAAGGCTGACTCCAGAACAATTTCGCGACATGCGAAATAGTGCTAAGGGCGCAAAGCCCGCCTGGCTAAAACAAGCAGAGCAGCAAGCGGGCCGCTCATGCATTCCATCTGAACCTAAACTGCAAGTCTAGGATTTCGTGCCGCTCTGATTTTTAGTTTGATTGGAAGTTGCTGCTTGGTCATCACGGCTTGGTTCCGTTGCTGAAGTGCTGTTCAGAGGTACAAAACTCATCTTAGTCCCATCCCAGCGTTGGCCGCACCAACACTCGCCCGCTTCGTTGATAATGCAAACGCCGGAACCACAACACCGCTTATCTAAATTACTCATTTCAGACTCCGCCCATAAAAATACGCCATGGCATTAATTCTACCTAGGATAGAGGAAAAACGTCAGGTTGCCGTGATCGGCGCTGGTTTAGCTGGCCTGAGTTGCGCAAGTGTCTTAGCCAAGGGAGGCATGCAGGTCACGGTATTTGAAAAAAGCCGGAGTGTTGCCGGACGCATGAGCACGCGCAAAGGCGACGGCTGGCAATGCGACCACGGTGCGCGCTACTTTACTGCACGGGATCATGCCTTTCAGGAGCAACTCGCGGCTTGGCTTGAGCAAGGGGTAGCGGCACAATGGCATACCCCAATTGGAGTCTATGAAAACCAAGCGTGGCATAGCAGTAAGCCCAGTGATAAACGCTATGTTGGTACGCCGTGGATGACCTCCCCTGCCCACCACTTAGCTAAGTCCCTTGAAATACAGACCAGCCACACCATCACGTCCCTGAATCGACTGCAAGGGCAGTGGCAACTGCATACGGCGGAACATGGCCTGCTCGATTACAAACCGGATTGGGTAGTTTTAGCAATACCCGCGCCCCAAGCGCTTGCGCTGACTAAGGCAATTGATCCTGCCATTACCAAACTGCACGACAAAGCAAAAACCGAAGGGTGCTGGACCATGATGCTGCGCTTAAATAAAGCAATCACCATGCCGTTTGAAGCCGCCTTCATTAACGACGGCATTCTGAGTTGGGTGGCACGCAATAATGCCAAACCCCAGCGGACCGGCGAGGAAGTATGGGTTATTCATGCGCAAGCGCAGTGGAGCCAAGATCACATTGATGCCGATCCGCAGACCATTGCCCCACAAATGATTGCGGCGTTTATTGCGATTGGTGGCGTAGCCCCAGCAGAATACGCCATCCATCGCTGGCGCTACGCCAGCAGTGACACGAGCTACCAAGAACGCTTTCATTGCGATTTCGAGCGCGGTATTGGCTATTGCGGCGATTGGTTGCATGGCGGCCGAGTAGAGGGCGCATGGCTTAGCGGGCAAGCATTGGCAAACACCATCATTGCCGCACATTAAGTTGCTACTTCTGTGAAGGCCTTTTACACCGACCACTTTGTCTTGCCGCTGCCAGAAGGCCATCGCTTTCCCATGCAAAAGTACCGCTTACTGAGGGAAACCATTGCGACGCATCCCCAGATTCATTTGATCGAAGCGCCGGTTGCAAGCGATACCCAGTTACTCTACGCGCACACACCAAGCTACATTCAAAAAGTAGTTGCAGGCGAGCTCAGTACTCAAGAACAGAATGCAATCGGATTTCCGTGGAGTGAGCGCATGGTAGAGCGCTCGAGACGATCGGTTGGGGCCACCATTGCGGCATGCCAGTCGGCACTCATTGATGGGGTGGCGGTTAATTTAGCCGGCGGCACGCACCACGCCTACCGAGACCATGGCGGTGGTTTTTGTGTGTTTAATGATGCCGCTGTTGCTGCACGCGTGCTGCAAAAAACCCAAGGCAGTGATTTTCGGGTGGCTATCGTTGACCTAGATGTGCACCAAGGCAATGGCACTGCCGCTATTTTAAAAAACGATGAACGTATTTTTACCTTATCCCTGCACGGTGAAAATAATTTTCCGTTTCAAAAAGAAGAAAGCAATTTGGATGTGGCGCTACCCGATGGGTGTGGTGATGCCCTGTACTTGGATGCTTTACGTAATGCGCTGCATGTGGTCAAGACTACATTTGATCCCCAATTTATTATCTACCTTGCTGGCGCAGATCCCCATGAACATGACCGCTTAGGTAAGCTCAGTCTGACGAAAGATGGAATGCAGGAACGCGATCAACTGGTCTATCACTGGGCATCTACCAATGCACTGCCAATTGCTATTGCGATGGCGGGTGGATATGGCAAAGACATTGGTCTTACCGTCGACATCCATGCACAAACCATCCTATCTGCTTTGTGCCTTGATCAGTCACCTAACCACAATGCGCGGTAGCTCCCATTGGCATCGTGGTCTTGGGCTTGTTTTTGCGGATTAAAACGACGTCCACCCCGTGGGTCAGTACCCCTGCCAGCAATGTAAAGCCAATTGCCTTGATTGCTATACACATCGTAATCCAGTAGCTGCGACTCAAACCAAGCGGCGCCTGCACGCCAGTCCGAATGCAAGTCATAGATCAAATAACTGGCCACCACTTGGCGTAAGCGATTCGATAGATAACCAGTGGCGCTCAGTTCACGCATTGCGGCATCGACAATCGATTCCCCGGTTGTGCCTGAGCACCAATGCCCAAAGCTCCTAGCATTGTGTATCGGTTTTTCCGATTGATTTAAACCACTTGCACAATACAACTGCTTTCCGTATTTGAGGTGCAGCACACGGAAATAATCCCGCCAGAGCAGTTCGAACCAAAGCCAGTAACTTCCCTCATTGGCGCCCTGCTCTGACTCAAACTGCTTAAGCTGTTTCATCACGCTGCGCGCTGAAATGCTTCCCAATGCCAGCCACGGCGATAACTTGCTCGAATAATCGAGGCCATGCAGTTGATTGCGGGTTGCCTTATACGAGTGCGGCAGTGCGCGCTCTAGATATTGCCGTAGGTGTGCTTCTGCTGCCCTTGTGCCGCCACGGCAAGCCTCACTGCAATAGGGGAAGGAGCTGTGTGAATGGTCATTATGACGGGCATACTCTGTTTGAGCTGCGCTCTGCGCATCTGCAATCCCCTCGGATCGCTTGAAATCAGCCGGCAATGGCGGAATGTGGCTCGGG
>JBIILR010000067.1:0-8468 GCA_044338365.1 Polynucleobacter sp. | reverse complement strand
GCCAGTACTTTTTTCTGAAAGAAGGCAATCAATTGCTCGGTGATTTCAGCGGGCTCGAGCATTCTGCCCATACCCACTTCGCCACAGGCTTGAGCGCCGCTGGCAGGACCGAGTAATTCAACCTGATCACTGCGCAAGCGCTCAGCACTGCGCGCGGTTGCGGGGTGTTGCCACATTTGCAAGTTCATGGCGGGCGCGAGCAGCAAAGGGCAATCGCGCGCTAGGCATAAGGTAGCAAGGAGATCATCGGCGAGGCCGAGTGATAGTTTGGCCATCAAATCGGCGCTGGCGGGCGCAATCAAGATCGCATCAGCAGTGCGCGATAACTCGATGTGCGCCATGTTGTTGCTGATACGTGCATCCCACTGATTGGTATAGACGGGATTGCCAGTTAAGGCTTGCATTGTTACTGGCGTAATGAACTGAGCCGCAGCGTCGGTCATTACCACTTGCACGCTCGCGCCTTCTTGCATTAGCAAGCGCGCGAGTTCGGCGGACTTATAGGCGGCAATTCCGCCAGAGATGCCGAGAACAATTTTTTTATTAAGAAGTGACTGCATAGTCGAAGATTAAACGGGTTTGAGGTGAATGGCTAGATTAAGCAGAGGGTAATGCTCTTTTTGGGCGGATTTCGCCCCAAATAATTAGGGCTGCGCCGAACACAATGGCGCTATCGGCAAGATTAAAGGCGGGCCAATGCCATTGCGCATAGTGCAGATCAATAAAGTCGACCACAGCGCCATAGACTAGGCGATCAATCACATTGCCGACAGCGCCCCCCAAAATAAAGCTAATGGCCAAGGATAGCAGTGTCTCGTTTTGGTGCCGCCGTAAATACCAAATCATAAAAATAGCTGCGGCTGTTCCTAGAAGGGTAAAGAACCAACGTTGCCATCCGCCGCTATTTGCCAAGAAAGAAAACGCAGCACCTGGGTTGTATATCAAGAACCAGTTTAAAAAACCGGTGACTGGCACTGGTACGGCAAATTGCAGTGATGTTTGCGCCCATAACTTGCTTGACTGATCCAAAATGAGCACGAGGCAAGATAAGCTGAGCCAGCCATAAAAACGGCGCTGATTGTGGGGGTCAGTTAAGGCGCTCACAGGGATCTGATGTGATTAGGCAAACGCGCGTTGCTCACCAGCGCCAAACAAATTGCTAACGCAGCGACCGCAGAGTTCGGGGTGCGCAGGATCGGCGCCCACGTCTGCGGTATGGTGCCAACAGCGACCACATTTTTTATACTGGCTTGCGCGCACCAAAACCTCTAGCCCCGCAGTGCTAAGTTCAATATTGGCGCTGGACGTGATGGTGACAAAGCGCAGATCATCTTCTAATGAATGCAGGATGGCAAAGTCGACGTCATCGACTTTGATGGTGAGCTCTGCTTGCAAGGAAGAGCCAACATGACCTGCTTCGCGCTCAATTTCAATGGCCTTAGTCACCTCGGAGCGAATTTCCCGAATGCGACTCCATTTAGCGAGTAACTCTGTGCTCTTAGCGATATCGGGGAATGTGCCGAACTCTTCCATAAAGATAGAGATCTTACTTTTGTTCTCGGATCCATGGGGAAACGATGCCCAAGCTTCTTCTGCAGTAAATGACAGGAAAGGGGCGAGCCATTTCAACAGATTGCGGGTAATGTGGAATAGGGCGTTTTGCGCCGCGCGCCGTTCTTTCGAATTGGGTGCGCTGGTATAGAGACGATCTTTAAGGATATCCAAATAAAAGCCACCCAAATCTTCAGAGCAGAAGGTCAGCATGCGCGCAACTGCGGGCTGAAATTCATAAGCCTCGTAGTGCGCCTGAATCTCCTCTTGCAATTGCGCAGCGAGGGCAACTGCGTAGCGATCGATTTCCAACCACTCGCTGGCTGGCATTGCATCTTGATTCGGATCAAAGTCAGAAAGATTAGCCAGCAAAAAGCGCAAGGTATTGCGCATGCGGCGATAGCTCTCAACCACCCGCTTCAGAATCTCATCCGAGATAGTCATCTCGCCCGAGTAGTCAGTAGAGGCAGCCCAAAGGCGAATGATTTCAGCACCTAACTTATCAGCCACCTGTTGCGGTGCGATGACGTTGCCGACCGATTTGCTCATTTTGCGACCTTGGCCATCGACCGTGAAGCCGTGGGTCAGCAAGGCCTTGTAGGGCGGCTTGCCATCGAGCATGGCGCCGGTGAGTAGCGATGAGTGAAACCAACCGCGGTGTTGATCCGAACCCTCTAAATACAAATCAGCCAAACGGCCATCGGCATTTTCGGCCTCGGGGCGATAGAGCTCATCACGGTGTGAGCCGCGGATCACATGCCAGTGGGTTGTCCCCGAATCAAACCAAACATCCAAGGTATCGCGGTTCTTTTCGTATTGGGATGCATCATCACCCAAGAGTTCAGCCACATCGATTTTTTGCCAGGCCTCAATACCATCTTGTTCAACGCGTTTGGCAATTACTTCTAAGAGTTCGGCTGTGCGAGGATGGGGCTCACCCGTTTCTTTATGCACAAAGAAGGCCATCGGTACACCCCATTGGCGTTGACGCGATAGGGTCCAGTCTGGGCGGTTCGCAATCATGCTGTGCAGGCGTTGCTTGCCCCAGGCGGGATAGAACTGCGTGTTGTTGATGCCTTCTAGGGCGGCCTCACGCAAGCTGGCTTTCTCGTCAGCTGGTTTTTTATCCATACTAGCAAACCACTGCGAAGTAGCGCGATAAATGATGGGAGTTTTATGGCGCCAGCAATGCATGTAGGAGTGGCTATACGATTTATCTTTTAAAAGACTACCGGCGCTGCGCAGCGCTTCGACAATCTTCGGATTGGCTTTCCAGACAAATTCATTGGCAAAAAGAGGCAGCCATGATGCATAAACTCCATTGCCCATCACTGGATTCAGAATGTCCTTATCGACTAAGCCATTCGCTTTGCAGGATTTAAAGTCTTCCTCGCCGTAGGCCGGCGAGCAGTGCACGAGGCCGGTACCGGTATCGAGCGTGACATACTCTGCTGGATAGATGGGTGAGAGGCGACGGTAGCCTTCATTGAGTGATGCGAGCGGATGCCAAAAGGAGATGCCGGCTAATTGCTGACCGGTACAGGTCGCGATGACCTTACCTTCGAGACCGTACTCTTGCAGGCAAATTTCGACACGGTCTTTGGCCAGAATAAGCAGGGCTTGATCGGTTTCCACCAAAGCGTATTCCAGTCCCGGGTGCACATTGAGCGCCTGGTTGGCGGGGAGCGTCCACGGTGTGGTGGTCCAGATCACAACCATGCCTTTTTTCTCTGGCAAGCGAGGGATGCTAAATGCCTTAGCTAAATTGCTTCGCTGCGCATCATCAAAGGCAAAGCCAACATCGACCGCAGGATCGGTTTTATCTTGGTACTCGACTTCGGCTTCGGCGAGCGCAGAGCCGCAGTCAAAACACCAGTTAACGGGTTTTAGACCACGAAAGACATAGCCCTTTTTCCAAATGGAGCCCAGCGCACGAATCTCATCCGCCTCATTGCGGTAATTCATGGTGAAGTAGGGGTTGTTCCAGTCGCCCAGAACGCCCAAGCGCTCAAAGTCGGTTTTCTGTTTCGCAATTTGCTCGCTAGCGTACTGGCGTGCTTTAGCCTGGACTTCGGCGGTCGGTAAATTTTTACCAAACTTTTTTTCAATTTGGATTTCAATTGGCATGCCATGGCAGTCCCAGCCGGGAACATAGACAGCATCAAAACCCATCAGCCAGCGGGATTTAACAATCATGTCTTTGAGAATCTTATTGACCGCATGACCAATGTGAATATCGCCATTGGCATAAGGAGGACCATCATGCAAGATGAATTTGGGTTGCCCTGCATGCGCCGCGCGAATGGCTTCGTAGAGTTTATTTTTTTGCCACTGGGCTACCCATTGCGGCTCGCGCTTGGGTAAATCGCCCCGCATCGGAAAAGCGGTCTCCAGAAGGTTAACGGGATAAGAATTGGATTTTTCAGACATAGACTTTTTTCTGGAAATAATCACGCGCACATTGCGCATCGTTTTGAATAGCAGACTGCAGCGAGTCGAGGTCAGGGTATTTTGCCTCGTCCCGTATTTTTTCTAAGAGTTCAACGCGGATAATGCGGCCATAGACTTGGGCGTTGAAATCAAATAAATACACCTCAAGTAAAACACGTCCCTCATCTTCTACTGTTGGCCTTACCCCTAGGCTGGCAACCCCCGGTAAGGGCTTATCTCCAAGGCCATGAACGCGGACGGTAAAAATGCCAGTCATCGCAGGCTTGCGCTCGTCTAGATGATTTGCCACAGCCAGGTTCAAGGTGGGAAAGCCCAGCGTTCTGCCGAGTTGGCGGCCGTAAATCACGTGCCCAGAAATCATATAAGGCCTGCCGAGCAGCAGTGCTGCCTTGGGCATATCACCTTCGGCTAATGCATTACGTAGAGCCGAACTGGAGATGCGCTCTTGATTCTCTAAAACGGTATTGATGTTGGACACTTCAAAACCAAACGCTTCGCCGGCGCGTTTCAGGCTAGCAAAGTCCCCTGCACGTTTTGCGCCATAACAAAAGTCATCGCCAATCAAAATCCATTTGGTGCTCAGGCGCCGCAGCAGAATTTCAGCAACAAATTCCTCAGGGGTCAATTTGGCATAGGCGGCATTAAAGCGTTCGATTACCACCCGGTCAATGCCGATGTTGGCAAAGGCGCTTAACTTATCACGCAAATTTAAGATGCGTGGCGGCGCTTCGGCGGGAGTAAAAAATTCTTTCGGGTGTGGTTCAAACGTCATCACACAAGAGGCGAGACCCCTTGCACGCGCACCCGCAGTGAGAGCCTCTAGCAAGGCGTGATGACCCCGATGCACGCCATCAAAATTGCCGATGGTAAGGGCACAAGGGGGTGCAGCACGAAGGTGGGCAGAGCCTCGGAATACGTTCACTGGTCGCTTTCAGGGTAGCCTTGAATTATATTGTGGGCATGCACTCCATCGTTACCTTAATCTCCGGACGCGGATCGAATTTCGAAGCCATCGTCAAAACAGCCCAAAAAGAGAATTGGGCAGTCCAATTTAGTGGGGTAATAGCAAATCGCCCTGAGGCTAAGGGCCTTGATTTTGCACGCTCCGAGGGCATTCCTGCGCTGGCCCTGGATCACAAAACCTACCCAGACCGGGCTGCATTTGATCGGGCATTAATGCAGCAAATCGACCTTCTCAAGCCGGATTTAGTGGTTTTAGCTGGCTTTATGCGCATCTTGACGCCTGAGTTTATTCGGCATTACGCCGGAAAGTTGATCAATATTCACCCATCCCTGCTGCCCAGCTTCCCGGGTTTGCACACCCATGAACGGGCTTTGGAGGCAGGAGTAAGTACGCATGGCGCCAGCGTGCACTTTGTCAGCGAGGGCGTGGATGAGGGCCCCATCATCTGCCAGGCCACTGTTCCTGTGCTTCCGGGCGATTCGGCAGCGCAATTGGCCGCACGGGTTTTGCAAATGGAGCATCAAATCTACCCGCGGGCCGTAAAATGGTTTCTTGACGATCGATTGCGAATAGAAGGAAATCAAGTGAAGGTGCAGCCCCCCGAGTCGCAATGGTTTGTATATGAATAAGGTAAGACCCGAGCGCGGCGCAAAGCAGTCTCGCAGCCGAGCCTCCGATCGTTCACCCGCGTCTGGCGCCCGTACCCATAGTCGCCCACAACGACGAGGTCCTGAAGCTGCGCCCGTTAGCGGGCAGAAGAATTTCTCCCATGCAAAGGCTTTACCGCAGCATGCTGCCCATTTGGAGCGCCTGCTTCCCGAACTCTTAAGTTTTGAGCAGCCATCTGACCGTGTGGTCAGTCGCTACTTCCGTGCAGAGCCTCAACTCGGTAACCGCGATCGTGCCTTAATTGCAGAGAGTGCATTTGCTATCCTGCGCCGTAAAAATGAGATGTCGCAATTTGCCTCGAGTGGGAGCGGAACCCAAGCGAGACGTCTTGCTCTCCTTGGCATGATGTCAGCATTGTCTGAGGGCGGCCTCGGCTCTGCCAATCGCCCTGAGAGCGCACTGGCGGACTTGGCCCACGTTATTCAGCCTAGTGAATATGATTGGCTCAAACGCTACTCTGAGCTCGATCGCGATACCTTAGCGCCGATGGTGCGCAACAACTTGCCTGAATGGCTCTGGAATGCATTTGAGTCATCGCCTGGCGAAGCCCAGCGCCAAGAACTTGCAATCGCCCTTATGCGCCCAGCCTTACTGGATTTGCGTGTGAATACCATTAAGGCCAATCGCGATACGCTACTCGAAGAAATGAATGCCTTGGGTGGTCGCTATCAAGCGGTGCCAACGCCGTTTTCGCCCGATGGCATTCGCATTATGGGTAAGCCTGCATTACAGAATTCCAGTTGGTTTAAGGCAGGCCTTTTTGAAGTGCAGGACGAGGGCAGCCAATTGCTGTGCCATTTATTGGGCCCTAAGCGCGGCGAGATGGTGGTTGATTTTTGTGCGGGCGCTGGTGGCAAGACCTTGGCCTTGGGCGCCTTAATGCGCTCTACTGGACGCCTTTATGCCTTTGATACTTCGGAGCGTAGGTTGGCTAATCTGAAGCCACGCCAAGCCCGTAGCGGTCTCTCGAATGTGCATCCCGTGTGGATCGATAGTGAGAATGATTCGAAAGTGAAGCGCTTGGCTGGCAAAATTGATCGGGTACTCGTAGATGCGCCTTGCAGCGGCATTGGCACCTTGCGCCGTAACCCCGATCTGAAATGGCGTCAAACGCCTGCAGCGGTTATCGAGCTCAATGCAAAGCAGGCCAGCATTTTGGCTTCAGCCAGTCGCCTACTGAAACCCGGTGGCCGCTTGGTCTATGCAACGTGCAGCTTATTACCCCAAGAAAATCAGGCCATTGCCCTGCAGTTCTTAGAAAAACACCCCGAGTTTGAATTAGTTCCTGCTGCTGAAGTACTCAAAGACCACTTTTTGGATGGGGCGCAGCCGATTGGGACGAGTCCGGATAACCCCTGGTGGCAGCTATGGCCCCATTTGCATGGAACCGATGGTTTCTTCGGGGCAATTTTTAGGCGAAAAGCTTAAAATAGAGAGTTACTGATTCCGCTTAGGGGATGCTTTGAACTCTAGCTTTGACATAACTGCCTTGCACGATGGTTTGATTCAGTGGTTGGCCCACGGCTACCTCGATTGGGCTTGGTGGCAAATTGTGCTGTTTACCTTAGTGTTAACGCACATCACTATTGCTGGCGTCACCATTTTCCTGCACCGCTGCCAAGCGCACCGTGCGCTCGATTTGCATCCGATTGCCTCGCACTTCTTTCGTTTCTGGCTCTGGCTCACCACCGGCATGGTTACCAAAGAATGGGCTGCCGTTCACCGCAAGCACCACGCTAAATGCGAAACCATTGATGATCCCCATAGTCCTCAGGTCTTGGGAATTAATACTGTTTTAAGTCGTGGCGCTGAGCTTTACAAGTCTGAAACAAAAAACCAAGAGACCCTGCAGAAGTTTGGGCACGGCACACCCGATGATTGGCTCGAGCGTAACATTTACTCGAAATTCTCATGGCAGGGCGTTGCGCTGATGATGATCATCGACCTGTTCTTGTTTGGCGCGATTGGGGCAACGGTATGGGCAGTGCAAATGCTGTGGATACCAATCACTGCTGCCGGCGTAATTAATGGCATTGGCCACTTTTGGGGCTATCGCAACTTCAACAGTGAAGACGCTTCCCGCAATATCGTGCCGTGGGGCATTTTGATTGGTGGTGAAGAGTTGCACAACAATCACCACACCTACGCAACCAGTGCGAAGTTATCGAACAAGTGGTACGAGTTTGATATCGGCTGGCTCTACATTCAAATGATGAGCGCAGTGGGTTTGGCTACAGTCAAAAAAGTGCCACCCAAGCCGGTGCTGTCGGAGGTACGCCCAGCAGATCAAGATACATTAGAGGCAATTATTGCTAATCGCTATGAAGTGATGGCGCGCTACAGCAAATCCTTAAAGAAGTTTTTCGTGAGCGAAGTTCAACACATGCAAGAGCTTGCCGCTCATCTCAATGATGCGCGCACCTGGCTCTGCAAAGATGAAACTCAGTTGACGGCGATCGAGAGGCACAAGCTAGAAGAGTTAACTCAGCAAAATGCGCAACTGCGCAAGATGATTGAAATGCGCCGTGATTTACAGGCGCTGTGGAGCCGTTCCAATGCAACCGGCGAGCAACTCTTAAGTCAGCTTCGCACCTGGTGTCAACGTGCCGAAGAAAGTGGCGTATCGAACTTACGTGACTTCTCGATTCGGTTGCGCCGCTACAGTTAGTCATCCGCATAAACGAGGCAATAAAAAACCCGCACATGGCGGGTTTTTTATTGAGATGAAACTGAAATTTACTTCAGCTTGGTCTCTTTGTACGATACGTGCTTGCGAACGGTAGGATCGAATTTCATGATCTCTAACTTCTCAGGCTTGGTACGCTTGTTTTTG
>JBIILR010000179.1:0-2502 GCA_044338365.1 Polynucleobacter sp. | reverse complement strand
AACCTTACTAATCAAAGGGTTTTTTTCAATGACCACATTCGGCCCTGGTACGACGATTTTTGTGACGCGATAGAAGCCAATCCCGAATTGCATTTATACCGCCCCGTTGCAGCGCTCACCCGTGAATTTTTGGCAATTGAGGGTCAAGCGTTTGACATGATGTGAGCTTTTTATAAATCACTTATAAGGGTATTTACTGAGTCAAATTTGCATAAATGGAATACAAAAAAGTTACAAAAGTAATACACTCATTATTAGAAAAATGTTGCATATATACATCCACCCAATGGAGTTCACATGAGCACAAAGACAAAGTCACTTAAAACGCCAGAGACTACTGCTTCGCGCAGAAAATTTTTCATCAGTGCTGGCGCTACGGTCGGTGCAGTTGCGGTGGTCTCGCAAACGCCCATGGGCAAAGCCATTATTCAAGAGGTGGGCAGCACTGTAGGCGAGAAGAAAGACGGATATCAGTTAACTGAACACGTTCGTAAGTATTACGAAACAACCTTAATTTAAATACGTAGCAACCTTTACCTAAAAAATATAAAACCCCTCAGGAGCATCAGATGAGTCTGATTCGTAAAAATCCAGTAAACACCACGACCCGCTCGGTACCGGTATCGAACTTAATTGGGAGTTTGTCGCGAGGCCTCAAGGCAGCCGTTCCCACCATGGATCGACGGACATTTCTGAAGCGCTCCGGAATTGGAGTTGGCGCAGGAATTGCAGTAAGCCAGCTCAATCTAGTGCAAAAAGCAACGGCAGCAGACCCAAGCAAAGCAATGCTGGATGGCAAGGGCAAGATTGAAGTAAAACGTACCGTTTGTACCCATTGCTCCGTTGGCTGTGCCAGCGATGCTACGGTTGAGAATGGCGTTTGGGTCCGTCAAGACCCGGTGTTTGATTCTCCCATCAATATGGGCGGCCAGTGCGCCAAGGGCGCTGCATTGCGTGAGCATGGCCATGGAGACTACCGTTTGCGTTACCCCATGAAGTTGGTGGATGGCAAATATCAGCGCATTTCTTGGGATCAGGCCCTCGATGAAATTACCGCCAAGATGAAAGATCTTCGCGCCAAGTACTCCCCTGACTCCTTGTACTTTATTGGCTCGTCCAAGTTTAATAACGAGCAAGCGTATTTGCTGCGTAAGTGGGTGTCCTTCTTCGGCACCAACAATACCGATCACCAGGCGCGTATTTGCCACTCAACCACGGTTGCTGGCGTTGCCAACACCTGGGGCTATGGTGCGATGACCAATAGCTACAACGACATGATGAACTCAAAGGCAGCGCTCTACATCGGCTCGAATGCCGCTGAAGCACACCCTGTCTCCATGGTCCACATGTTGCATGCCAAAGAAAACGGCTGTAAGTTGATCGTGGTCGACCCACGCTATACCCGTACCGCCGCCAAGTCAGATCAATATGTTCGCATTCGTTCTGGCTCGGACATTCCATTCTTGTTCGGCGTGCTTTATCACGTCTTCGCCAACAACTGGGAAGATAAGAAGTACATCAATGACCGCGTATTCGGCATGGATGATATCCGCAAAGAAGTAATGGAAAAATGGGGTCCTGCTGCAGTTGAAGAGGCATGCGGCGTTCCTGAGGCACAGGTATTCAAAGTGGCGCAAACCATGGCCATGAATCGCCCCAGCACCATTGTTTGGTGTATGGGTCAAACCCAGCACACCATCGGTAACGCCATGGTTCGCGCATCGTGCATCTTGCAATTGGCTTTGGGCAACATCGGCAAGTCCGGTGGTGGCGCCAACATTTTCCGTGGTCACGATAACGTACAAGGTGCGACGGACGTTGGTCCTAACCCTGATTCCTTGCCTGGCTACTATGGCTTAGCTGCCGGATCGTGGAAGCACTACGCCACCGTTTGGGGCGTGGATTACGAGTGGATTAAAGGCCGTTACGCTCCAAACATGATGGAGAAGTCGGGTACGACCGTCTCGCGTTGGGTTGATGCGGTGCTTGAAAACCCAGACATGATTGACCAAGAAACTGCAGTCAAAGGCTTGTTCTTCTGGGGTCATGCGCCGAATTCACAGACACGCGGCTTAGATATGAAGCGTGCTATGAATAAATTGGATTTATTGGTCGTGGTTGATCCGTATCCAAGCGCGACAGCGGCGATGGCTGCCATGCCAGCTGCTAAAGGTGAAGAGGTTAATAAAAACCGCGCAGTCTATTTGTTGCCAGCATGTACCCAGTTTGAAACCACCGGATCGGTCACGGCTTCCAATCGCTCACTTCAGTGGCGTGAGAAAGTCATCGATCCCTTATTTGAGTCTGTACCAGACCACGTCCTCATGCAAGAGTTTGCAAACCGCCTTGGCTTCGGCAAAGAGCTGTCGGTTAACTTCAAGATGATCGATGCAAAATACGCTGGTAAAAACTGGCAAGAGCCTGAAATCGAATCCATCCTGCGTGAAATCAATCGTGCTGTTTGGACCATTGGTTACACAGGACAATCGCCAGAGCGCCTCA
>JBIILR010000066.1:0-8714 GCA_044338365.1 Polynucleobacter sp. | reverse complement strand
AGCTGATCAGAATATTGCCTGGGTGCATGTCCGCATGAAAGAAGCCGTACTGAAATACTTGGGTAAAAAAGATTTCAACGCCATCGGCTGCCAATTTTTTGAAATCAACTCCAGCTGCGCGTAATTCATCGGTGCGGCCAATCGAGATACCATTCATGCGCTCCATCACAATCACGCTGGTATGGCACAGATCCCAATACATTTCTGGAATCATCAACTTATCTGAATTGATAAAATAGCGCCGCAACTGGCTGGCGTTGGCCGCCTCGCGCATCAAATCCAATTCATCGTGCAAATAAACATCAAACTCCGCAACTACCTCGCGTGGCTTTAGACGCCGACCATCGGCCGATACCTTTTCCACGATCTTCGCCAAGTCGTGCATCAATGCCAAGTCACCCTCAATCACAGGCAAGATGCCGGGGCGCAAGACCTTGATGGCTACCTCACGCCCTTCCCAGTCTGGGCGCTGTAGGGTTGCGCGCAGCACACCAAAATGCACTTGGGCTACCGAGGCGCTAGCGACCGGCGTGGCATCAAACTGAATAAAAACGTCTTCAATCGGTTTGCCTAGCGCAGTTTCAATCAGCTCGCGTGACTCGGCATTGGAGAACGGTGGCACTTGGTCTTGCAACTTGGCCAATTCATCCGAAATATCATCCGGCAATAAATCGCGGCGGGTGGATAGAACTTGGCCAAACTTAACAAAGATCGGGCCAAGCGCTTCTAGAGTTAGTCGTATCCGCACGCCCCGCGGTAATGCATTCGGAGATGCTACGCAAGCAATCGAAAGTAAGATCCGTTTTATACCGGGCTTGAGGTTGTCGCGCAGCAAGGGCAACAAACCAAAACGCCATGCCGTAAAAAAGATAAAGCAAAGTCGTGCAAAGCGAGCCATGCTTATTTACTCCTTTGCTGCAGCAATGCAATACGCTTATCCAAACGCTCGACGCTATCGCGTAATTCCATCAGTTGATTTTTGTGTATTGCAAAGTCACGCTGATTCAATAGGACCTTCTTTTCTTCACTGAGGTACTCAACGGCATTTTCAAGAAAATCGCGGCCAGCCGCCTTACCGGCACTTGCTATTTTTTTCCCTTGAGCGACAGCAAAATGGGCTGGCGCATCACCAATGATTTTTGAGAGATCCTCTTCGTATTCCCAGCGCAACTGACCCGCTAAGCGGCCTAATAACTGAGCCAAGTCGGCATCACCCGCAATCGTCACTGATTTAAATGCATTTTCCCGAATGGGACCACTGCTCGTTAGCAAGGTGGAAAGTGCTTGGCTTGAAATCGTGAGCACCAGAGCTGTTCTGACTGGCGATAGCACTTCCCCGTCGGGGGTTTTGGTAGGCACATCCGAATGGCTTACGGCATCCAATAGGCCCTTATTGTTAATCTGCACGGCAAATCGACCAAAAGGCATTTCTAAGGCAATGGCTTTACCGGCATGCTTTGCTAGCTCGGCGCTAGCCCACGGCTCCCCCGCCAAGACATGATTGATGCCGTGGCAGATGGCTGCACTGGTAACTGGCCGAGCGGATGTTAATACCGAATTCATGGGTGCAAAAAACCCGCACGAATGCGGGTTTTTCCGTGGGGAAAGCCTAAGCTTAAACCAACTGCTGAATCCCGGCTAGAACCCAACCGCCAGAGCCATGAATTGGCTTGCTCAAATTCCAAATTTCGGTAAATGGAGCGGCTGGAGCATCTGCCTGCTCCCGAATCATGCCGGTGAATTGAATGCTAGCCAAATAATTGTCTTGACCGGTTTCAACACCCAATAGCTCGGCATTCAAGGTGACTACGTCGGTTTGATTGCTTACTTCTGCGCGGGCATTCAAGTCTTGGGTGAGCGTATCAAACATCTCGGGGGTAGCAAACTCTCGCAATGAATCCAAATCACCGTCATCCCATGCTTTTTGCAATTTGACGAAGTAGTGCTTTGCATTGTCCAAGAATGCGTACTCATCAAACCCCGCTGGCAAGGATTTCGCCGCCTCAGGAACTACCGCTGCTGAGCCGCCAAAAGAGGCGGCCACAGGAACAAAGCCAGGCTCGTTGCGGGTGTTGCCATGCTCATACGCCGTGCGCTGCATACCATTGTTACCGGCAGGAGCTGGGCTTGCACGCCCTGTACCGGACATCGATGGCATGAAGCGCTTCATGATAAAGAAGAGGAGTAAGCCAACTGCCAAGGCAATCAAAATCCCGGTAAACATCGAAGCGGCGGCTTCACCCAAACCAAAATGGGAGAGAAGGTAAGCAATACCAAGGCCTGCCGCTAAGCCGCCCAGCATGCCGCCAAATCCAGGACGCTTGGGTGCTGCCGCTGCTGCATTACCAGCAGCGGGCGCCGCAGGCTGAGCTTGCTGCGCTGGCTTTTGCGCTTGCGCAGGCTGCGCCTGTTTTTGTACTGGAGCCGATTGGCCCATATTTTTTCCGCTGCCCATGCGCTTAGCGTCAACATAGCCAACCGAAGAAAAGGTCAGTGCGACGGTTAATACGATGGCTTTGATTGCATTTTTATTCATTTTTTAGGTCTCCAGTAATGCACAACGACAAAACTAACACTTAGTATTTAATACCAATATGGAGCGCAACGATACCCCCAGTTAACCTATGGGTATCAACCGCATCAAAACCGGCCTCCAACATCATATTTTTCAAGGTTTCGGCATCGGGGTGCATCCGAATCGATTCTGCCAAATACCGATAACTTTCAGCGTCTTGGGCAATTTTTTCACCCAACCACGGCAGCACCTTGAAGGAATACACATCGTACACCGGCTGCAGCATGGCATCGGGCTTCGAAAACTCGAGCACCAAAACCCGCCCACCCGGTTTAATCACGCGCAGCATTTCACTTAGAGCGCGCTCTTTGTGCGTCATATTGCGAAGCCCAAATGCAACCGTCACGACATCAAAGTGGTTTGCCAGGAAGGGAATGGACTCGGCATCGAATTGCACGCAGGGCAAAACCATACCTCGGTCCATCAGGCGATCGCGCCCCACCCCCAACATCGATGCATTGATGTCGCTAAGCCAGACCTCGGCATCAGGATGCTTGCCCCACTCTGCTGCAGTTGCAAATGCGGCGGCGAGGTCGCCTGTGCCACCCGCAATATCCAGAATGCGCTGCCCAGGGCGAACCTGTGCCCGAGCGATCGTCAGTTTTTTCCAAATGCGATGCAGGCCAAATGACATCAAGTCATTCATCACGTCGTATTTATTAGCTACGGAGTGAAAGACATCGGCGACCTTGTCCGCTTTCTCTGCCTCGTCTACCGTTTGGTAACCAAAATGGGTTTTATTCATATTGCCGTATCTGAGGTATTTATTTATTTCCGCAGGAATGGCCTTCGTGGCCAGTTTGCGTCATTGCGACATCGCGGCTTGCACCTGCTTGCTTAAGCTTATCGAGGTAATCGTTCCACAATGGATCCTGGTTTTCGCACAGGAAATACAAGTACTCCCATGAAAACAATCCGGAATCATGTCCATCTGAAAACATCGGACGAATGGCATAGTGGCCCACGGGCTCAAGCTCATTAATCCCGACATCGCGTTTGCCGGTCTGCAAAGTCTCTTGACCAGGGCCGTGGCCCCGGACCTCTGCTGAGGGGGATAACACGCGTAAGAATTCAAACGGCAGACGATATGAATTGCCGTTCTCGTAACTCAACTCCAATACCTTGGATTGTTGGTGCATCACTACATTTGTTGGAATCATTAAACCAATACCCTCTCAATGCCACCCTGATTGGCTTGGGTGACGTAGTCTTGCATCCAATTGTCGCCCAAGATGCGCTGCGCCATTTCAACGACGATGTAATCTGCGGTAGTTGCGCTATCGGCATCAAAGCGCGATAAGCCTTGCAAGCAAGATGGGCAGCTGGTTAAGACTTTGACCTCGCCCGTGAAATCCGCTTTTAAGTTGGTGGCTGCCTTTTCCATTTCAATCTGCTTACGAAAGCGTATCTGCGTGGAAATATCCGGGCGTGTCACCGCCAAAGTACCGGACTCACCACAGCAACGCTCATTCTTCAAAATGGCTTGTTTGTCTTCCGTCTGAATCAGTTCATTCACGGTTTTCAGTGGATCTTGCAACTTCATCGGGGAATGGCAGGGGTCATGGTACATGTAGCGTACGCCCGTCACACCCTCTAACTTGACGCCCTTCTCCAATAAGTACTCATGAATATCAATGATGCGGCATCCAGGGAAAATCTGCTCAAACTGGTAACCCGCCAATTGGTCGTAGCACGTGCCGCAGGACACTACGACGGTTTTAATATCCAAATAGTTCAGCGTATTGGCTACCCGATGGAAGAGCACGCGATTGTCTGTAATCATCTTCTCTGCTTTGTCGAACTCGCCGTTACCGCGCTGTGGATAGCCGCAACATAGATAGCCTGGTGGTAATACGGTTTGCACACCGACATTCCAAAGCATGGCCTGGGTAGCAAGGCCTACTTGCGAGAACAAACGCTCAGAGCCGCAACCTGGAAAATAAAATACTGCCTCGGTATCTGCAGTCGTTATCTTTGGATCCCGAATGATCGGGACGTAATTGGCATCTTCAATATCCAAGAGGGCTCGGGCGGTTTTCTTGGGTAAGTTCCCCGGCATCTTCTTATTAATGAAGTGAATGACCTGCTCTTTCATCGGCGGCTTGCCTACCGTTGCGGGTGGCGTGGCCGTTTGTTTTTTAGCAAGGCGACGCAGCAAATTATTCGCAATGCGCTGCGCCTTATAGCCCCACTCAATCACTACTTTACGCGTCAAGCGAATCGTATCGGGGTTGCTGGCATTTAAAAAGAACATGGATGTGGCTGTACCTATATTGAAACGCTGCTGGCCCATCTTGCGCAGTAAGTTGCGCATATTCATCGTCACATCACCAAAGTCAATTTTGACTGGGCAAGGCGTAGCGCACTTATGGCAGACCGTGCAATGAGCCGCTACGTCATCAAACATTTCCCAATGGCGGATTGAAATCCCGCGCCGGGTCTGCTCCTCGTATAAGAATGCTTCGATCAGCAAGGATGTCGCCAAGATCTTATCGCGTGGGCTATACAGCAAATTGGCGCGCGGTACATGGGTCGCGCAGACGGGTTTGCATTTACCGCAGCGTAAACAATCTTTCACGCTATCGGCAATCGCGCCAATGTCGCTTTGCTGCATGATCAAGGACTCGTGACCCATTAATCCAAAGCTGGGCGTATACGCCATGCTCAAATCCGCATGGGGCATCAACTTGCCCTTATTAAACCTGCCTTCCGGATCAACGCGATTTTTATATGCCCTGAAATCTTTTAGCTCTTCATCAGTGAGGTATTCGAGCTTCGTAATGCCAATACCGTGCTCACCTGAGATCACACCATCGAGCGAGCGTGCCAAGGCCATAATCTGATCAACCGAGCGATGTGCGTCTTGCAACATGCCATAGTCATCGGAGTTCACTGGAATATTGGTATGCACATTGCCATCACCGGCATGCATGTGCAGCGCCACAAATACACGCTTACGCAAAATAGCCTGGTGGGTCTTTTCTAGCTCTGCCAAAATCTGTTCAAAGGCAGCGCCGCCAAAAATGATGCGCAGCTCCGCACGCACATCGGTCTTCCACGATGCGCGTAAGGTGTAATTCTGTAGCTCAGGAAAGAAACGATTGAGATCAGTCAACCAACCAGACCAACGTGCCCGTACCTGGTGGATAAGCGCAATAGCGCCATCAACACGATCACCCAGAATTTCTGCGGGGGAGATGTCATCGTCTTCATCGGCCTTACCCAGCGGTAAATTGCCTTTGCGCAAGAATGCTTCCAGCGCATCCAATAACTGCATTTTGTTTTTAAGGGAGAGTTCAATATTGATGCGCTCAATACCGTCGGTGTACTCACCCATGCGATCGAGCGGAATTACGACGTCTTCGTTAATCTTGAAGGCATTGGTGTGGCGAGCAATCGCGGCGGTACGCGCCCGGTCTAACCAAAATTTCTTGCGCGCTTCGGGGCTAACGGCAACAAAGCCTTCGCCAACACGCAGATTAGCCATGCGCACCACCTCACTCGTCGCGGCCGCGACAGCAGATTCATCATCACCGGCTATATCGCCAATCAATACCATCTTCGGTAGGGTATTGCGCTTGGACTTCGTGGAGTAGCCTACTGCTTTTAGATAGCGATCGTCCAAATGCTCAAGGCCGGCCAGGATAGGGCCACCATCGCGACTCAAACCATCGAGATAGGCTTTTATCTCCACAATGCTCGGAATGGCTTCGCGCGCCTGTCCAAAGAATTCCAAGCAAACGGTACGCATGTATTGCGGCATACGGTGCAGAATCCAAGTGGCGCTCGTAATCAGACCATCACAGCCCTCTTTTTGAACACCTGGCAATCCCGATAAAAACTTATCGGTAACGTCTTTACCTAAACCCGCTTTTCGAAAGCGACGGCCTTCGATATGAAGGGTCTCGCGACGCAATACTTTCTCGCCCGGGGCCTGTAATCCATCGGACCACACCAGATCAAACTGCGCAGCCTCGGCCTCATGAATCTTGCCCAAGTTATGGTTGACACGAATTACATCGAGCCAATTCCCCTCGGGGTCAACCATGCGCCAACTAGCTAGATTATCTAAAGCAGTACCCCATAAAACGGCTTTCTTACCACCTGCATTCATCGCCACGTTACCGCCAATGCAACTGGCATCGGCCGAAGTGGGGTCTACCGCAAACACCAAGCCCACTCGCTCTGCTGCCTCGGCAACGCGACGCGTTACAACGCCAGCGCCCGTGAAAATGGTTGGTACTGCCTCACTTAAACCAGGCAGCGTTACTCGAACCACAGGGTCAATTTGTTCCAGCTTTTCGGTATTGATGACGGCCGACATAGCGACTAAGGGAATCGCGCCGCCGGTGTAGCCAGTGCCTCCCCCGCGTGGAATGATGGTGAGACCCAACTCGGTACAGGCTTTAACTAAGCCCGGTATCTCTGCTTCGGTATCTGGCTTCAACACAACGAATGGGTATTCGACACGCCAATCCGTTGCATCGGTCACGTGGGCGACACGCGACATGCCGTCAAAAGCGACGTTGTCGAGAGCAGTATGGCGACCCAATACTTTCTGTGCGCGTTTACGTAACTGGGCAACTGTTTCAAAATTCTGCTCAAAGAGTTCGACTGCAGTCCGCGCTGCCCGGATCAAGATTTCAACTTGGTCGGCCGAATCACCCGTCATTCTTTTTTCGACTTCACCCAAGCGATGCCAGAGCGCGCTAATCAACATGCTGCGGCGCTTGGTGTTATCCAATAAATCGTCTTGCAAATAGGGATTGCGCTGAACTACCCAAATGTCACCCAAGACCTCAAACAGCATGCGAGCTGAGCGGCCTGTCCTGCGGACACCGCGCAGGGAATCCAAGACGCGCCAGGACTCCGGCCCTAAGAGGCGAATGACGATTTCACGGTCTGAGAAGGAGGTGTAGTTGTACGGAATTTCCCGTAAACGGGGCTCCCCAGCCTCAGCAGTGAGCAATTGATTTATTCCGAGTGGGGCGTTCATGGAGTGGGGTTCGTTAAATACGCATTTTAAAGGAGTAATCCGATCCTGACAGGAATTCCCTATTTCGGCTGACAACCCCAATAAAACCTTGCAAAACTAAGGGCTTAGGGGCCATCCGTGGTACGCTCATCGCATGGCAATCAACTATTTAAAGAAAATATTAACGGCTCGCGTTTACGACGTCGCGCGCGAGACTGAATTGGAGCTAGCGCCCGCTTTAACGCAGCGTCTTGGCAATCGAATTCTGCTCAAAAGGGAGGACAACCAGCCGGTTTTCTCGTTTAAGCTGCGTGGCGCTTACAACAAAATGGCCCAGCTAAGCCCTGCCGCCCTCAAGCGCGGCGTCATCGCTGCGTCGGCTGGAAACCATGCCCAGGGCGTAGCCCTCGCAGCTGCCAAAATGAAATGCAAGGCAGTCATCGTGATGCCAGTAACCACCCCTGCAGTCAAAATCGATGCAGTCAAGGCGCGTGGTGGCTCTTGGACGGAGCTCGTCTTGTTTGGCGAATCGTATAGCGATGCCTTTGATCATGCCAAGGGATTAGAGAAAAAACGGGGCTTAAGCTTTGTACACCCCTTTGACGATCCCGACGTCATCGCCGGTCAAGGAACAATCGCGCAAGAAATTTTGCAACAACACCAAGCCCCGATTGATGCCATCTTCGTTGCCATTGGCGGTGGAGGCCTGATTGCCGGCATCGGCGAATACGTCAAAGCCGTTCGCCCAGAAACCAAAATCATTGGCGTGCAAGCGGCCGATTCCGATGCCATGCGCCAGTCACTCAAAGCAGGTCGCCGGGTCGAACTGAAAGAGGTCGGTTTATTTTCTGACGGCACTGCCGTGAAGTTAGTCGGCAAAGAAACCTTCCGCATCTGCAAACGCGTCGTAGACGACATCATTACCGTTGACACCGATGAGATTTGCGCTGCCATTAATGATGTGTTTACCGATACGCGCAGCATTTTGGAGCCCGCTGGCGCACTCGCCATTGCCGGTCTCAAGAAGTACGTGGAAAAGAAAAAAGTAAAAGATAAAACCCTCATTGCCATAGCATGCGGCGCCAATATGAACTTCAGTCGCCTGCGTTTTGTAGCTGAGCGCGCCGATGTCGGTGAATTTCGGGAGGCCATCTTTGCGGTTAC